>NZ_CP046703.1:6312500-6625000 GCF_009873495.1 Nostoc sp. ATCC 53789 | reverse complement strand
TAACTCAATTAGCGTAATTCCTGGGTCGCTGAGATTGTGGTCTGTCCATTCTGGACAGTAGCGAGGAATACGCATAATACATTCTTCCACCAAATCATCGAAGGCGCGATCGTCTAAGTTGGAAGAAGGTAATTTCGGTAAAAAATCAAAGTTCATACCAATTTTAAAAAGAATGTGACAGATACAAGCCTAGAAACCCAGAGAAAATTCAGCTTTTTTAATTAGGACTTACGCATAAATTACGGAATAACGTAGACGCTTCGGCTTGCCGCAGGCTACCGCAGAGGCACAGAGGGCACAGAGAAATCAGAGTTTGAGAGATATTTTGCGTAAGTCGTATTAATTTTTAATTTTTAATTTTCAATTTTTAATTCGGATCACGATTCCTCCCCAGCTGAAACCAAATAATAAGGATAAACAAAACTATAAATATCGGGGCCGTCTTTGAGTCGATAATTGATAATGATGTCCACTCTGCCACGCACAGGGTCAGGATCGGTGACAACTTCATCGATAGTAATGCGTGGTTCCCAAACTTCTAAAGCTTCCAAGACATAAAGACGGATTCGCAGTAGGGTATCGCTACTTAAAGGTGCAAACGCCAGTTCAGACAAGCGCGAACCAAAGGTAGGTCGATAAACCCGCTCACCTACTCCGGTGCGGAGAATAATCCAAATAGATTCTTTAACTTTTTGATCTTCACGGCTAAGTTGTATCCCGCCTTGCACACTTAAATGCAGTGGATAAGCCCAACCTGTTCCCAAATAGGCTCGTTCACGACCGTAAACCATATCTGGCACTTAGACAGTTGTACATGGATATCTTCAAAGATATCGACACAGAAGGTTTAAGCCTATTCGCCAAAGGTCGAGGTTGAGGAGATAGGGGAATGGGGAATGGGGAATGGGGAATGGGGAATGGAGTTTGAATCTATGCTGCGTCCGCGAGTAAAAAAGTCTCATTAATGGAGTTCAAAGACTCATTAACGGAGTTCAAAGACTCATTAATGGAGTTCTGAGCCTCATTAAAGGAGTTCAAAGACTCATTAAAGGAGTTCAAAGACTCGTCCATGAGTAAAAAAGACTCATCTATGAATCTTAATTTATGGCAAATTACAATTACAAATCATTCTCCCCCTGCCTCTCCAATCAGCCGCCAATCAAAACGGTAAAATCACCTTTGATAATTTTATTCGGCGGCCCTAATGCTTCTAAAACAGTGTCACCCATCCGAGAGGCGGGTAGATTGTTAATCAGCACAGTCTGACTACCGTCAATCACAACCCCAGGGCCGTGAGGAGGTAAGGGTAAAGGTGTGGCGCAATTATGAATATCAGCTCCTGCTGCTGCTGCTGCGATCGCACTACCCATAGTAGCTGCTGATGTTGCCTTTGTAGTTTGTTCGGCGGCTAAAGCAGCAGGTGCCCCTGGTGTACCTGCCGCCGCTAGGGTAGCAGCCTCAGCCACTTGGATAGCCGTATCAGAAATTTGTTTGGCGGATTGTAAAGCTGGTACTGCTGCTGCAAGCACACCCCGCCACGCAGGTAAAGATCCAATCAATACATTGGGACTACCCGGCCCCCCTGTTAAGACTGGGGGTAAAGGGTGCGCCACATTATCAGTAATTCTTGCTGCCGGTTTACCCATCACAACCTCCTAATAGTGTCTTTAATCTCTTACCTCTGTGTTCTCTGCGTCTCTGTGGTTAGATAAATTACTTTTAAACCACAGAGGCACAGAGAGCGCTGAGAAAAAACATAGAAAATTAATTAAGGCGAATCATCGCACCTTTAACTGTAATCACGCCGTTGGCTGTAATGTCTATATTTCCAGCAGCATCTAATGACATATTACCTGTTGATTTCACTGAAACAGATTTACCCATATCGTCCATTTTGATTTTATGACCACCTGTGGTTTCAATCTCTATGCAGCGATCGCTATCATTGAGATATATTTTGTGACCGCCTGTGGTTTCTACGCGAATACCTTTTTTACTACTTCCTTTATCCTCTTCAACAAACTGTAGAACATGACCAACACGAGTTTTAATTGTGCGTAATCTGACACCACCTGTAACCGAATCACTCACCTTTTCCGGTGGTGCATCTTTCCCGTTCCATACCCCGCCAATGACATAGGGACGATGGATATCGCCATGTTCAAAACCTACCAAAACTTCATCGTTTACCTCTGGTAAACAGTCAAAACCTCTGTTTGGGCCTGCTCCCACAGCTACAACTCTCGCCCAGTCACTTGTATGGTCTTCTGTGAGAGTGGGAAACTTGACCTTCACTCTGCCCATTTTCTCTGGGTCTTTATTATCAGTCACAATTCCCACTAATAAAGTCTCAGATGGCTGTAGACGTTTTTCTGGAGATAGGGTTGTGAATAAGTTACCAGAACGTAGTCCCCGCACGCTGAACTCAGTTTCATAAACGCGCTGATTAAAGAAATGGCGGGTTTCTGTAACATAATACTTACCACTATAGCGATCGCCCATACCCTGAAGCTTAACAACTCGTCCAGGACGAATCTCAGGATTCCCTGCTGCTTTAGCATCTGCATAAACAAATTCTCCTCCCAATTCATCACATAAAGCCTGAGCCATAGCTTTTGCTTGCTTTTGACTGGCGACAGGCTTATCTACAACAATCATTTTGGGAGACTTAAGATTAGAAAATGCAGTACTGGTACTACTTCCTAGCTGATTACCTGTCTCGGTTACTTGCTTTTCTTTGTTAGCTGTTTGGCTAATCAATTTTTTCTGAGTATAGTCCCAGGCACGTACTTCCACAGAACTCACCTGTTCAGCACTGGTGACGCGGGTACTAAATTTACTAATATCATCTAGCCATTCTAATGCTAGAGATTCCTGAACTTTTGGTTTACAAAAATTGATCTTATCCTCTGTAATAAATAGTTCAAAACCGTTACGGGCTGCCCTTTCCCGTAGAAACTCCATATTAGTTTGGTTTTCTTGAAAAACATACTTATTAACTTCGCCTGTTGAATCAATATTGCCAGGTCTTATACCTACTTCCTGAACTATTTTTTTGACTATATCACTATCAGTTTCATTCAAAAAAGAACGATTATAACGACCTCTGTGAAGACGATGAGAAATATCATAACCACGAACAATGATATCAGCTTCAGATTTTTCATTGAAGTGAACTTCCATCGCGGTAATTTCGCCTTCAATTAGGATTTTTTCTACCTCATCTTGAAAATTATTATCTAGAGTAGTACTCGAAGTAAAACCCAACTTCACTTTTTTGCCAATTCTAAACAACTGCTCATGTCGCCAAGCCTTATTTTCTGGTCGGTCAGATGTGGGAATATAGCTATTATGGATTACTAGCGTAAACATTGCTGGTAAATGAAGGCTTTCTTCTATTGTGATTTGCAACAAATCCTTCATTAATTCAGGAGAAGCAGGTTGTCCATCTATCTGTATTTTAGGTTCGCTTAAATAAAGGCTTTTTTTAGGAGGCATAACTATTATTTGATAATTTATAAAATGTTTAGAGCAGCCTTTAATGACAAAGTAAATACTAATTTATTACTTTATATCTTTTACTTACTCAGCTTTTGACCCTTTTTATCTGTTGCACGAGCGTTGCCTTTAGAATCAGATTTACGTCCTCCAGGCAGGTTATTTTTATCTACTTCTTGCAAGGCTATATCTACCAGTGCCCTGACTGGTGTACCATCACTCAAAAACATATTTAAAGTGTATGTTAAACTCGTGATTACACAATAAAAATATTCATCTCCCCATGTAAATATATAAACAGGTGGTCGTTTATCAGTTGCTTTACTGATAGTTTCTACACCTTTTTTAATGTTATCTATGTACTTTTTCATCACCGACTCTTTCGTTTCATAAGTATCATAGAGTAACTGTTTAAGGGTGAATTTGTAAGGTTCAACGCCAGAAAAGTTTACTTTCGGAAGTAGAGTGGTTCCTCTATTCCCATCCTTACTTTCCCACTTAACAGTCCGAGCAAAACTAATATCTGTAGGATTAAACATTAATTCAATATCTGGCGCTTCATTGTTATAAGCTACAAGTTTGGCTTTCTCAAGTTGTGGTTTAAGCTTTTGAATAACAATAATTGCTGGACTTGCCATTTGAATATTTCTCCTAAAATTAATTATTGAATGAAAATTTACCAAGGTAATCGACCGGAGTAACCGCCATGACGCTCTCGTTCAATTTCTATCCGTTGTCGTAATCTGTGATAAATTTCACGAGCTAGAGCTTCCAAATCAGCTGTATCATCTTTTTCATCTCCTAGAGAAGATGAGGATACACTCTCTATGGTTTCAGTTATCGGTTGTATTTCTCTAGATATGTCGGGTGGAGTGACTTCTCCACCATTAGCAAAGCCTCTCGGTGAAGGAAGGTGTTTAGCAAAAACTTGTGGCGATTCTGAAACATGAGAAAATTCATAATTTTGACTGTTTGATTCCCCATCATTAAAATTAAAGCTAGTAAAATCATCATTATTTCCATTTAGTAAATCTTCTACACTTGACCATTGAGAAGGTGTATCTGACCATTGGGAAGGCGTATGTGTGCTGGAATTTGCTTTTCGGAAAATCAGGGGAGGCGATGAGTATTGAGGTGAAGATTCACCGACATCTGTTGTTTCATTTTGAAGAGTATGAAGCTGGGGATAATTGAGGATAGAAAGTTTCTGTTTATTACTATTCAACCCGAAGGAAGAAGGAATTAAAGAATTTGATATCTCAGGTGAATCAGTCTCAGCGCTTTTTAGCTGTAATGAAGTGTCTGAAAAAGAATCGACTTTAGTCGGAGTCTCTGGAGAAATTGTTGCTTCTGGTTCTATGGGATTGGGTGTTTGTAAACTTGGAAGAATAATATCGTGCGGTGTTCCACCCGTGTTGATGTGATGTAGTAGGGGTAGATTCTTCTGTGCATCCCTGGTATTAATCACAAACTCTCCAGGCGTAAGCATTGCAGGTACTGTATCGGAGGGTGCTATCTGCTGGCGATTTTCAACACGGGAGTCTGTAACATGACCACCAGTAGCATAACCTTTAGGCGCGGGCAAATTTTCTGCGATCGCATTTTGCTCAACTTTAGGTGCTGTGCTTACCTCATCTTGTGGAGAAGTTGGGTTGTCTAGAATATCTGGATTATCCCAGGTATCAGCAAAGGTTGATATTTCAGGATTTTCTGATTCTACTGTTTTTTCATTATCAATAATTTCCCTAAAAATACTTGTTTTCTGAACAATTTCAGGCGAACTGGCGCTAACTACCAATGCTTCATCAATTTCAGGTGATGTGGCGGTAACTATTGGTGTTTCAGCAATTTCAGGCGAATTGGTGCTAACTACCAATGCTTCATCAATTTCAGGGGAAATGGCGCTAATTGTTGGTATTTCAGTAATCTCAGGCGAACTTGCGCTAATTACCAATGCTTCATCAATTTCAGGGGAAATGGCGCTAATTGTTGGTATTTCAGTAATCTCAGGCGAATTGGTGCTAACTACCAATGCTTCAT
Source organism: Nostoc sp. ATCC 53789 (assembly GCF_009873495.1). Lineage (GTDB taxonomy): Bacteria > Cyanobacteriota > Cyanobacteriia > Cyanobacteriales > Nostocaceae > Nostoc > Nostoc muscorum_A. Next base: position 6,619,462 of record NZ_CP046703.1, on the reverse strand, counting down.
CAATTTCAGGGGAAATGGCGCTAATTGTTGGTGTTTCAGCAATCTCAGGCGATGTGGCGCTAACTACCAATGCTTCATCAATTTCAGGGGAAATAGCGGTAACTGTTGGTGTTTCAGTAATCTCAGGTGATGTGGCGCTAATTGTTGGTGCTTCAGCAATTTCAGGTGCTGCTAAGATGGGTTGACTTTCTGTAAACTCGCTACCAGGATTTTGAATATTGCTATCACGTTGTAGTGAAGTCACATTTGCTGAGATATCTGAGACATGAACCACCATCGCAGACTGTGATTCTGAAGTTACTAACTGTTCATCGCTATCAGGGTTGCTGAATAAACTAGGTGTGTCTTCAATAACTGCTGAGGTAGGTATTAACTGAACAGGCACAATATCTGGAGACTCACTCGTAACACTGGAATCAATTTCCTGACTTTTCATAGAATCTAGAAAACCTTGATCCTGAAAGGATAAAGGCTGTAAAATCTCCCCATTATCTGCTAGTAAAGGGGGCTGAGGGGTTAGATTTTGCGTTGCTTTTTCTACATTGTGTGAAAAGTCAGGATCGATTTCTTGTTGTACTGTAATAGGATTTTTTGCAACTGAAGACTCAGAATTAGACGAAGTAACATCCGTCTCTACGGTATTTTCATCATTCTCCAAAGAATGGAGTAAAGTATGTGAATTATCAACCTCAGATGAAGTAAGTGCTGAAGATAAAGTTAAATAATTCTCAGAGACAGGATTATCTGTGACAAAATTATTTGTGCTTTTTTCTGATATTAATTCTGCTTCATCAATAGCTGTAACTTCCTCAAGCTTAGTATTAATATTTGGTGATTCTTCTTCCTGCGATAGAGAGTTTAAGGTTGGTAAAATCTCTTTTGCTTGGATTAAATTTGTCTGACTTACGCTGCTTTTATTGTCAACTATAGACGGAACCTGATCTCTTTCAATGTCTTGTTGTGGTTGCGTTTGGCTAACTTGCATACCTGACAGATTAACTGATGCTGAGACTTCAGGTATTAGTTTTTCTTCATTATCTGTAAAGTTACTATCCGGTATAAATATTTTTTCTGTATTCCTTTTAGAAGGAATTTCTATAGATGAACTGTTGACTAATTCACTTGTGCCATCGTCTAATTCAATATTTTCTTTCGATGTTAAAGTATTTTCTGTTAAAGACAAACCTGTACTAGAAAAACTAGATATTAGCTCAGAATTTTCTGACAGATCATCGGTAGCAAAATTCTCGAATAAAGTTGATTTATCTTGAAAGCTAGGTGAAGTATCTACGGTTGGAGTACTGACAGAATTACGATCCTTTGTAGTAGTGTCTAACACAATATCTAGTTGTAAATCTGGTGTTTCCAAATTAGCCTCAATAGGCATAGACTCATCTGATATTAATAAGTTATCTTTGTTAAGATGAATATTAGTTTTATCAACAATTGGCTCAAAGTTTTTAGCCGTAGATGATTTGATAGCTTTTTTAGTTCTAGATTTTGACTTTGGTTCTTTTTCTAGTGGTTTCTGAGATTTATTTGTTTTTTTTGGCTTAGATTTATTTTTTATATTTACTTCTTGAGATGTGCCATTACTCGTATTTGTCTCGATGGGAGTTGGCATTATCTTTGGAATACTATTTTTTACTGATTCATTGCTATTGTCTAATGCAGCTATTGAATCAGAAGCATCAAATTCAATCAACGGAAATTCACTAAAATCACTAGTTATATCCTGAGCATCCCAACTATCCCAACCTATTAATGGTTCAATCGATGGTTCATACTGACGAGACAAGAAAAATTTAGAGGATTTGACTAATGGTGGTTTAGTTTGGATTGTACTGATAAAATTATTTCGTGAATGCAAAGAATGAGATTCTTTTCTCAATATTATTCCCTGAAAATTATATAAAGATGATATTACCCCAAGGGGATGAATATTGTTTCCTAGTGAAGATTGAATAATTTGCATAGTGATAGTTTAAGAGTAGCCAATTAGCTAGAAACGAAATATCCTGATTTTTGATCTCGTTGTACAGAAGAGCCTCCTCCTGTAGACCTTGCAACTTGTAAACCTTCATAAGCTAAAGTTAATTCTTCAATCGCAACTGCCTTTCCATCTGCTTGAAGTGCTGGTGTTTTCCAGGTTATAGGAATAGCACCAATCAAAGTCCAACTCATCATCGTTTCACCGGCTTGATTAAAAATCAGAATATTGACATTGCGTCGAGATGTTTTCTTTTTTTCATCAAAAACTGCATTCATCCAATTCCAAAAACCTGGATGATCGGTAAATCCTCGTTTAAGAGTTATGTCTGCAAATTCTGTATGACCTAAATAAATTCTTTGCTGGTCGTTAACACCACCTTCCTGAAAAACATTTTTCTTAATTTGAACACTTAATCCTGAACATTCAGCGAAAGATGCAGCAATAGAACTATCTATCTCTACGTAGAACCGATTAGTAGTGACATAATTTAATTCGTGAGTAATGTTGCCATTGTTAGCGCCTGTAGCCATCACAACCACCTTTGAGAATCATAACTACCTATTCTTTCGCGCTGCGATCGCAAATCTTCTAGCATAAGTTTATATACGCGTTCTGTAAGCTGGTTCATCAGCCGTGAATCGTTGAGGTATTTACCCGCAGCAATAGCTGCCTTGCTAGCATCAGATGCCACCGAAACCCCAGCGTAGCCAGCAGTACCGCCTACATCTCCATCGAAGGTGAAAAAACTTTGTTGCTGTTTTGAGTCCATAAATAAAAAAACTCTCCCTAAATCCAGGCTAAAGGTACTGCATCAGAATCAAAAGTAGCCAAAAGTCGAACTTAGTAGGGGCGCAAGTCCTTGCACCCCTACGTTCGCTGAAAATCCCTTACCTTAGAGGAATTGTGTTACAAGTGCGATCGCTGTAATATCGATGTAAGTAACAGCGTATTATTCATCTAACTACTGCTTGGGAAACAGGAGAAGAAAATGAGAGAACACGTCAGCCGGCAGAAGAAAACTACTACAGACTTCTCAATTCCATCCCTGAAACACCCTACACCCGGCTTTGGTTTGGAGTCGTCGGCAATTTCACGCCAAACTGTTCCTGAAATACAACCACTTAATCAGCCACTTACTCACGATATCAGCCGCATACCACTGCGATCGCAAGCAAAACTCTCAATTAGCCAGCCTGGAGACATTTACGAACAGGAAGCTGATAGCGTAGCACAACAGGTAATGCAAAGAATGGCACAACCTGGAAATCGTCAGTCTATCCAACGAGAAGCAGTGCCGCAGGAAGAAGAAGAATTGCAGATGAAACCTCTGGCAAATTCCATCACGCCTTTGGTGCAACGAGAAGCATTGCCAGAGGATGAGGAAGAATTGCAGATGAAATCTCTGGACAATCGCACATTGCAACGAGAAGCATTGCCAGAGGATGAGGAAGAATTACAGATGAAATCTCTGGACAATCGCACATTGCAACGAGAAGCATTGCCAGAGGATGAAGAAGAATTACAGATGAAATCTCTGGACAATCGCACATTGCAACGAGAAGCATTGCCAGAGGATGAGGAAGAATTACAGATGAAGCCGAGTCAGGGTGAGGCTGGGATGGCTGCTGCGCCTGACCTAGAAGCGTCCATTAACCAAGCGCGGGGGGGTGGACAGGTGATCGCAGACAACATCCGCGAACCGATGGAACAGGCGTTTGGCGCAGATTTCAGTGGGGTGAAGGTTCACACCGATGGTCAATCTGACCAGTTGAATCAGTCAATTCAAGCGCGTGCTTTCACAACGGGACAGGATGTGTTCTTTCGGCAGGGAGAATATAATCCAGGGAGTCGCGGCGGTCAAGAGTTGTTGGCGCATGAGTTGACCCATGTTGTGCAGCAGTCAGGTAGGATGGTTCAAAAAGCAACAAGAGGCAAGCCGCATGAAAAGCATATCAGGCATGGGTCTAAGGTTGTCCAACGCGCTCTTGATAGCACTCAGGTCAGCGGAATCCATAAGGAATCCTACGGTTTGGTCAGTGTAGATTGGAATGCAGCAACGAATGAAGCAGGGGCGCATGTAAGACCAGCGGGGCAAGGGGAACATTTAAATAAAGCAGACATGTTGGCTGCTGTCAATGATATTTATCAGGCATTACATACAAGAGAGCAAAATGGCAGAGTAAAGGGATATGTGCAAGTAGACCCACAGGGAGCGGCAGTAGTCAAGAGTGTAGTAGAACTCCTTGGAGCAGCGTTAGGCGGCACATGGGGCGTGTTACAAGCCAAGGGCTTGACGGCGTGGCGTAAGTCATTTAGTAGCGTGAATAAGAACAAATCTGGCGTGATTGCCCCAGAGATCGTATCAGAACACATCGCCTGGCTAAAAGCCCTTGAAAGCAGAGGTGTATTTATTCTGCCGATAGGGCTAGACGAGCCTGGATTAACGGCTGACAAGTTCATGGAGAGTATGGTTAGTGGCAGCGACATAGGCAAGCAAAGGCTAGCTGCGTATGAATCTTGGATTAATCAAGGCAATGAGGTAGGCTTAATCATCAGGCTTGATCTTGCCCAGCTTGGGAACGTAAGAAATGTACTCCAAGGATAGTGCGATCGCGTTCTCCATTCTGACTCAAAAATGCGATCGCTCAAATAAGAAGGTTGATCGAGTGCGATTTTCTCATCTTCGCAATTTTATTTCATATAAATACTGTAATGAGGCATCGCCAAAATTTAAGGGTAGCTGATCGATCAACTACCCCAGGAAATTTGATAGCTTTTAGCTACGCTATATACACCGTAAAATTAACTAGGTTGTCCTGACCAAATCGCAATGAATCTCCATTAAGCAGGCGATATTGCATACCAGGAGTGAGAGGATTGTTGTTTAAATAAATACCATTTGTACTCATATCAACAATCATGTATGCATTTTGCGACCAGTCCCAATCGACTCGCGCATGACGACGAGAGACTATTCCCTCACTGGGAATGCCGGTCAAATCAATTTCTGGCGGCGCTATTCCTGGACTTTGACTGCGGCGACCAATATAACCTCCTTCCCCAACGAGGTGAAATTCTCTGCCAGTAGTATGAATCAGCTTTAAGGCTGGCGCTCTTTGAGGCGGAGGGACATAAGCAGGCGGTGTTGGTTGATAAGAAACTCGTGGCTGATAGACTGTTGAATAATCAACGGGGGGTTGTTGGGGAGGTTGGTAATTAGGTTGCTCTGTAGGCGGTCGTTGATACTGAGCAGGTGGTGGTTGACTAGGTTGTTGCTGAATAGGTGGTGGTTGACTAGGCGGTTGTTGTGGTGTTGAGGAAACTACATTACCCACAGGAGTGGAACACCAGGGACAAACCTTAGCATTGTTAGGCAGGGCGCGGTTAAAATATTCGCAACTAGGATTGGGGCACCGATTTGCAGGCATAGGAATTTATATCATCAGGCATAGGTTGTAAAGCTACGAGACCTACTTTACTAAGTAAACACTGACCTTGACGAGTGGTTAGCATCTGGGCAAATGTAGAACCACCAGGCAGGCGACTGGTGTCTTTAGGGTACACTACAAAAATAGGGTATCCCAAGGGGTAGCTTTGGAATGTTGTGACATCAACATAATAATCATCATGTTGACACAAGTCATCTGAGGGATTAATTGAGCGGCGATCGCGCCGTTGAAACAGAGGTTGAATCGCTGATTTTTTGCCATCTGCGATCGCTAGCGGATAACCAGTACACTGACTCGAAGTTTTACTGATAATGCCAAAACTGATAATACCAGTGGTTCGCCCATCTAGAGTCTCGCTGCGTATCTGATTTTGGGTTTTTGTTGTATCCAGCTTAGTAACATTTGCTGCAAATAAAGCTTCGTCTTGAGGGACGTTTTTGAGAACTATTTCTTGAAATTTACTGATTGCTTCCGGTTCTGTTGGAGCAAAAGGTTTCACAGCTAAATTTGGAAGTTTCGGACTAATTTGTTGCCAATTGGTAATTTTACCTGTGTAAATTTGACGCAATTGCTCAAGACTTATTTGCCCTCCAAGAGCATTAGCAAGATTTGAGTCTCTCTTATTAAATGCTACAAAAACAATTAATCCATCATAAGCAACTTGTTTTTTAGAAAGTTTATCTGTGATGTTGTCTACCAAACTAGTAATTGCAAAATCTTTTTTGTTTGTTTCAACTTCTTCGATACTTTTAATCGGATTCTTGACGTTTGCTGACAAAACAGACTGATAGTTAAATGTTGCTGTCGCATCTGGCTTTGGTCTGGTCAATAACTCTCCTAAACGACTATTTTCTACTGATTGCGTTAAAACATAACTCCACGTACTGTCTTTTTCTCCTGTGTAAGTAAATTGCCCGGCAGGAACATTGGGAACTTCGGAGAAATTTCGCACAAGTCTAGACCATAATATATATTGATTAGGACTATCTGTTTTCTTGCCCAAAAACCAATACAAAATTCCTCCGCCGAGTAGTAATAAAGCCAGAATTCCTATCAGGATTAAAGGCATTGGTAAACGTTTTTCTATTGCTTGAGAAGCTGGCGATGACACTGAACTTTTGCCACGCTCTTCTTTGGGAAGTTGCAGCAGTGCTTGACGAGCCGTTTCCGCATTCTCGAAAGGAGTTTCTAGACCAATGAGGCGATAAATAAACTGCTTTAAATGGCTATCGGTATCCGGCCATTGTTGATTATCTCTAGGGTCGAGAGGCTGGTTGGATAAAAAATTAGTTGTCCGTCCTGTCCATAGATAAAAGGCTAGCAATCCTAATGATTCTAAATCTTGCTCAGGTCTGGCAGGCGCGGGTTGAGGAATAATAGGTGGAATAAATAAGTTTTCCCAGGTTGCTAAATCACAAAAGTATATAGAGAATTTTTGATTATTTTCTAGTTTAATTAAAGTACTATCTAAGCTAATATTGCCGTGAGTTATACCCAGTTGTACTTGATTTGAGGGAAAACGCAGCTTTTGGGTGTGGAGAAACTGGAGAGTTTGTAAACTTTGATTTAATACTTCCCGCACATCAATAGATGTCATCGCTCCTTTTTCTATGAGATATTTCCCTAAAGTTTGGGATGATTCGATTCCTTGAGTGATTAGATAGCAGCGTTCTCCTTTTTCATCTGCGATCGCTTCTTTAGTTTCTACAAGACGAAAGTTTTGAATTCGACTATCGGCTAAACTTACCCCACCCACCCGTTTGAAAGTCTCTTTGCGTTTCAGAGTCTCGCTTTCATTAAAACAACGATTGGGTAGTAGGTATTCTTTGATAATGACAGGCTGTTTATCTTTAAGTTGAACACCTGAGTATAAGCGGCCTAAACCCCGTACACCAATAAAACTAGCTATTTGATAAGTTCCCTGACTTCCTTTAATCTCAGCCTCCTGTGGTAAAGTTGCTGGAAAACCACATTCCAAGCAAAACTTAGCCCCCTTGATTTGCTGCGCGGTTTGGAAAGGGCGATCGCAACTTAAGGGAGAATTATACGAGCAGGGGTATTCTTGATAAAAAGATTCAAATGAAGGCATATACAAAAAGTTTCGTGAATTGCGCCGATTACTTTCGTCGCGCTCAAGCGTGAACTAATCCTAACTTGAGGGCAGCCACAATAGCTTGAGTCCGACTAGTAACCTTCAATTTTTCAAAAATACTGGTGAGATGCGCCTTAACAGTAGCAACTGTTACATATAAATGTTTAGCAATTTCTTCATTAGAAGCACCTTGAGTTAACCAGTATAAAACTTCCTGCTCTCTTTCGGTTAAATGCACCTCATGACATGCTTTCAGGCAAGAGTCTGAATAAGCCTGAAAAAACCGGAAAAATCGACTAGCAACTTCTGAAGGTAAATAAATTTCCGCTCTTGTAACAGTGTCAATAGCCTCACACAATTGTGTTGCCACACGATTTTTAAACACATAACCTGCGGCTCCGGCCTGCATTGCTCTAAAAATCCAGTCGTCTTCTTGATGAGCCGACAACACTAAAACTTTTCCAGTGTAAGCAGTTTCCTTAAGACGTGCCAGAACTGTAATCCCATCACATCCCTTCAATTGCATATCCAGCAAAATTAAATCTGGACACTTCTGGGCTGTAAACTTTAAAACCTGCTCCACAGAATCTGCATCACCTATAACTTCTACAGGTAATGCAGAATTAATACTATAAAAATTCAGGAGAGTACGTAATCCTTGGCGGAAGCGTTCTTCATCATCTACCAGCAAAACCGAAAGTTTCTTACTATCATTAGCCATCTTTTTTAATTACAAATTACGAATTAATTCATACTCCTTGGTCGAGGCAAAATTACAGAAAATTGCGCTCCATTTTCTGATAAGGCTTGTGCCCAGATACTTCCTTGATGATCCAAAATAATTTTCTTCGCAATAGTTAAGCCTAGTCCTGTACCTCCTTTGCGCCGGGAATAAAATGGGGTAAATACTTTTTGTAAATCCTCTTGTGATAATCCTGGCCCTTGATCTGAAATTTTAATTAAAACTTCATCTTGAAAAACTTGCCAGCTACAGGTAATAGTTCCTGAGTTAGGACTGAAATGGACGGCATTACTGAGGATATTATCAAATACTTGTTTCATTTGTAATTTGTCTATCTTCAGTATTGTCGATGTATCTGGAATCAATATTTTAAGTTTTTTCTGATTAATTAGAGGCTGTAAGTTTTTGATACTTTCATAAACTAAACTTCTTAAATCTTGAAGTTTTACTCTCAATTTTGCACTTTGCCCACAATCAATAAGCTCATTTAAATTAGTATCTAAATCTTGTATACTTTCGCCGATGATTGTTGCTTGCTCTTGCCAAGGACTATCCTCTAAACCTAAGCATAAGTTATGTGCATACAATCCTATAAGCCCTAGAGCGTTACGCAATTGATGGCCTATTCGATGCAAGATATCTTCCAGGAGTTGAATTTCAGTTTTTTGTCTTCCATAGTCCAAGTAAATATCTGCATACTTACTCAGCAGCATAGCAGAGCGTTTTACATATAATTGCAAGCTCTCTGACAGAGGTTTATGAGTAATGATTTGAATGTATTCAGGTTTTTGATTTTTATATCCTATAGGGCAAATGTAAGAAATGGATGAAAAATCCTTAAGTTTAAATTCATGCAAAGTCAAAGCAGGCGGAAAATCTGTAAGCCATGCTTCAGAGCGCAAATAAGCTAAAGTTTTATGGGAAAAAGGAGCTTGGTCTTGACCATAATTTATAACTTCCTGATGATTTTTCAGCAAGTAATCATGATATACAATCCGAGCGAAAAAAATTGGATATTGACTAGTTAACTGTTCAGACTCTAATTGACAATAGCTCTGAATATCTGAGGAATTCAAATAATTCGAGCCATTCTCCAGTTTTTGTACATAAAAGCCTAGTGTCATAGCTTCACTCGCTTTTTGCAACCAAATGTTTTTATTCTTCTGCTGACCAGTATAAATTTATGCAGTCTCAGTAATGTTTATTTTTTTATTAAGTTATCTTCTTAGATAATCAATACAAAGAATTATTAAGTTTACGTTTATATATATTTATCATTTTTCTAAGTATATATAGGTACGTAGAGCATTTTTTTATTACAACGCATAGATTTTGTGGTGTGGTCATCTCGCCACTCCTATTAAGAACTGCTCCAGACTAATCTACAAACTGAAGTTACTGCTTTTCGGATTTTCGAAAATCTAATATCTTCCAGCCCAACTCAAATGGGGAGCAGGGGAGCAAGGGAGAATGGCACCAAGAAAAGCTGGAACCTCCTTGCCGGCAGGGTGTGGGAGGTGTGGGAGGATGGGGAAGAAGTCTTACCCCCCACACTCCCCACACTCAAAAAGCAAGTTATATCAGGGCTTTGCGATTAACAAGCGTGCCATTCGGAGCAGGGGGAGAATTCGTAACTCCTAACTCTTCACGGGCTAAACCTGAGCTATCCGCTAACGGAACTGTTTTGCCCAATCCCCAATTCCCAATTCCCAATCCCCAATCTAAAAATATCGACAAAAGTCTAATTACCTTTAGAAGGCTGATACATATACTGTAGATGCATCTGGATTAGCTACCAGCAGAACACCTTCATGCTTATCTTCGTTCTTCAAACTTTAGCCGAAATTCTAGCTGGAGGAACCTCACTTACCAGTACAGAGCAAATTGACTTTAGCCATCCTGGTAATCGAAGGGAAGAGGGAGCAGGCCCGACTCTCAATTTATACATTTTTGATATACGTGAGAGTAAGCAGGTACAACATTCTGGTAGGCAAGTTGAACGCAAGCTAACACGCGCTCTACAACCTGCCACTGTAAATTGGGCACCCGCTTGGTTTGATGTTTCACTGCTATTAACAGCCTGGGATAGAACAGCTTTAGGGGAGCATCACTTTATCAGTGAGGCGTTGGCTGTGCTGTTGCGCCATCGCACCTTGGAAGAGGAGTTTTTGGTTCCTGAATTACGGGGCTATGGTAATTTGAACATGACAGTTGCCCTAGAGCCGCCAATTGAAATTGGCTCTTTATGGAGCGCTCTCAATGTGCCATTGCGTTCAGCCTTATATTTGACAGTTACAATTCCCTTCGAGCCACAACCTACGCCAGTACCTTTGGTTTGGGAGCGAATTTTCAATTTACGAAATCAATTGTCTCGTGATAGTGACAGTCTAGTATTAACCAGGCGAGTTGCGATCGCAGGCATTGTCAAAAGTGCGGTGACAAATCTGCCGTTGGTAGCGACAGAAGTAGCGGTGAGGGGAACTGAAAAGTCCATATCAACTACTAAAGAAGGGCTGTTCTTCTTTGAAGACCTTCATTTAGGTAATTATGTTTTGACTCTGAATCATCCTGGCTATTTACCCCAAAACGTCAATGCATTGGTAGATAACCAAAGTAATACTTTCAAAGAAATATTTCTAACTCCTGAATAATTAGATTTTTACTGACTTGGAGAAACTTTCATGGCTAGACTTGATTACTTTGCTCCTGGTGTCTACATCGAAGAAATTGACCGGGGTAGCCGACCAATTGAAGGTGTTAGCACAGCAGTTGCCGGATTTGTAGGTTTTACAGAAGACGTTCGTGGTGGGGCTGAGTTATATAAGCCCATGCTAGTAACTACTTGGACGCAATATTTAAACTACTTTGCCCGTCCCAATTCTGACGGCTTCACCGACTTCAACGCTTATTTACCCTTTTCAGTCTACGGCTACTTTATGAATGGTGGCGGTCGTTGCTGGGTAACAAGCATTGGGACTCAGTTACCAGGCGCACCCAGACCTGCAACTCCAGAACCGGCGACTCTCAGAATCAACTCTAGAGGTAATCGTCCAGCCCTGCGCTTTACTTTACGTCCTGAGCAAGCATCAGGCGGATTAGTAAATCTTGTAATTATTGATGGTTCACCCCGCGCCTTACCGGAAGGTACTGAAGGAGAAGCGCCTCCAAATACAGGTGAATATTTCACCATTCAAATTCGTCGGGGAGATGAACTTTTAGAGCAATACGAAAACTTGACAATGAACCGCGAGCCAGCTGCTCAGATAGCGACTTATGCGTTAGCGGCATTGAGAAATTCGATGTATGTCAGTGTAGAAGACATTACTCAAAGTGGACAGCCTTTAGCTCGTCGTCCCGTGAATGGTCAATATGAACTAGCGCCACCCATTGTTGCCGCTCCACCCGATAGATTTTCACAAAATTTAGAAGGGGTTCGAGACGATCGCACCGGGGTACGCGGTATCTTTGAAGTTGATGAAATCACAATGCTGGCTTGTCCTGATGTGATGCGGGCTTATCAAGAGCAGATACTGAATTTAGATCAAGTCCACGGCATCATCGAACTGATGATTAGTATGTGTGAGGGTTCTGCCAGTGGCGATATTCCCAACCCCCCCAACCGCATGGTTGTACTTGATGCGCCACCGGATGCCGTCAAACCCCAGCAAGTAGTTGAGTGGTTGAATAGATTTAACCGTCGTTCGATGTTTGCGGCCCTTTATTATCCTTGGATTAAAGTACCCAATCCACGCGATCGCGGTAATCCAATTCTAGTACCTCCTTGTGGTCATGTGATGGGTGTTTGGGCCCGCACCGACGAAACCAGAGGAGTTTACAAAGCCCCCGCAAATGAAGTTCCCAGAGGCGTAATTGGTTTAGGCTATGACACCAACTTCCGCGAACAAGAACTATTAAACCCCTTGGGGATAAATTGCATTCGCAACTTCCCCAACCGAGGTATCCGCATTTGGGGCGCACGCACTCTAGTTGAGCCAGATAAAACAGAGTGGCGTTACATCAGTGTGCGTCGGTTAATTAGCTATATCGAAAAATCCCTAGAACTGGGAACTCAGTGGGTAGTTTTTGAACCGAACGACCAAGATTTATGGGCACGTGTCACCCGCACCGTCAGTAACTTCTTAGAGCGCATCTGGCGTGAAGGTGCTTTGTTTGGGGCATCTCCAGCACAAGCATTCTATGTGAAGTGTGACGAAGAATTGAACCCACCAGAAACCAGAATTTTAGGACGTTTATATATTGAAGTCGGTGTTTGCCCAGTCAGACCGGCTGAATTTGTTGTTTTCCGCATCAGCCAATGGAATGGCATTGAAGATAACGAATAGGGCATTGGGCATTGGGCATTGGGCATTGGGCATTGGGCATTGGGCATTGGGCATTGGGCATTGGGCATTGGGCATTGCTCAATAATCAATAGTTCTTCTTCCCCTGCTTCCCCTGCTCCCCCTGCTCTCTACTCCCCATTCCCCATTCCCCATTCCCCATTCCCCATTCCCCATTCCCAATTCCCAATTCCCAAATTAACCACACACAAAGGAGTCTAAAAGTATGGCAGGCGAATTTTTAACCTCTTGTAAGTTTTACTTCGAGGCTGATGGAATTACTGATAAGTTCATCAAAGAAATTAGTGGCTTAGGCGTTGAGAATACTCCAGCACAAGAAGTTCACGGTTCATCTAAAGGCGCTAAACTAATGCGTCAAGCTACACCAACTGTTGTTAAATTTACTAACATCACAGTAAAAGTCATCGCCACTGATGATATAGACCTTTATACTTGGTATCAAAAGTGTAACGAAGACATGGGTGATCCTCGTCAGTGGGCACAGAATCGTAAAACTGGTTCAGTGGTCGCTTATGACCAACAAGGCTCAGAAAAAGCACGCTGGAACATTGTCAATTGTTATCCCTGTAAATACACCGGGCCTACCTTAACAGCCTCTGGTGGTGATATGGCAAATGAAACAGTTGAATTGGTTCACGAAGGAATTAAACGAATCAAATAATTAGCATTTGCAGTAATTAACAGTGGTACAATCCGCAAGCCGAATTCCAGAAGTTCTTACGGCCCATCGGTTCTATTTAGAACTGACACTAGAAGGTCAAAACGATGCCAATTGCTTCTTTTTGGAGTGTCAAGGCTTCAAAAGAACCCAAGAGGTAATTGAAATTTCTGAAGTTACTTCTCAAACCTGGGGTAAAAAAGGGCAATCAAAAGGTCAGGTGGTGAGAACTAAGCTTCCTAGCAATCCTAAGAGTGGTAATCTCACTCTGCGTAGAGGTACTACCAACTCTATGGATTTTTGGAAGTGGTTTGAAAAAGTCGAAAAGGGTAATTGGTCTGAGCAACGTAGACTTGTTGCTTTGTCTATTTATAATCAGGCAAATCAAGAAATAGCTAGATTTGAATTAGCCGGTGCTTGGCCTGCAAGTTACAAAATTGCCGATGTTAACGCCCGCAGCCATGACATCGAAATTGAGGAGGTGGAGGTTGCTTTTGAGGAATTTAAACGCGTGAAATAATTAGGAGAAGTATGTTTCCCACAGAGTTTGAATTTACACTGCCAAAGGGGTATCTAGACTCTGAAGGCAACCTCCACCGCAAAGGTGTAATGCGGTTATCAACGGCGATAGACGAGATTGCACCCTTGCGCGACCCACGCGTTAAAGCTAATCCTGTTTATGCCACAATTATTATCTTGTCACGAGTGATTACTCACTTGGGTGCTTTATCAGAAGTGACTCCTGCAATAGTAGAAAACTTTTTTGCCCAAGATTTAAATTATCTCCAAGATTTTTATCGGCGAATTAATGGCTTGGAAGGTGAAACTTCCATACCGGAAGATACAGTAAATTCTCCCGAAGCAGTTCTTCATAATTGAATTGGTCATGGGTTATAGGGCATTGGAAATAGGGAGTGGGGAGCAGAAGAGCAAAGAGCAAAGACTCATTAATGGAGTTCAAAGACTCATCCCCTATTCTCTAATTCCCAATTCCCAATGCCCAATGCCCAATGCCCAATTCTCAAATTAAATTACCTATGCGCCGTAAGAAAGATACTCTCTGCACAGAATTTGCCTTCACTCTTCCTAGAGGATTGAGTGATAATGAACACCGGGTACATCGTCATGGGGTGATGCGTTTAGCCACCGCTAAAGATGAAATTTTGGTGCAACAAGAGCGCAGAGTTCAGGAAAATCCAGCTTACGGTGTTTTGGTGATGCTTGCACGGGTTATTACTCGCTTGGGCAGTCTTAACTCTGTTAGCCCTGATTTACTTGAAGAACTTCTTCTACATGACATTGCCTATCTCCGAGAATTTTATAATCGAATCAATCAGGAAGGCGATGTACATATTCCGACACAATGTCCCCACTGTAATACCCAATTTTCTGTGGAGCTAGAACTAGCGGGGGAGTCATAAGCTACCCCTCCGATACTTTATATGAGGAGGTAGCTTTTATTGCTTATCATTTCCACTGGTCACAAGATGATATTTTAAATTTAGAACATACTACCCGTCAGCGCTGGGTAGCAGAAATCAATAAAATTAACCAAAAATTAATATGAAAGTAAAAGTTAGCTACTCACCAAATCTAAGTGAAGTCAATGAAGTTGACCTGACCACAGAAACTCCAACGAGAGGAGAATGGTTAATAGGTCGTTCTCCTGATTCTGATTTAGTCTTAGACAGTCCTGATATTAGTCGGGTACATGCTAAGTTTTTTGTTAAAGCTGGAAATTACTACTTCTCTGACCTTGGCAGTAGAAATGGCTCAATATTTAATGGAAAACAAGCCGAAAAAGATCGACCATATTCTTTGAGTGATGGAGATATTATCAGGATTGCAGATTACGTTCTGATCTTAGAAGCAGTTGCTCCCGCTTATGAGCAACCAGAGACAGTCTTTAGAATTATAGACCCTTCACTGTTTTCTCGGCCGCGATCGCCTGAAAGTGTCAGCGCAGCCAATGTCGTTAATCCATCCCCAGAACTAGTTAGCGAAGTTTCAGCGCCTATTACTCCCGAAGTAGAAACACCTTCTCCAGAAGTAAGCGAAACCTCCGAAGTTGTTGCTAATCAACCCGATGATGTCATTCCGGTTGTTGAGATAATCGCCCCTGAAAACATCATTCAGTCACCAGAAGCAGTTAGCGAAGTTCCACACAATGTTCATGATGAGATTGGAGATTTGCAAGCGTTAGTTGCACCAGAAGTCAGTGCAGATGTTGAGGAAGTAAAGATTCCAGAAGTTAGCGAAAATGGTGAGGAAGTTTCTTTTACTGTAGCTGATGATGCGATCGCAGCACCTGAAAATATCATCGAAACTTCTGAAGAGGAAATTACATTTCCAGAAGCCACTGACGACGAGGTTACAGACTTTCAAACAGCACTGGCAACAGAATCTACTTTCGTGCAACGGCGTGATATAGAAGCAACCTCCCCAGAAGATGCAGAGTTAGAAGCAGCGCTAGAAGCAGAAGTCACCTTCGTACAGCCACGTGATATTTTCCACCAAGTTCCCGAAACAACCTCCCCAGAAGATGCAGAGTTAGAGGCGGCGCTGGAAGCAGAAGTCACCTTTGTGCAGCCGCGTGATATTTTCGGCGAAGTGTCTGATGAAGAAAGTACCGTTCTGGAAGTTACTCATAATGAAAATCAAGTAGTAGATTTAGATACACCAGTCGCAGAAGAAGTCAGTTTAGAGTTTGGCGAATTTGTCAATGAAGTTACAGAAGAAGAGGAGATTCAGCCGCAAGAAACATTGAGCCAACCTACACAAGATATCAATGATGAATTAGCAGATTTAGATATTTTATTTACGACAGAAGACAGCACAAATATTAACGAAGTAGAACCTAGTTTTGCTGTTGATGAAACAGGAGGCGAAGTTTCTGAAGCATTGACGGAGCCTGATAATATCGTTGCAGAAGTTTCTAGCAATCAATACATTGATTTGAATAATACAACTACAGAAGAAGCCAGCGTAAATGTTGATGATGTTGTTCTAGTAAGTGAAGTTTCTGAATTAGCTGATATTCAATCTTTGGAAACAACAGAAAGCGAAGTTCCTGAGAGTATCAGTCAAACTATTGAAGAGGTTCCTGAAGTAGAAGCGGCTCAATTTGATGAAACTCCAGAAGAAATAAATGTAAGTGAGCCTCCCCAAGTGATCATTGAAAGAAACATAGTACTCATCGCTCACGAGAGCAAGAAATCAGAACTTGCTGAATTTGTTTCTCAACATCAGGAATTTTTCTCACAGAGCTTTACAATTACCTGGCCATCTGTTGGCGAAGTCTTACATCAACAAGCAGGAATAACTATTAGTCAGCAAACCCCAGCACCGATTTCTGGAGGATATCAAACAATTGCTTCATTAGTTGGAGCGGGAGAAATTTTAGCAGTTATTTTCCTGAGAGATTTGCTGCAACCTCAGCCTGGTCAGGCAAATGAAGAAGCACTGCTCAGATTATGCACTATTAATCAAGTTTTGCTGGCAACTAATTTGCCAACAGCAGAAGCGATCGTGCATTATCTTAAACATATATAGCCCTACTTAATCATTCGTGATTAACAAAATCCCCGATTTCTTAAAGAAGTCGGGGATTTGCATATTTCGAGAAAAGTTGCAAATTGCATAGAATAATTTCAATGGTGAAAATTAGGATAAAAAATATGTATATTTTAAAATAAAACTTATCTAGAGAAATGCTTACAAACTTAAAAACTTTATTTAGACAACCAGTTATTCTTTCAAGTGCGATCGCTACAATTTTACTAGTAGGCATTCAAAAACTTGGGGTTTTCGAGCCTCTAGAAATGAAGGTCTACGATCAAATGATGCAATTACGTGGCGACCCAGGCCCAGACTCTCGTCTATTGATTGTTGCTTTAACTGAAAAAGATATTCAAAAATGGAATTGGCCTCTATCTGGCGAACTTCTAGACCGACTATTGGGCAAACTTGAAGCTTATGAACCGCGAGCCATTGGTCTAGATATTTTCCGTGACTTACCTGTACAACCTGGTCATGAAAAACTACTGCAACGCCTACAACAGAGCGATATCATCATTCCTATCTGTAAACATTCTGGTTCTAACAATCCGGGAATACCAGCCCCAAAGGGGATTGAAGCAGAGCGAGTAGGATTTAATGATGTAGTAGAAGATACTGACGCGACAATTCGTCGCAACCTATTATTGGTAAGTGCAGAAGAGTCAGATTCCTGTCAAAGCACTTATTCTTTTAGCTTACAACTAGCACTTAAATACTTAGAAGTTGGAGGCATCCAACTAAAATTTACTCCAAAAAAAGAACTACAACTACGAGATACTGTATTTAAACCCCTACAAAGCGACGCTGGCGGTTATCAGAAAGCAGATACAAATGGCTACCAAATTTTGCTTAACTACCATTCTGGTCATCAGATTGCCCAGAAAGTAACTATTACAGAAATACTTGAAAATCAAGTTAAACCAGATTTGGTGAAAGACCGCATCGTTTTAATTGGTTCAACAGCCAATAGTTTAAATGATATTTTTAACACGCCATTTGCTACTGGTAAGTCAGATAATTCCGGCAAAATGGCAGGAATTGAAATTCATGCCCACAGCGTTAGTCAAATTCTCAGCGCTGTTCTTAACAAACAGCCATTATTTTGGTTTCTACCTGAATGGGGTAAAGTCTTGTGGATATGGGGATGGACTGTAGTTGGTGGGTTGCTGGTATCGCGGATTCAACATCCACTAGGCTTAGGACTGGCAGGAGCAACAGCCCTTGCAGTCTTATTTGGAGGCAATTTTGTCATTTTTACCCAAGCTGGATGGTTCCCGGTAATACCTCCGACTTTGGGGTTAGTATTTACCGCCGGGAGTGTTCTTGCTTATAGTGCTTATAAAACGAAACAAGAGCAACAAGAAATTACCCAACGGGTTCAAGAACACCAACAATTAATTGTGGAATTGCAAGGTCTTTTACGGCAGCGCGGCGATGCCTCAAATGAAGCACCAACTGTAATTGCTGATTCCATCGGGCAAGAAATTTCACTAGGAACTCTACTAAACAACCGCTACAAAATTACTCAAGGCTTGGGTTCTGGAGGATTTAGTAATACTTATTTGGCTGATGATATCCAGCGTCCTGGTAATCCGCAGTGTGTGGTTAAACAGTTGCGTCCCCCCCGCCAAGATGCAGAATATTTAAATGTCGTCAGACGATTATTTGACGCTGAAGCACAAATTTTAGAAACCTTGGGTAAGCATCCACAAATCCCTCAACTGCTAGCTTTTTTTGAAGAAAATCGGCAATTTTCTCTAGTGCAAGAATTTGTTCGAGGGCACGCTATGGACAAAGAAGTAACCTCTGGAAAGCGACTAAAACAAGCTGAAGTTGTGGAAATGCTCAAAGAAGTTTTACATGTTCTTGTTTTTGTTCACAGCTATGGTGTAATCCATCGAGATATCAAACCTAGTAACTTGATTAGACGAGAATCAGATCAACACATTGTTTTAATTGACTTTGGCGCTGTTAAGCAAATTCATCCTCAGCAGCAAGAAGCTCAGACTATTTCAATTGGTACGCCTGGTTATGCACCTTCTGAGCAAATGAGCGGTTTGCCAAAACTCAACAGCGATATTTATGCGTTGGGAATTATGGGAATTCAAGGTTTAACTGGGGTAGATCCTAGAGAATATCGCAGAGATGTAAATACTGGTGAAATAATTATTCAAGGTGGTGCTGATGGCAATCAACAGACTTGGCAACATTGGCGCGAACTAACTGAGGCTACAAACGAGTTAGTTATTATTTTAAATAGAATGGCGCATTTCGATTTTACTCAACGATATCAGTCAGCAGCAGAGGTTCTCAAAGCTCTCGAAAGTCTTTAGTAATATGTTATGTAGCGTTTCTTAGCTAACTGAGGTATACCCTAATACGGTTTAGTTAAGGCTAAAATTCTTTGTCAAAGTCAATATTTTTACGAACCACAGAGACGCAGAGGGCACTGAGAGAATAAAGAAATACTTAACTGAACTGTATTGAGGTATACCCAAATATTTTTTACCAAGCTTAGTAACTTTGAATGATCTTTTTCAGCTCTTTCACTCCATTAGCTCATCCTAATGGGTGAGGAATAAATCAACCGATCGGGTAATCTGAATGCAGGAAGTTAAGACAGATAAAAAATAAGACTCTATTACCTAAGAACACTAATTACACTTCACTTTAACTAAATAGAACCTTATGAAACTTTCTATCTTGATAGATTCTGTACTCATTGTTACTTCGATTGCTTTATTGCCTGGGATGGGTGGCGCTCAAATAGTTACTCACAATAGTGGCGAACCTATAGCTGTCAACTCTAAGAATCTACCCACTCATTCTACAAACGTCAGCGACCCCATA
Source organism: Nostoc sp. ATCC 53789 (assembly GCF_009873495.1). Taxonomy (GTDB): domain Bacteria; phylum Cyanobacteriota; class Cyanobacteriia; order Cyanobacteriales; family Nostocaceae; genus Nostoc; species Nostoc muscorum_A. The sequence continues at coordinate 6,599,759 of NZ_CP046703.1, read as the reverse complement.
CCTTTTGATGTTGCATTTCTAGCTCATCAAGGAGGGAAAGCTTCTGTTTACCCCTAATCATCATCCCATTACCAAAAATTACTTTAACCCTTCCAACCTTGGAGGGGTTTTTAGTTGATGCTTGCTTTTTGTGTCGTCCCCTTTTTTCAATGCACCTTTTCATATTTCTCCCAGAGAAAAGCGCGATCGCACCATGTACAGTACATTTATTCCTATAATGCTTGTATAGCAACACTTTCGGCTATGTCACAAACCCTCTGATTACCCTGCTCCCACTGTAGCGCAGCCTCTCACACTCCCAGAAAAAAGGGGCGGGTAATAAATTATTTACTGTTCTATCAAATTAACGTTGTTAAGTTACTCAGCAGGTGTAGTTCCCACCTCCAGGCTGTGTTAAATATTGTGACGCGAAACAGGAGTATAGATACGTTGCTAAAGCTTTCTCCAGAATCTCCTCTATTTTTTGTCTTAATTATTATTAGTTTTTTAATAGTAACTTTGTCAACCTGGTTATTATCTAAACCATTTATTTTAAAACCTTTTGGGTTGAATGATATTATCCAAATACTCACATTACAGTTATTTATCTCTTTATTACTAGAACGTTCTTTAGAAGTTTTTATAACTACTTGGCGCGGCCCATTCGTGGAACAATTAGATATTAGTATTCAACAAGAAAAGGCTCTTATATCCGAAAAACTAAGACTTATAGAAGTCCAACAAAAACAGTTTCCTTCTTTTGAATCAAATCAAAGCATTGGGCTACCACCTGAAGGAATGAGTTTAGAACAGCAAATTATCCAGAATTTTACACAAAACCAACAGGAATCATTAAAAATATTCAAGCCACAAATGGATAATTTAAATGAAAAAGAGCGCAAAAAGATAGCTTATAAATCTGATACACGAGTAATTGCTCTATGGACATCCCTCTTATTTGGGCTTTTAATGAGCGCAATAGGTATTCGATCAATTGAGCCACTTGTAGTTCTTGATTTCGATAATCCAATTCAAGTAATTATTTTTCGTTGTTTAGATGCGTTACTGACAGGAGGTTTAATTGCAGGAGGTAGCGAGGGAATTCATAAGCTAATAAAAGTTTTCATTGACTTTATGGAAGCCACATCTAAACAAATCAAAAATCAAGGATTATCTTGATCCAAGGAACCATTTTACTTTTCAGAATGCCGGATAATCTTGTAATTACCATGATAATTAAATAAGCAATATCTATTATAAATATATGTTGCAATCTTCCCATGAATAATTATTAATATCTACATAATTTTTATTTAATTTTTTCACTACGTCTGCCTCTGCTAAAACCTTAACTCCTTCAGTTTCCAACTTATCTTTTTGTTGGTTCACATAATTTATTAAATAACCTTTAGAGTCTAATATTCTATGTACTGGATAATTATTAGCTGAGGTTTTTTTCAGATATGTAGGAATAGCTCTTAGATAACTATTATCAACTCCTATAGCTTTAATTATCTGTTTATATGTAACTACTTTCCCACTAGGAATTTTGATGATAAAATCTAGAAATCGTTCATAAGGATTTTCAGGTAATGCTGGAAATTTCTGAGCTTGAACCTGAAATTTACTACCAACTTGAATTTGACCTGATTGAGTAACTACGCCTAAGATTCCTCTTTTACCCTTGATGCTCTTGAATGATTCTACTAAGTGGGCTATTCGCTTACACGGTTCGCAGTAAAAAGTTAGACGAATTGCCGCACCACTTTCAAAGGTTAGCAGAGATCCAGGAATAAATTTATCAAATCCTATACCTGTAACCACAATATTTTCTCGCAATTCTCCTGGTTGAATTGATAAGTCTAAAATATCTTCATACCTAACAATTAAAACTTGCCTGGGACTTATCAGCTCGGCATTAATATCTTCTTCTATACCATGACCTAACTTTAAGTTTAATGTTTTAAGTTCTACCATTGCAGAACCTGGTTTTACTTTGGTGAAAAGATGCGTTATTGAGAGAGCCATATCCACTCATCGGCGCGATCAATTTTAAATTGAGGAGGTGAAGTCAGGTAAATCATCAGATTTACTAAGAATGAATAAACTTCCATCTCCTCCACGGCCAATTCTTAAGGTTTCATCTAAATAAGTAATGTCTAATGTCGCAACTCTGCTAGTAGGATTATTAGCTGAGACAACCTTAAATGGGTTTAGTTGAGGAGTATTAATACCAACAATTTGCTCAATCGATAGGTAGCGTTTGTCAAAATAAACGTTGAGGCGTTTGTTAGCTAGAGGTTCTAAATCTTCTTTGGCTGGCCCAAAGCTAGCTGTCACTTTAACATATCCTGAGACTATCCCCAGAGGATGTTTAACCTTAGCTAGATTGAAAAACAATTTATTTGTAACATCAATTACTTGATAAACTTTACCCAGTTTTAAGCCCAATGGGAGAGAAGCTAAAGACCGGATTTCTCTAGCAGTGGAGTATTGCAGTTGCCAAGCTCCGTTTAACAAATGAGTCGCGTTGCTCAGAGGATTAAGATTCGGATTGACGCTCTCTAGTTCCGTCGTCAATTTTTCAATTTCTTCGGCTAAGGTTTTGTCTAGCTTCAAATCGGTAACAGGAGAGCCATCGCTCTTAGCTTGAATCTCCTCAAGCTTGGCTTGTAATTTTTCCTTAAGCAAGACATGGGCCAAGTAGCGATCGCACATTTTAAATTAGTGTTTAGATGAACTGAACCTGCTGCTTAGGGACTTCCAGAAAATAAAATATACAGATAATAAAAATGATAATCATTGTTAGGGGGGTGGGAGAGGCTGCCGTTGGCAGCCTCTCCCACCCCAAGTTGTAGTAAATTGAATGATGATTCGATTTTGGGATGTTTGAGGTGTCAATACAATTAACAGATTCATTGAAAAAGTTATTGAAGGAAACCGCACATCAATTAAAGGGAGCAGCTAAACGTAGGTTCATTGCACAAACAGTTGTGGCATTAGGACACGGAGGAAAGTCTATAGCAGAGCGAGAGTTAGGATGGAACCGTGTAACTATTGGTAAAGGAATTAAAGAATTAAATAGTGGTATCACTTGTGTGGATAATTATCAAGGTAGAGGAAGAAAAAAAGCAGAAGAACACCTACCAACTCTTTTAGAAGATATCAAAAAACTAGTCGATTCTCAAAGTCAAATAGACCCGACTTTTAAAAGTCAAAGACTCTATACCCGACTGGGCGCATCTGTTGTAAGACATCAATTAATTGAAAAATTTGGTTATGCTGAAGAAGAATTACCAACTTCAGAAACAATTCGTGTCAAGTTAAATGATTTAGGGTATCGCCTCAAGAGGGTTGCCAAAATTCAACCTCAAAAAAAATTCCCGAAACTGATGCAATCTTTGAGCAATTAGCTATAGTTCACCAAGAAGCTTCAGATGACCCAACTATTTTACGTTTAAGCTTGGATGCGAAAGCTCGCGTAAATATCGGCTCCTTTGATCGTGGTGGTAGAAATCGAGTACCAACAGAAACTGATGACCACGACTTCAAACCAAAAACAACTGTAGCTCCTTATGGTATCTTTCTTCCAGACCTTGACGAGCTATTTTTGTATTTTACAGAATCCAAAGTAACTAGCGATTTTATCGTTGACATTTTAGGGGATTTTTGGAAATCAGAAAGCTGGCGATTTTCGGAAATAAAAACTTTACTTATTAATCAAGATAATGGAGGAGAAAATAGTTCTCGACGTACTCAGTTTATGAAACGTATAGTTGAATTTGCTCAATCATACAAATTAAATATACGTTTAGCTTATTACCCTCCCTATCACAGTAAATATAATCCAATTGAAAGAACTTGGGCTGTTTTGGAGAATCATTGGAATGGCAGTATTTTAGACGATGTGGAAACTGCATTAAATTTTGCTAAGACTATGACGTGGAATGGTAAAAGTCCAGTTGTTAAGTTAGTTACTCAGACTTACTCTAGCGGAGTCCGTCTAACTAAAAAAGCTATGCAAGAAATTGAAAATAAGATTGAACGTTTGACTAATTTTACCGAAGATAATTTACCAAATTTAGGTAAGTGGTTTATTGATATCTGTTGTGGAGTAACGTAATTTTCAAAAAGTTAAAAGCGCAAAAATAGTCGATAGCAATTCAGCTCACTGCATTTAAGAACTCTCTTTGTGCAGACATTTATCTTGCCTATTTATTGAGGGAGAAAGGGGTTGCCGTTGGCAACCCCTTTCTCCCCCTTAAAATGATTATCATTTTTATTGACTGTATATTTTATTCTCTGGAAGTCCCTTAATTTTGGATTTTAGATGTCTCTAAAATCTAAAATCCAAAATCTATAACTCTTACACCCGAATTTCTCACGTATTGTGTGGTTCGGGTAGGGAGTGTGGGAGGTGTGGGAGGTGTGGGAGGTGTGGGAGGCAATGCAGTGTTCATTGATGTGCAGTTATTCAATTCCTCCTCTTTCTCCCCACACTCACGCTCATTTCTCACTTGTGAGAAATCCAGGTTACAGTTGCCGCACTAATGGCTGACCATCTTTGACTTCACCAATCAAAACTAAATCGACACAGTTAACAAAAATACCATTTTCCAGAACACCGGGAATGTTATTCAATGTTTTTTCTAGGCTGACTGGATCTTCAATAGAGTCAAATCTGACATCTAAGACAAAGTTACCTTGGTCAGTGATCACTGGGCCAGCTTTTTTTACACCCATGCGGAGTTCTGGTTTCCCACCGAGTTTTTTAATGGCATTGGTTACAGGAGTAATTGCCATTGGAATCACTTCCACGGGTACAGCAAAACTAGAACCCAAGCGATCTACTAATTTACCACTATCTACCACGACGATAAACTGTTCTGCCAGGTAGTCTACGACTTTCTCGCGGGTATGTGCTGCACCACCGCCTTTAATCAAATTCTTCTGCGGATCAACTTCATCTGCACCATCAATAGCAATATCGATGTGGTCAATAGAATCTAAGGTTGCGAGAGGGACACCATACTGCTTCGCCAGCACTTCTGACTGAAACGAGGTAGGTATGCCAATGATATCTTTGAGTTCACCAGACTTGAGGCGATCGCCTAAAAACTGAATTGTATATGCTGTAGTTGACCCCGTACCCAACCCGACGATAGAACCCGATTTTACTAGGGCGGCAGCGGCTTTGCCAACTTCTTGCTTCATCAACTTTACGGGATCTGTTCCTGTCATTCCCAAAACTCCTGAAAAACTGACTATAGTCCATAGTAGTGGGCAGATAACATCAAAAGATGAAAGGTAAAAAACAAGTTTTTGCTAATTTCTGCTTCCTTTATTAGGAACTTGTAAAAAATAAAACATCGTAGTGTCCGGAAGAGAGGAGATTGCTTATGTAGAAACATGGTATATTAATATACTGTAAACTATGGCAACGCCACAGCATACTGGTCTTACCTTCGAGAAACTTGTCGCTGAGATCGCCCCAGAAGTGTCAAATACCTTCACAGTAGAGCAATTAGAAGCCATCAAAAGGGTTTTTAACTCTCGTGTTTGGACTCGTCATTCTTTAGACATAAGAGTTTCAGTACCAATTCCCGGATTAAGGTTTTATTTGGTGTTGCTAGCAGGTTCAGAACGTCGTTCTAAAACACGTTTACGCTCTGAAAAAGGTTTATATCCTTTTTGGACTCCTGCCAATACCTTGTTTGTCATAGTATTTTTAATGATTCTATCGGCTTGTAGCTACACTATATTTTCTTTTGCATTCTCTTCACTTACTCCCCTATCTACCTGGGATTACCCTACTTCAATTCCTTGGATTAACGATAAATCAGAATGTGAACACACCAGTAGAGTCTGGAATGATGGGAAGTGCTGGGATTCTGAACATAGTCCTAATTTTTAAAGCTACACTCTCGTAGCTACGCAACATTGCCAGCCTAAATTCGTCACTAGCTGAGTTACAGGTTATTAAGAACACCAAATTTTGCGTTAACCTCAGTAACGTAGTTTTTTAAATTCACGTTAGTAGCTAAAAGTGCTTATGATGATGCGTCAGCTTTCAATTACTCTATCTTTAGTAGCACTACTACAAAATTTACCAGCAATTGCTCAAGTCCCAGAAACGACTTCTGGAACCTCATCTGATTCTATTCAACAGGTAATTGCTGCAAAATGGATGACCAACTTTTCAGATGGCAAGTTTTATCCAGAAAGGTTAGTGAGCAGAGCAGAATTAGCGTCGATTATGGTAAAAGCATTTCGGCTTGATAAAAGAGAAGCTGTTAACAAAGCAAATTTAACGATTCCAGATGTTCCTCGTTCTTATTGGGCATTTAATGATATACAGACAGTCTTAAAAACTGACATCATGAAAGGCTATCGGGGCAATGAGTTTTTCCCTAATCAAAAGGTGACAAAGGCGGAGGCTCTTGCTATTTTCGCTCAAGCTTATGGTGTATTTCAGTTTCCTGATGAGGCTGTAAATGAGATTCTGGCTTCACATCCAGATGAAAAGTCTATCCCAACTTGGGCTAGAAAAGCGATCGCTACAGTAGCTACAGAAGGATTTCTCAATACAGATGCTCAAAGCAATATTTCTCCATTAAAACCCGTTACCCGTGGAGATATGGCTTATGTATTGAGTAAGTATTTACAACGACAACAGCGACAACCTGAAACACCAGAAGTTCCGATTATTCCAAATAGCCCACAATGACGTTAAGTAGGTTGGCGCAATTAAAGCTAAATGGCAAGGGTTTAAGACCCCCACTGAATTCTTATTCAGTGGCTTCAATTCATCCGGGGTCGAATCCTATAAGTGAATTGCTCCTCCTGCCTTCTGCCTCCTTCAATTTTTGGAGTTCCCTAATCAAGTGAGTGATCGTATCTTCAAGTAGCTGAAATGCTAACAAACTAATTACTGCTTCGCTGAAATTGGGTTCGTAAACTCCCCAAAGCTCAAAGTTATCCATCATTGCATAGGGTAATCGGTATAAATATGAACACAAGTGCTGCATATAGATTGCTCTCTTGATAATAAAAATGCAGATGACCCTGATTAGATAGTTACTACAAAAAAAGATTTAGCTCTTTTTGCCATTGGAGTAAGGGCTTTTCCCAAGCTTCCTCCCACTTTTGGGCAAAAAGAGGTTTGGCATTTTTGCCCATTTCCCATCCGGTTTGAATAGCATCAAGCAAAGTAGGCAATTCTTCAGGATTGAATAGAAGGGTGGACATCATGCTACTAGAAAGCAAAGATACTGCTAGAGGATAGGGAAACTGTAATAAGTGAAATGCCTGTAATCCGATCTCGTCAGATGGTGATACACCAAAACCAGTGACGATATGCCAAATATCGTGAGTTTGGCTCAGTCTCGCCTCCACATAACTGGCATCGGAATAAATGGGTATCTCTTCGTACAAGTCTTCGGCTCGAAATCCCTTTGCCTTCATTGCCATGCTGTAAAGGTATCCCAAGGAATCCGGTGGATATTGCAACAGAGTGTCCAGATCATGAGGCGGGGCCATGTATCGCTCTTCAATTAATGCTGCCGAACGAGAATCACGCTTTAGGTGTTCTACAGCAATTTCAAAGGAAGGTGTTTCCAGCAAAGCAACAACCATCTCTCCCACTACATCCAAACTTGAATCTCCGGCAAGCATTGCCAGAAAAGGCTGGAATGCGTTAATTTGTTGCATCTGACGGGTTAAATCGTTTCCAACTTTGGCAGTGGGTAATGTAAGTGAATCTTTGTCCATAACAATATCCTCCTGTGGTCAGAATATAATATGAGCATTGCTCATATTTATAAAATACGAGCAATGCTCATGTTTAGTCAAGCAAATTTCTCACCAATTTTTTTAACTTCATGACCACGGATTCATCAAAGCCTAGAGGGATGCGTCGCCAGCCCCGCCAAGCCCGTAGCCAAGAGCGCGTAAATCAAATTTTGGATGTAGCTGAACAACTGTTTATTACGGAGGGTTATAACGCTACCAGTACTAATGCGATCGCAGCTAATGCCAAAGTACCTATCGGATCGCTGTACCAATTCTTTCCTGACAAAGCAGCAATTCTTTACGGACTAGCAGCTCGCTATAACCAGCAACTCCATCACTTATTAGTAGAATTGAATACACCTGAAAGCAAGAGTTTAACTCTCTCTAGATATATGGAGCAGGTAATTGATACCGTTGATCAATTCTTTACCGATTATCCAGGTTATCACGCCATCTTTATGCCCTTGCAAAGTTCAATGCCTGAACTAGAAGCGATCGATGCGGCGGCTGATGCCCAACTGATTGAAGATTTGGTGATGTTTATATCGGAGCATTATCCAGATTTAGAACCAATCGTCTATGAAGCGATCGCTTTTGTGTTAGTGAAAACGATCGGTATCCTTTTGTGGACATCTCTTAGCCATGAAAAAAAATTCCGTCAGCAACTGGTGACAGAAACAAAAAGATTGACTCTAAGTTACTTGCAAAGTTACTTGTAGCGACCTGCAAGCTCAACATCGTCAAAATCGAGCATTATGTCCAACGCTGATCGCTCCTTGGTGTGCAGTATCTTCACTGCAAATAAAATCAGTTTTGACCAGGACTTCTATACTTGTCTCGAAGCTGGCGAAGATATAAGGAATTAGATTGTGTTGGTTGCTGCTGCACATAATTCCCATAATTAGACTGTGGTGATTGCGTCGGCTGCTGCAAGCCATAATTCGCATATCCCATAGGATTTGTGGGAGTGACAACACTTTGACCCGGAATCTGGCTAGAGTAAGGTGCAATATTACTTGGTATGCCAGAGGTGACTGGGGACGTTCCTGGTGCTACATTAGGCACTACCTGACCATTATTTAAATTATTGTAGGGATTTTGCTGCAAGTTCGTATAACCTGCACCAGTATTTAACCCATTATTCGGTGATACCTGACCGTTATTTAAATTATTGTAGGGATTTTGCTGCAAGTTCGTATAACCTGCACCAGTATTTAACCCATTATTAGGTAATACCTGACCGTTATTTAAATTACTGTAGGGATTTTGCTGCAAGTTCCTACCCGTTGACGTGTAGCCTGTCCCAGTAGTTGGTAGAGAATTCTGACTGGATAAGCTATTCATAGGTGGCATTAACGTTGTTCCTGGCTCAGAGGCTCTACCCAAAGTATTTGTCTGAGTTGCACTAGTACCATTAAAGCCAGACAGCTTCTGATTTGTGGATTGATTGAGTATTGCTTGCAGAGGGCTGACAGAAGTAGAATTTTGATTCTTATTGGTTTGATTGGTGAATCCAATTCCCAGGTTAGAGGATGTCTGTTCCCCGTCTGTTGATTCAGATGCCCCAGTTAAAGTTTTGATACCTAGAAACTGATTATTATTGTCAAGCGTCCCATTCCGCAATAAATTTTCGGTTTGTACGACAAAAGGATTTTTCACGACGGGGGCGGTGTCGCCATTAACGCCTAAAGTAGGATTTAATTTGGCATCATTAGCAGACTTTTGTTTGTTAATTACATCCTCTAATAAACTCTTGCTGTTTTTTACCTCAGTTTTTTCCTTGGGAGTATTTGCCGTTAATGAGAGAGTTGCTTGCTCAAAGTCATTAAATAAAACTGGCAGGTTATCAATGTCGGCTGCAATGGCTCTGTTTTCTGCTGACAGTGAGGAATCAATAGGGGTTTGTGAAGTAACTTTGTTTTTTTGCTTATAAACGAAAATATCTGGATTTGACCAGTATTCCCAGGTTATTAGTCCCACTACAGATAAAAAAATTGCAGTTACCCAAAAACCAGGTCGCCCTAGATTCCATAACCTGGCTCTGAGATAGCGTAAGTAGGCGGGAGGATAATGACGATGTGGCATGAGATTGGTAATTGAAATTTACTCGAAATCGGGAAAACTTGACGGAAGATGAAGGTGTTGCTGTTTAATGCTTTTGCTTTCCTTAACAGGAAATATCTCAACTAAAGTTGGATCGTGATTTTATCCTAACTTCTCCATCAGTTATTAGTCATTACCAATAGATATGTAACAGTCAAAAATTTACTTTTTAGCGGCTGGAGTCCTTTGGCAAGATTTTCTAGAAAGTTATGGCAATTTATGGTTGGTTTTTGGGCATTGGTCACATTGGATAACATCACGAGTTGACAGTTGCTCTAAGTTTATTGTTGTAGCTGGACAAAAGTTCGACTTTTTTACTTTCTAGTTAGCAAACTCTAGGCTGCAATACTTCGATATATACGCCTCTGACCTTGATTTCTCACAAGTGAGAAATCAAGGGGTGTGGGAGGTGTGGGAGGATGGGGAAGAAGTCTTTCCCCCCACACTCCCCACACTCCCCACACTCCTCTTCTCCCTCTGCCTACAGTATCGTGAGAAATCCGGGTCTGAGGGCGCTGTGCCGCACCGTACTATTAACCAGGAGACTACAGCAATGATGAAAGCTGAAGATATCATGACCAAAGATGTAGTTACCATTCGCGGTTCAGCGACTGTTGCTGAAGCAGTGGTGCTGATGAAGGAAAAAAAATTGCGGGCGCTAGTTGTAGATATTCGCCATGAGAATGATGCTTATGGCATTGTCACAGAAACAGATATTGTCTATAAAGTAACAGCCTACGGTAAAGATCCAAAGCAAGTGTGGGTTTACGAGATTATGAGCAAGCCCTGCATTGTGGTAAATCCTGATTTGGGTGTGGAATATGTAGCACGGTTATTTGCTAACACTGGTATTCATCGGGCACCTGTGATTCAAGGCAAGCTGTTAGGTATCATCTCGATTACCGACATTTTGACCAAAAGCGACTTTGTAGAAGCGCCAAAAGCGCTACTGCTGGAGGAGAGAATTCAAAAAGCAATTCAACAGTCTCGCGCTATTTGCACTGAACAAGGTGCTTATTCTAAAGCCTGTGCAGCCGCTTGGGATGAGGTAGAAGAACTCCAGGCTGAAGCTGCTCATCAGAAAGCTGAGGGGATGGTATCAGCTAAAGTCTCTTTTGAAGAATATTGCAAGGAAAACCCAAATGCACCGGAATGCCGAAATTATCATCCTTAATTGAAGTAGGGAATTGGGCATTGGGCATTGGGCATTGGGCATGGGCAAGAGGACAAGGGGACAAGGAGAATTGGGGACAAGGGGAAAGACTTGTTTCAAATTCTCACCTCTTGTCCCCTTGTCTCCCCTGCCCCCCTGCCTCCCCTGCTCCCTGCTCCCTCAACGTTTGGCAACTCGTATCAAGAGGAATAAACCTATTCCCAAGAAAAGAAAATTGGGCAACCAAGCCCCCATAAAGGGAGAGAGGGCACCTGCTTGCGCGATCGCACCACTAATAAAGAAAATTAAGTAGTACGAAAAAATAACTACAACGCTAATCCCAAAGCTGGTACCTCTTCCAGTTCTCTGGGGTATGCTTCCCATCGCTGCACCTACCAAGCCAAAAACCACGCATACAAAGGGCAAGGAGATTTTTTGTTGAATCCGCACTTCGAGTTTACGAATTTTTTGGCGATCGCCACCAAGATATTCCACTTGTAGTTGATCTAGTGCTTCAGCAATATTCATCTCACCATAGTCTCGGCTTTTTTCTGCCAAACTTAATGGCGTGCGCGGTAGTTGCAGTTGTTGGTGTTCAAATCTGACAATGTTGCGATAAGAGCGATCAGCTGCAACAAAATAGATCGTACCGTTGTAAAAATCCCAAATATTTTGAGAAGGATTCCACTGGGCAGATTCTGATACTACAATTTGATTCAGATTTTTGGTGGAACGGTCTATAATCGTCAAACCTGTCATCCGCTTACCATCAAATTGGTCGGCGTAAAACAAGCGTGTCAATATCCTATTCTTAGAGCCATCCGGTTGTGTAACATCCTGGTATTCAGGATAGAAAATATTTTGCTGTTTAAAAGCTGGCTTATCTGATTTCAGGGCTTTATCCAGAGTCACTCCGGCTTGGTAATTTGCTGCTGGTGCAATTTGTTCGTTGAATACAAATGTCATTCCTGTGACTACAAGACTCAACATCACAGCAGTTAGCACTATGCGATAGACGCTCACTCCACAACCACGCAGGGCAATTAGTTCGCTCTCGCTAGAAAGACGACTGTAGGTCATCAAAGTAGCTAGTAGCGTAGACATGGGAAAGGCTAAAACTATAAAGTTGGGAAACTTTAGCAAAAAAACCTGAATGGCAATGTCTATCGGTAGCCCAGATTCTACGATTTTTCTAACTAGATCGAATACAGCATCAATGGTGACACCAAGTGATGAAAAAGCTCCGACACCAAAGAAAAACGGCGCGATCAATTCGCTGGTAAGGTAACGATCCATGATCGTAAAAGGTAGCAGCGAACCGAGATTGTAGGAAGGCGTAAACTTCTTTGATATCATAAAAAATTTTAACAGTTAAATATTGACAACCCTGGTGAAGGCAGAAGGAAGAAGGCAGGGGAGCAGGGGAGCAGGGGAGCAGGGGGCAGAAGTAAAATAGTCTTCATAATTTGGTTTTGAAGTCTAAGTTCTTTACCTCTGTTAATTGCAAACTACTGTATTTAGTATCAAAGTTTAATTCTCAATGGCTGATAAAGCAGAATCGAATAAATTAATAAATTTATAATTAAAATTAAATATAAAAATAGGTTTTTAAGTTATTAACTAAATAATTGTGAATTTAGGCTTGAAAATTATCCCCTAAATAATATTGCCGCACGAGGGGATTACTGTAGAGTTCGTCAGCACCGCCAAAAGCGAGGATTTGTCCCTCGCGCATAATGTAGGCGCGATCGGTGATCGCAAGGGTTTCGCGGACATTATGATCTGTAATTAAGATTCCCATACCGCGATCGCGCAGTTGTGCGACAATGTGCTGAATTTCTGAGACTGCGATCGGATCAACCCCCGCAAATGGTTCATCCAAAAGTAAAAATTTGGGCCCTTCTTGTCCAGCAGCTAAAGACCTTGCTAATTCCGTCCGCCGTCGCTCACCACCAGAAAGTTGAATTCCTTTACTATTAGCTAATTTTTCCAGCCGAAACTCCCGCAGTAAAGTTGTGAGTCGTCTTGACCATTCCCGTCGTGGCACATTGGTTTGCTCTAGCACCAATAGAATATTATCTTGTACCGAGAGTTGGCGGAAAACACTTGGTTCTTGCGCTAGATAGCCAACACCCAATCGTGCCCTTTTGTGCATTGGCATTCCTGTAACATCCAAATTACCCAGCCAAACTTTTCCTTGATTGGGTTTTTCTAAACCTGTGGCAATGTAAAAAGTCGTCGTTTTACCAGCCCCATTGGGGCCTAGTAAACCAACGATTTCGCCCTGACCAACAGAAAGATTGACACGATTGACAATTACTCGCTTGCCGTAAGATTTGTGAATATTCTCTAAAACAATTTTCACGCTGGAAGCACCCTTTCTTGGTGGTAAATGCTAATTAGAAGGCTTCAAAGGTGGTGTTTGTGGCACAGATGGGGCGGGTGTCGCAGCATTATCTGATTCCTCGATCATGTAGATAGACTCTACCTGACGGTTGGATTGAGGTAAAGCAACAAATCGCCCTTCATCAATTAAATACGTTACCTTCTCTGCCCGGATACTGTTACCGCCCTGTTGCAAAATATAGACGTTGCCACTGAAATCAATTCGGCGTTCCTTACTAAAGTACTGTGCTTGGGCAGATGTTGCCTGAAGCTGACGAGAAGGATACAACATTTGCACGTTACCGCGAGCGGTGATTACTTGATTTTTAGCATCATATTCTTGCACATCAGCGCGGATAGTGAGGGGACGATTGTCTTTAGATGTTTGTGCAGTAGCGGTTTGCAGTTGGTTAGGGAAGGCAAAAGTGCCCAATAGTGCAACTGGCAGCATTAAAGCTAATCCAAAGCGACGGAACTGTGACATGGGCAATTGATAGCAGGGCATCATAGCAATTGGGGATTCAGGATTTCAGCTGGCATTCTAATTATCTCAAGTACTTTATCCAGATTATGAAATATACAATCTGGAGTGATTTCCGATAACTACTGGCTGAAATAGTGACGCTACCCCTAACCTCAAGGTTTCAGGTAATTGACATCCGAGTAAAAATGACGCAGGCACAATTTATGAATTGTGCCTAGCAAGGATTTCGGACAACGCATAATTAATTTACCAGATGTCTAATCAGTAGCCAGCACAATTTTAGGCAAAGATAAGACCTTATTTTCAACAATATCGCCAGATGTAATCTTATCTGGCCCTATTTGTTGTAATGTCGTCAACAATGCTGCGCTCTGACTCAATAGCTCATCTACATCAACGCCGCCGTAACTAGATGGGTAACGCCGTAAGCGATTGCCGCCTTCTCCCAGTAGAATAACTGCACCTCGCCAGTTTCGATTTTCCAAATGATACAGTGCGACAGAAATTTGGAGAATGCCTTGATAAAAGGTTTTCTCTGGTTCACTGGCTTCAATCCATAAAGCCTCTAAAGTGTCATGACAGGCATAGAACTGACCAGAATTGAACTGTTCTACGCCTTGCCAAAACTCTTGGGGGATGGTTTCGCTCATCCCATACTGTCTCGGACTTCTTTAATTGTTTCCAGAGAGATGTCTTGTTTTTCTCCAGCAAACTCGTTGTCAGGGGTGAGGAACAACATACAATGGCACTCTTTGCGTTCTCTCATTGGCACACAGGGACAGTTCCAATATGTGGCATGGACTTCAGCCTCTTTATCTTCATAATGGCGACAGGGACATAAAGGCGCACCTAGTTCGTCTTTATGTTTGGCTAGTCCTTCAATCACAACTGCGGTAACAGAAGGTTCAGAACAGAAGTATGTTCCAGTACGCTTGGCGTATTGTTCGGAAAAATGCCGCATTGCCTCTAGGCTTTTATCGCTGGATTTTGTGTTATGTTCTGATGTGATCATGTCGCTCATAATTTAAATATTTCTTTGCATTGTACCTCAGTCGCACTAAGGGATTACTGGGTGTATTTCCCCAACCTTAACCCTTCAAATTGTTTTACCTTTGTTCAAGGGCTGATATGTCCGGTGTGCTGGGATCGGACAAAATCGAAGAAATCGCAGAAGCTTAACTTGAATGGGGCAAGGGTATGGGTAATAGGGAGATGATCTGGCAGAGCAGAAGAGAGGGAGGGGAGAATTTTCCCCAATGCCCAATTCACAATAATCCCTGCAATTTATAATAAATGTAATGTTTTTTGTAGCTGGGGTTGTAGTGCGCGATCGCTTTGCAAAACTATACCAGGATGTTCCCAATTGATTACTTCTTGTTCTCCTGGTGCGGAAATATTTGGCCACAAAACCCAGCGACTGCCTTGAGGAAGAGTAGCAAGACTCAGGGGGTTTTGAGTCAGCCAAATCAAGGGATAGCTTTTAGGAACAACTGAACTGGCATCTTCTAAGGCTGCGGTTGCTGCTAAGGTTTCTAGAACGAAGCGATCGCCTTTAACTAAATTTGTTGATGCTGTCCATAGTTGCACCTGTAATTGTTGTTGCTGTGCATAAAAGTACAGAGATGCTGCGGCAATTACTGCTTGTTCAAAGTTTTCTTCTTCCCAATTGCTAGCACTGTCAAGGGCAATCACTATTTCTTGTCCACCTGTTACCATTTCTAACTCCCGCACCCTTAATTCCCCATAGCGGGCACTAGTTCGCCAGTGAATCAGACGAGTGGGATCTCCAAGACGATATGGACGGAGCGATCGCACTAGCCCTGTTGTAGCTGTCTGCAATGGTCTACCACGAGGATCGCCCCTTTTGCTCTCTTCTTGCCCCATTTCATCTACTAGGGGGCAGGTAGCCAAGGGTAACACCGTGGGATAAACGATCGCTGTGGCAGCACAATCACGCTGACGGCGACACCAAAACAATCCCAAAGGCGCACCAGAACCAAGTTCGACTGTGTGCCAGCGATAAACGCCCCGGCGCTGGGTAGGGTGGTAATATACCCAACGGTAACTACCTTGGCTCGAAATTGTTTCGATTGCCTTTTGTACTGGTTTCCCTAAGACGAAGGGCAGTATATCTTCAACTTGCAATAAGCTTACAGGCTGTTGTGTCTGATTGCAGATTTCTAATTCCACTGTTAAATCGTCACCTGCTGACACAGGTTGTATGGGACGGCGGGTGATCGATAGACCTGTGAGCGATCGCGGCGGTAAGATAGCTGCTACACCCAAAAGGGCAAAACTAATGCCGCTAATGGCATACAGCCAACCAGCCATCGTATTGATACCTGCGCCAAAAAAACAAATAGCGGTTACTGCTAGCACCCAACCGCCATAAGTAGGGGCACAAGCGCGGATTTCTAACCAATTGGTGATGGGCTTGATGATTTTCATGTTTCTTTTTTAACCCAATACCACCCAAAATTCACAGGGTCTCAGGGGTTTACCAAAAAAACCATAATAGTAGTAATTTATGAAGTGTTAAGCAATCTGAAGCGTGCTGGATTGAAAGGGTGATCGCAATTGAACTATTTTTGAGTAACTTCACTGAGGGCTTCATGGATAACCTCATCGCTAACACCATGACGCTTCAAACTAGCAATCAGTGCTGAGATAGTATCATCCTCTAGTCGTTCCAGATCAACTCTTAGCCCTTGTCCAATATAGGCACGCATTAACGGCTGATAGCCAGAAAATCCCAGTAATGGCGCTATTCTTTTCAAATCTTCAATGACATCTTCGGGAATGCGAATTGTGATTGTAGTCATTGGACGATTTTTATCGAGTCGCTTTTTCAGTACTTCAGCTTTCATAATATTCTCGTCCAAGCTTTTTCTTCGTTCCAAACGAAATTGACACTATTAAGCACGAAATACACATCCATACCTTACATAGTAGACATTGTGTATTTACGTTGTCAATATGTTTTATGAAACAGAGATATTTCCGTAAGGGCGATGTCTACGACGGGCTACGCCTACGCACTGTAAATCTCTGCTAGGGTTTGGCGATCGCTTTCTGTAAGAATACCTGCTGGCTGGCTAGGTTCGTTTGTTCATTTTGTACGATATGCTCAATTGGTTAAAATTACGCGATCTCTGTGAAGGTTGGCAGCTTGCAAAAGAGACTTAACGGGAAAAGTCAGTTTGTTAAACCCAGCAGAGTTTCACAAAAATCTGATTTACTGCAATTCGTTAGTCCCGTTCTTAAATACTGAATTGAGAATTCCTTAAAGCCTGTTTTCTCGTTTAAGAAAATACGATGGAAAGTAGCCTGATCGCCACAGAGAATATAATCTTCTATGCCACCCTGACCAACATAGTTAATCCAACGTGCTTGAAACCTTACTTCTAAGAAATATAGTGTTGAGTATTGCTTCCACTCTGAATCAAGATTATTCTCATATTCGTATAAAGCATCTTTCCAAGTACCACTGGAAATTATAAATGTTGGAGAATGATATTTAATAGCATTTTCAGCCATGTGGATTTTTTGAAGACTGAAGTAGAATCCTGCCGTTCGATCTGAAGACTTTGGTACATAGTATTCACCTAACTTATTTAACTGGACATATATAGGGTGATAATAAGTGCGTTGTTTAGATGCAAATGGTGTTTTAGGCAGAGAATTTGCTGTGTGATTGTACCTTGTTTTGGAATTTTCTATTAAATAACTCTCTAGTTGAGACAGGAAAGGTACTAATTCGCATTTAGGCATTAATGGTGCTTGCCAATAGCGGACTTTGACACATTTTTTACCATATTCGTTAACAAGTTGCTCAAAAGAATTTTTTCGATGATGTCCAATAAAACGAGTTTTGAAACATCCGGCTTGACCAATATAAGCTGTAGGCTCTTGATCACTGCCTACAAAATAAATACCACCGAAGGTAGGAAGTGATTTTTTATCAATATATAAAACCCAAGGAAGTTTAGTTACATCAATACGGTTAGCAGTAGCAATAACTTGAGATGTATAAAATTTAGATTTCATTGCTAGATGTACAGTTATATTGTGAAGAATTTTAATCAGCAAATTCTATTTATAGAATGCCCAAAATTTCCTCACATATAACGTCAATGCAGTTTAGATTGCACTTCTATTTGATGCGGAATAATTTAAACAAAATACAGTAGATAACAAAACAAAAAGCCCGCATTAGCGGGCTTTCTAAATCAATTAAGTTATAGCTTGACTTACCGTTTCGCTAACTTCTTCGACATCTTCCGCAGACGAATTGATTGAGGTGTAACTTCCACCAATTCATCGGGGCCAATGTATTCCAAAGCACGCTCTAGGCTCATGTCTATCGGCGCTTGCAGTTGTACTAATTCATCGCCACCAGCAGCCCGGTGGTTGGTTAACTGCTTGGTCTTACAGATATTCAATTCCAAATCTTGGGAACGATTGTGTTCTCCCACGATCATACCTCTGTAAACCTTTGTGCCGGGAGTAATAAAGAATGCTCCTCTATCTTCGGCATTTCTCATTGCGTAGAAGGTAGAAACGCCTTCTTCGAAGGAGATTAAAACGCCTTTGTTACGGGCTTCAATGTCGCCACTAATTTGACGGTAGTCTAAGAAGCTGTGGTTCATGATGCCTTCACCACGAGTCATCCGCATGAATTCACCCCGGAAACCAATCAATCCACGGGCGGGAATGACAAACTCTAACTGGGTGCGATCGCCACTACCTGGTTGCATATCTTGCATTTCGCCTTTGCGTTGTCCCAGGCGTTCAATACAGCTACCCACACCATCAGCAGGAATGTCTAACACCAAGAGTTCAAAGGGTTCGCAAGGTTGACCGTTGATTTCGCGGTAAATTACCTGTGGCTGAGACACCTGAAACTCGAAGCCTTCCCGACGCATGGTTTCAATTAAGATACCCAGGTGAAGTTCACCACGACCGGAAACGAGGAATTTATCGGGAGAATCGGTTTCTTCGACACGCAAAGCAACGTTGGTTTCAAGTTCGCGGAATAGGCGATCGCGTATTTGTCTTGATGTCACCAACTTACCTTCTTGACCAGCAAAGGGCGAATCATTCACCCAAAAGGCCATTTGCAAGGTTGGTTCATCCACTTTAATTAGTGGTAAAGCTTGCGGTTCATTGGGGTCAGTAATCGTTTCCCCAATATAAGCATCAGCGAAACCAGCCACCGCGACAATATAACCTGCGGTAGCTTCTTCCATCTCTACGCGCTTCAGTCCATCGAAACCCATCAATTTGGTAATTTTGCCCTTGACAATAGTACCATTTTCTGTTACCAGAGCTGCTTGCTGCCCTGCGCGGATAGTACCGTTGTGGATTCTGCCAATCACAATCCGTCCCAGATATTCAGAATAATCTAGGGTTGTGACTTGCAATTGCAGAGGCTTATTGCTGTCGCCTACTGGTGGTGGAACGTGTTGCAGAATCGCATTAAACAGGGGTTGCATATCTACCGATTCTGCTTCTAGGCTTTCCTTGGCGAAACCTCCCATACCGGAGGCAAACAGATAGGTAAAATCACACTGGTCTTCATCTGCCCCTAATTCCAAGAACAGATCCAATACTTTATCGACAGCAACGTGGGGGTCAGTTTGACCACGATCGATTTTGTTGATGATAACAATGGGGCGCAGCCCTTTTTCTAAAGCTTTTTTCAGAACAAAGCGCGTTTGGGGCATGGGGCCTTCGTTGGCATCGACAATCAGCAGACATCCGTCAACCATGCCGAGTACACGTTCAACTTCGCCACCAAAGTCAGCGTGTCCAGGAGTATCAACAATATTGATTAGTGTTTCTTTGTAACGAACTGCTGTATTTTTGGACAGGATAGTAATACCCCGTTCCCGTTCTAGGGCGTTGGAGTCCATAACGCAATCCGGAACGTCTTCGCCTTCGCGGAAAATGCCGGATTGTTTGAGGAGTGCGTCAACCAGCGTGGTTTTGCCGTGGTCAACGTGGGCGATAATGGCGACGTTGCGAATTGGGAGCGTCATAGAAGCTTTTGGTGAACTCTAGAGGGGGTTTTTAGATTTACATTTGAATGCTAGGCTGTTTTAACAGAATTGGGGATGATCAGCAATTTCTGTAAAGAACCTTTAACAATTCTAGCGTAATCGTCACAATTGCGGTGAGGTTTGTCAAGGTTGCATAAGAGAGAAAGTTAGGCAGGGTGAATATTTACTTAGCGTTGAATTATTTACCCGATTTTATTAGAAGATTTAACCGAATGTAGTTTAACAGTGGGTAAATGTCTGTTTAAAACTTCCTAAGTACAGATTTGCATTAATTATTAGCAGTTTTAAATTAAACCAGATGCACTTCTCTACGAGACGCTACGCGTAGCTTGCTTCCACGAAGTGGTACGCCTTACCACAGGGTAGGGACGCTGGGGAAAGGTATGCAGAGTTTTTCAAGAGGATTCGCTATGAACTTATGAAATTATGTACATTAAGATATATTTTCTTCTGTAAATTAGTCTACCTTGTGCGATATTTGACATCAGCATTTTGGAGTTTTGAATAATAGCTTAGTTATGAGGACAGCAATTACAGAGTGATAAATATACAATTCAAAAATTACGTGAAGCTGGATTTGGTATTACGTGTTTTGCAAAATACCACCAGCGTGTGCATTACCTTGTCATAAAAAATTTGAATTCTAAAGTGCAATCTGCTCCATTTTGCTAAGTTTCAACAAGATTTTTTTAATAAGGCGATAAAGCTAGCCAATATTCTACAGCAATTACAATAAGTGTCCATGTAGAAACGTTGCAGTACAGAGATTATACGGAATTCAAGGTATAATTTAAAATTAATAAACTGACAGCAATAAAATAATTATTATGATCTGCTGCCTAAACCCCAATTGCGAGAATCCCCAAAATCCTGATGGTACAAATTACTGCCTCAGTTGCGGGACACAGTTGCGATCGCTACTCAGAAATCGTTACCGCATTATCGCACCATTAGGGAGAGGAGGGTTTGCACGCACATACGTAGCAGAGGATATAGACAAGCTAAATGAACGATGTGTTGTGAAGCAACTGGTTCTCAGTCAATTTTATGGCAGTCAAGGTACTCACGCACATCAAAAAGCAACTCAATTGTTTGAACGAGAGGCAAAACGTCTACAAGAATTAGGGGAACATCTACAAATTCCCAATTTGTATGGATATTTTAAGGAAGGTGAATATCTGTATTTAGTGCAGCAGTTTATCGAAGGTCAAAATCTGTTGCAGGAGTTAAAACAATACGGTTTTTTTGATGAAGCTAAGATTCGATCTTTTTTGAATGATTTATTATCTGTGCTGGTTGCCATACATCAACAGCAAATAATTCATCGAGATATTAAGCCAGAAAATATTATTCGCCGTAAGAGTGATAATAAGTTAGTACTAATTGATTTTGGGGTTTCAAAGCAAAAGGCGGAAACTACAACCACTGCAATTGGGACAATTATTGGTTCATTAGGTTACGCACCAATTGAGCAAATGCAATTTGGTAAAGTTTTTCCTTCCAGTGATATGTATAGTTTAGGCATAACTTGCTTTCATCTACTAACAAATATTTCTCCCTCGAATTTCTGGCTCAAACAAGGCTATGGTTGGACTTCTAGTTGGCGAAAGCATTTGACACAACCCATAAGTCAAGAATTAGAATTGATTTTGGATAAATTACTCCAAGAAAATCATGAGCAGCGTTATCAGTCTGCACAGGCTGTCTTACAAGACTTGAATAATCTACCACCACTAAGGCATACATTACCTCCTACAGTCATTTCACCTTCTAAACTATTAGAGTCACAATCACAAACTCAACAAAAAACAACTGGATATCTACCACGATTCTCTAATAGCAAATTATTCTCTGGAGCCATAATTACAGGTTCAGGTAGTTCATTGTTAGCGATCGCACTTATTAGTTTTTTAGGCACTACTTGGATTAGCTCTGGATTGTGGTTGCTAATTTTAGGTGGGGTAATCTTAATTCAATCTCGTTCGCTTTTGGAAAAAACTTATTTAATTGTGATTGCTATAATAGCAAATTCACTAATTGTCTTGACTTTCAAAAACTTGCTCACAAATAATCTTCTCCAATCTGGAGTTAATGGACTTTTGCTTGTAGTATTGCTAGTTTTTCTTGCAGGTCTTTTGACGCTTATCATTGTGGGTATGTCAGAAATAATAAATAAACTTATTTCTAAATATTTTTAAAATTTAAGTATAGGTTAATTTTTCACTAAACCTTGATTTTTAATAAGCTTTGTATAACTTGGAGTATTATTCATGACAAATAAAAAAGAGAACCTGAAGTTGCTTATTTCTTTGGGGCTGGCTGGAGTAATGGTAGCAGCTATTTTGTGGGCAATTAGGCAACTTTCTTCTAGTATCATAATAACATCATTAAACAACCCCACATCTAGTTCAAGTGAAGTTAAGAATAAGCCTCCATTGATGAATTTGGGTACAAGAATTTTGTTGAAAGTGCAAACATATCCTGATAAAACAGATGGGGTTAAAGCTTTTGAGCAAAAAGATTTTACCACTGCTGTTCAAAAGTTTAGCGCTTCCTTAAAAAATAATCCTAATGACCCAGAAACTCTAATTTATTTAAATAACGCTAAAATTGCACGAGATAAGTATAGCGCTCTAAAAGTTGCTGTGATAGCATCAATTAATTTTGACTCTAATTTATCAGAAGAAATTTTGCGTGGTGTAGCTCAAGCTCAAAATGAAATTAATAACCAAGGAGGAATTGATGGTAAGAAGCTACAAATTGTAATTGCTAGTGCTGAAAATAGAGAAGATTTTGCACGATTAGATAATGAATTATTTCAAGACAAAAGTATCGTGGCAGCAGTGGGAGTTAGACGTAATGCTGCAATTTATAATGAAAAGCACTTGGTGTTAGTCTTTCCTGTCGAGCGGCCAACTCAAGCCGAAAATCAAGAAAAGTTAGATAATAATGCACTAAGTAGTCAGCCAAATAGTTCCACAACTAACTACTTATTTCATGTAAATCCGCTATATGATAATTTAGTAGATACTCATGCTCGCTACATTGCTCGACAGGGAAGAAATGTTGCTATTTGTGGCGATATTCGTAGCTCAAGAGATAATTCAGGTTCCTCATCTAATCAGATACTTGTAGAACAGTACACTCAAGCTCTCCAAAAATATGGAAGTAAGGTTATTAACACGCCTTGCAATTTGGCAGACAAAGATTTGGACTATAAAGCTTTTGTAGATAAAGCTATAGAAACAGAAAACGCCAGTGGCTTTTTACTATTACCTTCAGTCAGAAATATATATTTTGCCACCAAAGTAGCACAAGAGGTTAAAGGCAGAAAACCTCTCTTTGCTTCCGAAACTATGTACAGTTCAACAACTTTGCAAAATGGCACGGATCTCGAAGGAATGGTACTACCTGTGTATTGGCATCGTGATGCTAATAAAGATAATCCATTTGCAGAAAATGCCTTTAAGCTTTGGAATGCAAGGGTAAATCAGAGAACAGCCGGAGCTTATGATGCACTCCAAGTAATTATCACTGGCTTGAAACAAGATAACACCCGCGAAGGGTTGCAAAAGGTATTGTCTAATAGCGATTTTTCAACTTCTGGAGCCACAGGAATGATTAAGTTTTCGCCTTCAGGTGAGCGCCAAGGAGAAGCTTTACTAGTCAAAATCGAGCGTTGTGGGCGTTGTTCTTCTGGAACTGATTATGATTTTGCCCTCTTGAATAAGAAGTAATTTTTTGATATTAATTTTCATTCCAAAGATATAGATTGCTTCCAAATTGGCTAATTTGTTTATCTGTTCAATTTGGATGTAATACAGAATATCTGTTCCTAATTTAGAACTATAAATCGGGGCGATCGCTTTAATTTTTATTTCTGTTGTGTAACGCTAAAGTTTTTTCTACCCAGAGTCATGAGAGCTATCACTCAAAAGAAAGAGGGAATCTCCCTAAGCTGTGTGTCAAGGTTATATCAGTAATAATTATGAACACTTTGCCGAGGAGAACTACGGATGGTAGCTACTTTAGATGATACGAAACGCAATGCTATTGCTGTGAAATTGGCAAGTATCAAAGCACTTCAACAGTTGGTTATCGAAAATGAACAATCGCTTTTGAGAGAAGGACTCGATGCCGAAATTGCCGATCGCATCCGAAATTTCCTCAAAGATGATGAAAAAAATCTTGGCGTTCTCGAAACTATAATTGGTCAGTATGGCATTCAGGCTGAACCCAAAAAAAATGTTACACAATTCATTGAAAAAGCTCGTGAATTGTTCAAAGGTTCTGAGTTGAGCCTGTATGAAAAAGTATCTCAGCATGAATTGCTGAAGCATCAACTAGTAATGAGTGGCTTGATAGTTCACAAGGCTGCTCAAAAAGTTGGTGCTGATGTGTTGTTAGCGATCGCACCTTTGAATACCATTAACTTTGAGAACCGCGCTCACCAAGAACAACTCAAAGGCATTCTGGAAATTTTAGGTGTCCGTGAACTCACTGGACAAGATGCAGATCAAGGAATTTGGGCGCGTGTTCAAGACGCTATGGCCGCAGTCAGTGGTGTAGTAGGTAGCGCTGTCACTCAAACCAGTGACAAAAAGGATCTGAATATTCAAGATGCCCTTCGCCTCGATCACAACAAAGTAAATACCTTGTTCACGGAATTACTACAAAGTAACAATCCACAAAAGATTCAAGAGTACTTTGGTCAAATTTACAAGGATTTAACTGCCCACGCTGAAGCTGAAGAGGAAGTAGTCTATCCAAGAGTACGTCCTTTCTACGGTCAAGATAACACCCAAGAACTGTTTGACGAGCAAGCGGAGATGAAGCGGGTGTTAGAGCAAATTAAGGCTATCAGCCCTTCTTCATCTGAATTCAAAAATCAAGTTAGACAGCTTATGGAAGCTGTTGGCGACCACATTCGTCAAGAAGAAAGCACAATGTTTGCTGCTATTCGTAACAACTTGAGCAGCGATCAAAGTGAACAACTGGCTACTGAATTCAAAGCCGCTAAGACCCGAATTCAACAAAAGTTAGGTGTTGTTAGCGAATCTAATGTGTAGGATGCTTTCGAGCTTTCTATATCCGCTAAAACAAGTTAGTTAAACAAAAGCTCCCAGTCCTCATGTGCTGGGAGCTTTTGTTTAAAAATTTTGCTGACAGTATTTATAAGCGGTGTATGCCATAGTTACAACCCCAGTGATAATGGCAGATTCATCAACTTCAAATTGGGGATGGTGTAATGGGTGGTTAATGATTCTTTCTTTGTAGCCGACACCCAAACGAAACATGGAACCAGGGGCGTGTTCCAAATACATAGAAAAATCTTCAGCACCAAGGGAAGGTTCGGGTAAAACTTGAACGCGATCGCTACTCCACGCTTCTTCTGCGGCTGATTGTAACAATTGCGTCAAAGCATAATCATTTTGAACACTGGGTACACCCTGGCGATAATTGACTTGATACTTTGCCCCGTAGGTCTGGCAAACATTAGATACAATGTTTTCAATCCAGATCGGGAGGTGGGCACGGGTTTCGGGATGGAGCGATCGCACGGTTCCCAATAATTGCACTTTATCAGCAATTATATTCGGCGCTCTGCCACCATTAATCTTCCCGATACTCAATACTACAGGACGCAAGGGGTTCTGCGTTCGGCTGATGGCTTGTTGCAATGCAGTAATAACTTGGCAAGCAATCCAAATTGCATCAATGGCCTCATGAGGACGCGCCCCGTGCCCAGATTCTCCCATAATTAGAATTTCTAAATCATCTGCGGCGGCTGTTAAAGCCCCGTAACGCACGCCAATAGATCCTGCGGGTATAGAAGGGAAAACATGAACCCCTAATACAGCTGAGACGTTTTTCATCGCCCCATCTTTCACCATCCAGGTTGCCCCTTGAGCAATTTCTTCGGCTGGTTGAAATAGAAACCGCACTTTCCCACCCAATTCTTCTGCCATCTGGGATAGAACCATTGCTGTTCCTAACCCTACTGTGGTATGAACATCGTGACCACAAGCGTGCATAACACCCTCTGCGCGAGAGGCATATTCTAAATTTGTGCCCTCTTGAATTGGCAAGGCATCCATATCAGTGCGAATTGCCAATAAACGGTCATTCTGACCAGTGCCTTGGAGTTCTCCAACTACGCCCGTTTTGCCAACTCCCTCTTGTACGTGCAAACCACTGGAAGACAAAACACCAGCTACGAAGGCTGCTGTTTGGTACTCTTGACCACTGAGTTCTGGATGAGAGTGGATGTGGCGGCGAATTTCAATTAAGCGAGGCGCTAGTTTTGTTGCTAAGTCTTTAATATGGGTAAGCATCGATTCAATTAATCTACAAGCTTTTTTCCCATGATAAAGAACCATTAACAAACAAAATGCTTTTGCTATACCAGGATAGGTGAAGGGGCAGGGGGCAAGGGGGCAGGGGAGGCAGGGGAAGCAGGGGAGGGCTGATTCATTCCCTAAAGAGCTTTAAAAATCAAGGGTTCTAGCGATTAAAAATTAGTTATTTTGTTACTAGCTTGCCGATGAAACCAACTATTTGACTGATATTTCAGTGCTTAAATGTTCATCTCTTCGTCACGCTTACTTAGAATTTTCTCGCTAAACATCTTGACAAATCCTGTTTGAAATGCAATGAATCAGCCCTGGGGAGGCAGGGGGAATTATTGAACAAGTCTCCTCTTGTCTCCCCCTCTTCCTTGTCTCCCTTGTCTCTTGTTCATGTTCAATGCCCAATGCCCAATGCCCAATGCCCAATGCCCAATGCCCAATGCCCAATGCCCTATTCCCCATTCCCAATTTATTTTGAATAACAGGTTGTGCCTAGAGTATTTTCGGGTTTAAACTCGTTACATTCTCTGGGATTTTGACGTTCTAAAGACCAACCATAGGGCTTATCGGAGGTGACGACACCATTCGCCATAGTTGTAAGTCGGAAGTTAGCCCCCCGAAAGTTAGTAAACTGCAATTTAGCATCTTTTAAGTTTGCTGCTTCCAAATTGGCACTGATGAAACCGGCATAAGATAAATCAGCGTTTTCTAGAGATGCTGATTTCAAATTTGCTCCGGTTAAGGAAGCACCTATAAGATTGACCGAATTCAGAATCGCACCTTCTAAATTTGCACCAGTGAGATCGGCATTGGTAAGATTAGCTTTAGATAATGTTGCACCACTCAAGTCAGCCCCTCGCAAATTTGCTCCAGTTAGATTCAGTTGAGTTAGGTCAGCACCATTCAAACTACACCTGGGACAGGCATTTGTTGCCTTCAACTGATCTAAATCTAGTTGATTTAACGCCAGGGCCTGCTCTGCAAACCCAAAACAAGCTAACAAAACGACGGTAGCAACAATCTTAAATTTCATATTTTTTACAGATATCTACAAAAATGACAAGTTACGCACATTGCGTACTGTCATACTTACATATACCGCTTCTCTAGGGAAGAACAGGGATGAAGCATTCATTAAGAAGCTGTAAAAATACTATAAATTCTAATGGTAATACTACCCAAACTGAAATATAGGCTATAGAATCGATTCGTAAGGAACTATACCGAACCTTTTATAGACTACCATATATGTGATCCCCCTAGCTCGATGAAAAATACGACTAGGGGGATCTTGTTTTTGGGCATTGGGAATTGGGAAGAGGACTTGGGGACAAGGAGAATTGGGGACAAGGGGAAAGACTTGTTTCAAGTCCTCAGTTCTTTTCCCCTTGTCCCCTTGTCCCCTGCCCCCTTGCCCCCTGCCCCCTGCCTCCTTCACCGCCATCCTAAAAAGCGCAACCCAGGGACAATTAGGTAGTAACTCACTCCTAACCAGAAGCTGATAAAGAAGCCTAGAGAACCAAAAAAAATCAGAGGTAACTGTAACTCTGACCATGCTGGTTGACTAGTAAATTGGAAGATCGGTGGTGCCAACCTCAAAAGAATCAAAAATGCGTAGGCGATCGCACTACCAAAGGCAGCTAACACGGCGTACACTATGTGATGGCTGCGAAGACCTAAGCTCAATGTGAGTAGGCAAGCTGCTACTAAAATCACTGCCACTAAACCCTCGCCACTGTCTTTTGGTGTGATTAATTGCAAAATGAACCAGCCGAAGCCATAGCTAATCATGCCCATCAGCGATGCTACTAAAAAGCGCCGCCGTTGACCAAAACACCCGGATGCTGTCAGTCCCCAAGCGGTTCCCCAGCCTGCGGCGATGAATACCAAAATATCTGCCCCAAAGACGGTTTGAGTATTTGGGATTAATTGGTTTAGCTGACTCGAAATAGATTCCACAACCCAACGCCCCAAGTTGGTGTGATATGCCAAAATAAAACCTGCGATCGCACCAAAACAAGCACCAACATAAGCCAAAATCATCGCCCAAATGGTCGCCAAACAAGCTTGAAAAATTTTGATGATTGTCTGAGCGATAAAAACAACGGTTTTAGTTACAGCTTGGCTAAAGTTCGCTAAAACTCGTTCAATAGCTTGGATTAGCAGTGTAAATCTCTGGGAAACTTGCGTTGAAGCTTGCTTAACCCGATCTTGCAGTTGGGCAAATAATCCCGGCGGCGGTAATGGTTGAGAAATCTTCGCCAACCGTTTTTGAATCATAGCTGCATTTGCTGGACGCGATCGCACATCCTCTTGCACCATCTCATCTAGTAAATCTGCTAGTTGCGGGTTAACATTCGCCGCAGTACGCCAGCGCAATTTCCCAGTTTGTTGATCTTCCAACTCTAGCGGGTATTTGCCTGTTAGCAGTTCAATCACCGTTCGACCAAGGGCATAAAAATCGGCACTTGGCCCGACAATACTTCCACTCACTTGTTCTGGTGGACTGTAACCAGAAGAAAATAATCGGGTGGAACTAGACTGAGAACGCAGCTTAGAGGGGCTAAATTGCTTTGCCCCACCAAAATCAATTAGTACCAAGCGATCGCCTTCTATTTGCCCTTGAGGTAGGCTGACAGTGGACGAAGATGTGCCCAGCATTAAATTAGAAGGTTTAATATCCCGATGAATAATCTGACGTTTGTGTAATTCTTGTAAAATCTCTACAGTTTGGGCAAACCAGTTTACAACCAACTTCTCTGGACATCCTTGGGGAAACTTTTTTAATATCTCCTCTAAAGTCCGTCCATTGATTTTTTCCATTACCAGACAAGGTAGTTGGTGCGGCTTGGGGTTAAACAGTTGTACCTGAAAATACCCTTCGGCATCGACTGCGGGGACACCTGGATGCTGCAAACTAGATAAAACTGCCGCCTCTTGGGTAAATAATTCCAGTGCCTTTGGTGAATCTTCTACCAACACTTTCAGCACTTTCTCGGTTTGAGTTTTTTCATCCCAAACCGTGTAAATTTGAGCAAATCCTCCCGAACCTAATGGCTGAAGTGGAACATAGCGGTCTAACAACTCTAGCGGTGCGCCACAGCTGTTGCAGAATTTGTTTCCCCAAGGTTGGGGATAAGGACGTTGACAATCAGGATTTATGCAGTGAACCGCACTCTGAGTGATGTGGGACACAACCGCTACGATACAAAGGCTGACTTGATTTTAGCGTTTCTTGAGGTTTCCTGATTTTTAAATAGGCAAAAGGAAAACCCTCATAGAATCTATGAAGGTTTTCTTTTATAGCTATGTCAGCCCTTAATTACGAAAACTTCTCTTACTCTGTCTGTGCTTGGCGACTTCTTTGCGCTTGCGTTTTTCTAAGGGTGTTTCAAAATGACGATGCTTTCTCATGTCTGGAAAAATTCCAGCCTTGGAAACTTCTCGCTTAAATCGTCGTAAGGCTGATTCAATGTGTTCATTGTCACCGACAATTACTTGGGTCATTACTTCTCCTACTAAGTTGACTTAATCAGGCGGGAACATTACAAAAAAAAGACAGACTGTTGTTTGTCTGACCTTAAGACTATTGGTAAATTTTTTTTGTTTCCAAAGTTAGTAGCGTCCGCCGCGTCCGCCGCCACCGCCGTATCCTCCTCCTCGGTTTCCACCAAAGGAACCTCTATCACCTCTATCTTCCTTGGGTTTAGCCTTATTTACTTTCAGGTCGCGACCCATCCACTCAGCACCGTCAAGAGCTTCAATGGCAGCTGTTTCTTCCGCTTCAGTTCCCATTTCCACAAAAGCAAAGCCTCGCGGACGACCTGTTTCACGGTCAGTAGGTACTTGTACTCGCTTTACAGTACCATATTCTGCAAAAATACCACTTAAATCTTCTTGTGTAACGTCATAAGAGAGGTTACCTACGTAAATTGACATCGATTCGCTCCAAAATCATCACTGTGTAGAGATTTTAATTTCTCTGAGAAGTCTGTAAATACTAAAAGGAAAAGCCTTTCAATACTAAAATCAAAGACGTCACTGAATTAACTCTCCTAAATCTAGGATGACATACGAGCCATCTCTCTGCATCCAGTAGATAGTTAACCAGTGATACGATCGCATTTACGCGATCGCCTGCCCCAGCTACCCTAAGTACAGCCCAATCCAAAAAAGGGTTGGAAATGGAAGAAGATAAATTCTGTAGGGTGATAAAGGAAATCAGACATACAGGGGCACATCTTTAGAATATCCGAATTGAATGTTTGACTGCATTAACCATGAAGCATTACTCCAAAATTTTAATACGAAAGCCAAAGTCAAGCAACAAATAAAGGCTATTTCGGCCTATACTTCTTTGGATAACCTGCTAGGTATGGGGCCAATCTAAAATCTAAAATTCCAAATTGTTTGACCTTTCCAAGCTGTTTGCAAGTCGGCTTTGACAATTTGAGCAGCGTCTTCTTTCCCCAATGCCTGCAAAGTTGCCTGTAAGCCAAATAGGGAACGCCCATTATGGGGATACTTTTCTAGATCGGTACGAAAGACTTTCTCCGCCTCTTTATAATCACCCTTAGCCAAAAGCACAGCGCCCAAAGATTCCCGCGTGGGAAAGTACCAGTCTGGTGGTTCGACGTAATCGAGTGCATCTTCTGCTACTGTCGCTTTTTCTAGTAATTGAATGGCATATTCATAATCATTATTTTTTGTAGCAATTTTGGCATCGAGAACTTTTGAAGCAATGTCTAAAATGCGACTGGCGGGGCTTAATCCGATAGTTGCTTCGGTAGAAATTTCCTGCTTGGCGGTAAGTAATGCCCGACTTTCACTTGCTGCCTCTTCAAGTTTGCCTGTGGCAGCCATAGCCATACCGCGAGCAAAATGCCAAAGTGCTGTAGTAGTAGGCAATTTAACATCGGGAGCAGGAGTTTTTAAGATGGCATCCCAATCACTAAAGCGTGTCTGAATTAGCATTTTGCTGCCCAGAAATCCCTCAAGCATTGGTATACAAGGGTTTATAGCAGTAGCATTTGCGACTAATTTATCTGCGGCTTGGAGAGCATCTTCATATTTTCCTGCCATGCTGCTGGCCACCATGAGGAAATGTACGTTGTGGTTGTAGTACATCATGGGGTAAGTGCCCTGGACTTGATATTTTTTGATGTAAATATCATCTTGAGCGATCGCCTGCTTGTTTGCCTGCATTGCCCCTTCATAATCTCCCACACGAAAGTAAATATGGGAAGGCATGTGTACTAAGTGTCCTGCTGCTGGCGCTAGGGTTCCTAGTCTTTTGGCACTGACAAGGGCCCTTTGTGGGGAAGGCGAGGCTTCCACCGCATGGATATAGTAATGATTGGCCCCCGTATGATTTGGGTTACGTTTGAGAACAGATTCTAAAATAGCCACAATTTTTTCTGTATCTAGCTGTGGCTTACCATCTTTAGTCCAGTGCTGCCACGGATGCAGATCCATCAAGCTTTCAGCATAAAGCGTTGCTGCATCTAAATCATCAGGATAACGCTCAACTAGGGTTGCCATTGCTTTTGCGTAGTCTACCGCTAGTTGATACAAGTCTGCACCAGAATCTTGGGAGTAACGTTTTGCTAAGGCGGTAATGTAGTCTCGTTCCTGGTTAGATGCTTTGGTGAAAAGTGCTAAAGCTTGCTGTACCGCTTGGTAAGCAGCTAATTCTCGATTGGGGTCGATTTCTAAGTTAATATTAGGGCCTAGAGCCAGAGCAATACCCCAATATGCGATCGCTAAATGCGGATCGAGTTTGGCTGCGTGTTGAAAAGAACGCACCGCCTCATCATGATTGAAAGCGTAAATTAAATTTAATCCCTGATCGAAAAACTCTTGCGCTTGGGCATTAGCAGTGGAAACTGGATGGTGGATTGTGCCAAGTCCAGATATTAAGGTGTAGGGTTGTCTTGCTTGAGCGATCGCCGCATTAGGAGCGATTAAAGAGAGTATAAGCACCCAAATTATAAATAAGTACTTCATTGTCTATATTGTTTTTCTTCAAGCTCTTTTTTTCTTAATATTCAAAAGCCACAGTTTTTCTAATGAAGCAATTTGCTGACTGAGAACAGCAGCACGGTGTTTCTTATAGATATTAAATCCTACAAATATAATCATTGGAATCAAAATAGAAAATCCGATGAAAATGTTAACAGATACATCATTTTGTATCCGAGAATCTACATATTGGGAGTTAGAAGTTGGTTGAGTAGTAGAATTTGATTGCATAAATACCTTACGCCATGTGCGACTTAATATTCTGTAACAAGATCGTCGAACTGAAGCGGGTCACAATTGTGGCGATTAAGCCAGAAACAGACAGTATGAGCTAAAATCTTGCGATTGAGACGACTGGTAAGATGCCACATATCTCTCGCTCGAATCTTCTCTATATGAAATCTCTCAACTAATTGACCAATAACTGTTTCAATGAGGCGACGAAAGCGTTGCATTAATCGAACTGAAGATTGGCTACGAGAGTCAGACATATTAGAACGCAGAGGGGTTTGTAAATTAATACCCATTCCTTCAAGTTCTCCTGACAAAAACTGACTTAAGTATCCCTTATCTCCGATTAATAAACCTTTAACTCGCGTGATTAAATCCCAAAGTGCTTCTCGTTCACTGCCATTTGCCGGAGTGAGAGTAAACCCACTAATAACTCCTGTGCCACTAATGATTAAATGCCCATGAAACCCATAATACGTCTGTTGCTTGGCAGCACAAAAGCCATAATCTGCTTGGGATTTAAAACTCCGGCAGTTGGGAGCGCGACTGAAGCCACACAAAGGTATTGGTAATCCATCAATTAAATGAAGTTGCTCAGAAAATGCCCCTAAAATCTGTGCTAATTTTTGTTGTAACAGTTCTTTGTACTGCCAACAATTAGCTGCTTGACGAATAAAAGCATAGCGACTCTTTAACTGAGGAAATAGCCCTAACCAATGACGGTGAAAGTATTTCCAAATGTCTTTGTCAGCATCTATTCCCAAAAACTCTGCCACTACTTCCATTGTTAAAACTTCACTCTCCCTTAAACTTGGAGCAAAACCTCGTCTCTTAATTGGGTATACCTGGGTGATTTCAATCAGCACATCGTCAACACAGCAAAATACGGCAATGATAAACTCTTCTATAGAAAACATTTTTCCCTCATTCCACTCACTGGTAACGATTTTCTCGCTCCAGTGCGGATTGTGGGAATTTTCTTTTCAATCGTTCATACACCCGACTTGTGTAACGAAACAATAAGTCGCACATCGCGTTACCTTGATAAATAGAAATAAACGTAAATACTTGTTCCTGCTGTCTTTAGTGAGAAATTAGTTACAAGTTTTACTAGTGCGGTATGGCATAAATAACTATCCAGTTTAAAAAGGTAACAAAAGCTTGTAAATCAAGCTTTCTTTCCTGCTGTCTCTTTGAAGTTTCGTACCCTGCGGAAAGCCGCAGAAAAATCTACAGAATTCTCTCTGCTTTCTTGCACTAGCTAAACTACTCTTCAGTTAAAATTTGAAAAATTATGTTTCTTTCCGCCTAAGATTTGTGACAACACCACTTTTTTGGAACGTCGAGTTTTGGGGGAAAGGAAAAGCTTAAAGGGGAAAAGCCTTATATATCAGGTCTTCCGCTCCTTTTCCCTTTAAGTAAGCAGTATTAGAATATTTTCTTATATCTCGACTATTTTGTTGTGCCAGATGTTTATAAGCGCTTAAAGTATAATAAATTACTTGTTTGTGCAGCAATACTGCTAACTCAAGTTGCGTTTTTCACATTCTGAGTATTTCTTAACCGCTAATTTAGGGTAGACATCTGCATCATTATTTAGCTAAAGTAGCAAATGATTTTATCTGAAGATAGAACCATAGAATAAATCCTTTCTATCTTTTGGATATTACTTGAATTCTTCAAGATGAATTTCACCTTTAAATAACTATGTACAATGGACACAAATATTCTTAATAAAAACATCGTCAGATAGAAGAATTAAAACTTGTCTAAAAGTAATATATAAACATTGCAACGCTTTCTTAGCAAGCAATAGATAATCACTAGTTAAGATAAGGAAAAAAGTATATGAGTATCGAAGATAGAGCAAAGGCTTTTGCAAAGAACGTCGAAGGAAAAGTACAAGAAGCAGTTGGTGAAGTAACTGGTAACCCTAATGACAAAGCTGAAGGTAAAGCTAAACAAGCTGAAGCCCAAGTTCGTCACACTGCTGAAAACATTAAAGATGAAGTAAAAAAGACTTTAGAATAGGCTGAACTTGATTTAGGAAGAAGGTGTAGGCTCAATAATTATTTCCTAAACCTTCTTCCTCTATTAAATATGTTTTTAGCTTGGTTTTTAGGCATTTTTAAAATACTGATTTCACAATACATTTTGCAACCTCTCATATATTTTAGGATCAGCCCTTTCAAGGTGTCTGTTTTTAGGTATTATTTTTGGGATAGAATTTTAGCTGTAGAAACATGGGGTCGTTTGGAAGGATGAGTACGTTTTAGTATCCTTCTTGTCTTTTTTGGTGCGCGAGGGTGGGATGCTAATCGTCTTACCATGATCCGGATCATGGCAAGGTAGATAGGGCTTCGATGGCGCTCCTGCTCAATCCTTGTCCACTGACGCAGACTATCGTGAATTTTCAACCACGTTCCGTCTTTGCGCCATTTACGAAAATAGTTGTATACCGTTTGCCAGACGGGAAAGTCACCCGGTAGCGTAGGCGTAGCCCGCCGTAGGCATCGCCATCTAACTCCTTCTACTAGGACATAAAAAATTGCGTTCAGAACTTCCCACATATCAACTTCACGCTTCCGACCACCGGGTTTTTGTTCTGGAATCATGTCACTGAGAAATTCATATTGAACACGGGTCAGATTGCTGGGGTATGCTTTACTCATGTTGCTCTCTCGGTGCTGTCTACTATCTATTCACAGCGTATACTGAGAGAGCTTTTTTACCATCTCTCCGACTTTTCAAACAGCCTCTAAAGTCTTGTTGAAAAATTACTGAAACAATATCGAAAGACTGTGAGTATTTCGCCCAAGATTCGCACACAACAAACACCAAGAAAGCTCTCGCAGGAAGAGTTAAACGTTTTGTCGTCAATTGTGTCAGATAATAATGATGCAACCTTGGATGAACTTCGTCTGCTGTTAGAACAGAAAACGGGAGTCTTGATTGGTCGCTCAACTCTAGATAGGATGCTGCGTCTTCTTAACCTAAATCTCAAAAAAAAACACTATACCCAACCGAGAAAGAGAGTGACCGAGTTCAATCATTAAGAGTAGAATTTTGGCAAAAAGTTCAAGGAATTCTAGCTAAAAATCTTATCTTTATTGATGAATCCGGCATAAATTTATCTTTAGTAAGACTATTTGCCCGTGCGCCCAAAGGAAAGCAAGCGCGAGGTGAACGTCCTATTAAGCGAGGAAAAAATGTCTCCTTGATTGGTGCTATCGGTTTTAGAGGTATAATTACCCAAATTAGTCTGATTGGTGCAACAGATGGACTCACATTTGAGGCATTTATCTCTCAAAAGTTAGTTCCAAAACTCTGAACATACTACGTTCTATCGGTGCCAAAAATTATCCAGATTTAGCGAAAGCCGTTGAAGAAGCTTTTAATAAAGTATCTTTAAAAGATATCGAAGGCTGGTTTACTCATTGTTGTTACTGTACCTAACTAGACTAGGAAACGCTATATCACCTTTGTTCTTGGTATGATGCAGCAATAACGAACCCTCAAACGCGGAAATCATCATATCACTTCACACCGCTTGAGGGTTCATATTGAGTTAAAACGAGCGCGGCAGGGTTCGAACCTGCGACCGATTGCTTAGAAGGCAATTGCTCTATCCACTGAGCTACGCGCCCAAAACAAAATAATGGCTCCTGAAGGAGTCACCTACACTATTATATCGTCTTTACTTACCAAGAAGCAATCAAAAATTGCAGATTTACCACTAGCAAGGCTAAGATGCTAGTCGCTAGCTAGTCAATTTACACCAAAAACGAAACAGATGGAGTATCGGTTTAGATATATTGAGTTGTCAAGGGGTTATTTGCCTGTTAACGCCAATGCCCTCTGGGTGGCTACCTTCGGGAAGAATCTGGCGATCGCTAGGCCCATTTTCACAGTACGCTAGGTAATTTCAGCCTTGGCGATACTGCCAAATGCCATTATATATTCCATATTAAGAGTGCCCCTGTGAGGAGTTATTTGCTAGTGCCATGTTTATTCTCAAACGGCAGGATGTTGAAATATCAAGCATTCAGCACCCAAAAAAGGATCAGCAGGTGCCGATCCTCAATTATCAAGGGCAGACTTTTCGCTTGATTAGTGTTTTCAAAGCTAGTCAAGAAGAAGAAGCTAGAGCCTTATGGAGAGAATTAACGGATAACCGGGGTAAAGCCTGTGTTTTGCTGGAGGAACCCGAACGCTTTAGCGTCTGGGGTAAAATCCGTTTAGAGCAGCTGGATAGTGATACAGGTGGTCATGGCAAAACGGCGATTTTAGTCCAAGCCAGTATTTTGCTGTTACAGGGTGTTTCTATCGACATTGAAGAGTTTTTAGGTGCTAAACAAGCTGCATTATTTGAGAAAGATATTGCGGAAGTATTAAAGCAAAAGCAATTTCCTCAAGCATCTTCCCTAGAAGCAGTTAAATATTTGGTATCTACCAATCCTTTGCCAACTGCCAAAATACCTGATTGGCAGGAAAATCATGTAGTTACTTTATTACAAGAATTGCATCGATTAGGAAAAGCATATTTTGGCAATGGCAATTTTACCAAACAAGTGATTTATAAGCTAGAAGATATGCCAGAAGCCGAGCGATTGCTATTTATCAGTTGGCTAAATCAATCGCCACTGGGTAAACTGTGGCAGTAGCATGGAAAATTTTAACAAAATTCCGGCCACTGGTACTTGCTTTTGGTGTCCGATTGTGTATTATCGGCAGACACACTGCTATATATACAGTCCTTTAACTCAAAATACTGCCAGAGTGCATCTACATAGTCAATTCCTATGAATAACTCTTACGAGAATTCGTTCCTTTCTAAATCCATTTTCAATACTCAGAACATTGTCTTAGCTAATATTGGCTGGGCCGTACTAGCACTGCTATACTTTTTGTTGTTTAGTGCCAAAGTTCCCGGAGCTGATGGCATAGAAAGCCGGGCCGAGTGGTATGTGATTGGTACAAATATTTTTGAAGCTTTAGCTTATTTGGGTGCCAGTATCTTATGCTTGAGGAACTGGCTGAGTCCACAAATCGTCAGTGGGCGAAATGTCTGGCTCTTAATTGGGTTAGGTATGCTTTCCTATTTCGTTGGGGGGATAATTTTCGGATATACCGAAATAGTGTTAAAAGATGAACCAGATGTGTCTGTAGGCGATATATTTTTTGTACTCACTTATCTATTACTTGGCGCAGGCATGATTTTAGCTGTGGCTTCCAGGCGAATCAATCTGGAAAAATGGCAGTGGCTAATTGTGTTAGCAATTGCAGTATTCGGTAGTTTGTTGGCATGGTGGATTTCTATGCAACAGGAAACACCCTCAGAACTGCTAGTCGCTATTTTGAATTGGTTTTACGTAGTTAGCGATGTAGTTCTGTTAATTATTGCTACCACTCTGCTACTAGCCTTTTGGGGGGGAAGAGTTTCCCAGTCTTGGCGAATGATTGCAGCAGCGGCCTTTTCGCTTTACATTGCAGATATGTGGTTTAAATACGCCCAAGGCCCCAACTATCAAAGTGGGGAGATATTAGAAGTGTTTTGGGTGTTTAGTGGGGTGTTATTTGGCATGGGCGCTGTCTTAGAATATGACGCATCACTAAGACGAACGCGGCGTACCAGTGGACGTAAACGAGCTTAGTAAAGATTTTTGGTATCTACCGTGAGAAAACTAACAGACTCTGACAAGCAAGAAATTCTTAAGTTATATCGAGAGACTGCCGAAACAACCTCAACTTTGGCAGAACGCTATGGTGTGAGTAACTCGACAATTAGTCGCCTGCTCAAAAGCACTTTGCCAGAGGATGAGTATGAATACTTAGTCTCTTTAAAGCGGGCTGCGAGAACTCCTGAAGGCAGGGCGCAGGTAAGCTATGAGCAGTTACCATTGCTGACTCAACCGGAGCCGGAGATAGAAGTTCCACCCATCGAAAGCCCACCGTTGGAAGTGACAAAGGTTGAGCCGCAGCCACGTCGGGTAATTCGTGTAGAGCCGGAAGTTTACTCAGAGGAAACGGCAGAATCACTCGCTGCTAGTAGACGGGTGCGTCGTCGCCCCTCGGCGGCAGAAAAACCGAAGCTCCGAGTTACAGAGAAATTAGAAACTCCAGAGCAAAAGCCGCCGGAAATAGTCAGCATCTCCATTCCACCGCTAAAGGATAAACATCCAGGAGCGGCTGTCATCGCGCAGATGCTAGGCGAAGATTTGCTAGATGAATCGGAGGATTTGGATGATTTAGAAGATGATGATTTAGAGGATGACGACTTTGAGGAAGAAGACTTTGATGATGATGAGCTGGATGACGAAAGACCTTTAGTCACAAAAAGAAGGCCAGGTGAAGCATCAGTTCAAGTTTTACCTCTGTCGATAGCCAATTTGCCGAAAACTTGTTATTTGGTAATTGACCGTTCCTCGGAATTAATTACCCGGCCTCTCAAGGACTTTGGTGATTTGGGACAAATTCCCAGCCTGGAAACTCAGCAAAGAACTCTGCCGGTATTTGATAATCATCGCGTCGCCAAGCGCTTTTCTACCAAGCGCGATCGCGTAATTAAAGTTCCTGATAGTAAAATGCTCCATAAGGCTCGGACTCATCTGCAAGCTAAAGGCATCACACGATTGCTGATTGATGGTCAGGTCTATTCTTTGTCTACGGTTTAGGATTAGGCATTGGGTATTGGGCATTGAGCATTGGTTATTCCCTTTGTCTTCTCACCCAGTCCCCAGTCCCTTCAACTGTAGACAGCCCTTGCAAAACGCTCTGCCAAATAAATAATGTCCTGTCTACGGGCAATTTGGTTCATCCATTTTTGAGGAATATTTTCCACCCCATAATAAATTCCCGCTAATCCACCAGTGACGGCGGCAGTAGTATCGGCATCTCCGCCTAAGTTGACAGCTTTCAGCACCGCCTCAGAATAAGACGAACTATTTAATAAACACCACAGGGATGACTCCAAAGTATCAATCACATAGCCACCAGAATTAATCTCTTCAACTGGTAACTTGGCAATCTCACCACTAAAAATTCTGCCAAAATGCGGCTTTTCTAACAAAAATTCTCGGACAGAATAAATTGTTTGGATATCTTGCAATGCTTGTAGATAAGCTGTTTGGGGGTCAGCCCCTTCTAGGAGCGCCACTGCAATACTAATATAAATTCCACAGGACATTTGCGATCGCGCATGAGCATGGGTAATCGCTGAAACATCATGCACCCGCGCTAGCAATTCGCCTAAAGTTAAGTTTTGGTGACAATAAGCCATCGGCAAGATTCTCATCAACGAACCATTGCCATTACTATTTTCAACCTTCCCACCCGCCTGATGGGGAACAACTCCCTGTTTCAGACGCATAATTGCTGTGTGGGTAGTTTGACCAATATCAAAGACATCGCCACGGGGAGTCCAGTAAGCCTCCTTGTACCAGCGCCAGAAGGAATTGGCTATGGCATCCAACGAATACCCCCTACAAAGGCATTCTGCTAGGCAAAAGCTTAACGAACTATCATCTGACCAAGTTCCTGGTGGTTGATTCCATGTGCCATAACCCTGCATCGTTGTCACTGGAGATTTTACTCGTTCAGCACGGCTAGTAAACTCCACTGGCACACCCAACGCATCACCGACACATAAACCCATCAAACCAGACAACGTTTTTGCACCGGTTAGCATTATTCAATCTCCACAATAACTGCTCAAAATTAACTTTATAGATTCCCTCTATAGGTTGTTGCAACAGATGCTACAGCCGAGTTTTTCATCCTCTGTGAAAAGCTCGGCAAAAAATGTTAGTCGGATATTTTATTTACACTATTCCGACATAGTTTGAGTTCCAAATATTGTGACAGTTTTAAAAGCGTCTATTTTTGGAACAAAGAACCCAGATGAAAAGACATTGAATGTAATTATAACAGCTTATTTATGATTATCTGGGATACTTAGCCTGTAACTATTATGCATCATTAGCAACATTTATTTAATAAAAATTGGGAAACATTTGGAACATTGTTAAATGATTTTCGACTGGAAATATACAAGTAAAAAATAAAAATTTTGGTAAAAATTATGAAACGCTTACTCAAGTCTTTCGTGACATTTTCTGCATTATCTTCCTTAATAGTTGCTCCTCTTTTTCTATCATCTGGTCAAGCTTCTGCTGAAACCAAAAAGGGTACTGATGCTAGTTATGTTGGTGCTGGTGTTGCAGCTGGCGTTACTAGCGGCGGAGAAGGTATCAATGATGCTGCCACATTTGGTGGTAATGTTACAGGTCGCCTGAAATTAGGAACTACGCCATTTTCTGTACGTGGTAATGTTCTCTGGAGTGATAAGACAAGTGCTATCATCCCAGAACTTTCTGTGGATGTGCCTATCGCTAATAAAACTAACGCTTATTTAACTGGCGGTTAT
Organism: Nostoc sp. ATCC 53789; assembly: GCF_009873495.1. Taxonomy (GTDB): domain Bacteria; phylum Cyanobacteriota; class Cyanobacteriia; order Cyanobacteriales; family Nostocaceae; genus Nostoc; species Nostoc muscorum_A. The sequence continues at coordinate 6,558,775 of NZ_CP046703.1, read as the reverse complement.
TCTTTTGTAGAAAAAGATGGCTCACCAACTCCTATAGGTAACAGAGATTCAGTAGTGCTAGGTGCTGGTGTTGAATCGGAAGTTGCTAACAATTTCCTTGTCTACACTAACGCTAAAGTCGGACTTGGTGCCTACCAAAATAGCGATGCTTCTGCTGTTACCATCAATGGCGGTCTTGGCTATCGCTTCAAATAAAAAATTATTGAGTCCTCGGTCACTCTATACTTTACTTAAGTACTCAGGACTTAGCACGGGCTAAACGCCCCGCTACCGCTAACAAAACTCACTACTCGCAAAAGCTGGTTTTGTTAAGTGTTACATCACTGACAAAGCCGGCTTTTGCCGTGGTAAAATTAAATCATTCCTCATTATTCCGGCCGGATTACCGGGGATCAAGTAGCCGAAGGGTGCTGATTCGGTGTCTACGTAATGCTTTATTGAGAATACTATACAAGTCTAATGGTTAAATCTGCTCCTTCCCCAATCGCTAGCCGTAAGCCTTCCAAAGTAGAAGGAATCAAGGAAAATAGTAATTTTTTGCGTGAACCTGTCGCAACTGAAATTCTTCAAGATACTACCCATTTTACTGAAAATGCGGTGCAGCTTTTGAAGTTTCACGGTTCTTATCAGCAGGATAACCGCGACAACCGCACTAAGGGACAGGAAAAAGATTACCAGTTTATGCTGCGGACAAAAAATCCTGGTGGTTTAGTACCGCCGCAGCTGTATCTGGCTTTAGATAAAATAGCCGATGAGTATGGCAACCACACGTTACGAGCAACTACCCGTCAAGGTTTCCAACTGCACGGTATTTTAAAGAAGAATCTGAAATCAGCGATCGCCACCATTGTCAAGAATCTGGGTTCAACTTTGGGAGCTTGCGGTGACATCAACCGCAACGTCATGGCACCACCAGCCCCCTTTAAAAATCGCCCAGAGTATCAGTATGCTTGGGAATATGCCCAGAATATTGCTGATTTGTTGTCAGCACAGACGGGTGCTTATTATGAAATTTGGCTAGATGGTGAAAAGGCAATTAGTGCTGAAGAAGACCCAGAGGTGAAAGCAGCGCGACAAAGCAACGGGAATGGCACAATTATCCATGACAACGAAGAACCGATTTATGGCACGCATTATATGCCCCGCAAGTTCAAAATTTGCGTGACGGTGCCAGGGGATAATTCGGTAGATTTGTATTCCCAAGACCTGACTTTGGTAGTAATTACCAATAATAAGAAGCAATTAGAAGGATTTAATATTTTTGCTGGTGGTGGCTTAGGCAGAACACACGGTAAAGAAGAAACTTTCGCTAGGTTAGCAGACCCCATCGGTTATGTGGCGAAAGATGATGTCTACGACATTGTAAAAGCGATTGTTGCTACTCAGAGAGATTATGGCGATCGCACCGACCGTCGTCACGCCAGATTAAAATATCTAATCAACGATTGGGGTTTAGATAAATTCCGTGCCCAAGTTGAAGAATATTTCGGTAAATCAATCGAAGCCTTCAAACCACTACCAGAGTTTAAATTCCACGACTTCCTCGGCTGGAATGAACAAGGTGATGGCAAGCTATTCTTGGGAATTTCCATTGAAAATGGTCGAGTCAAGGATGAAGGTTCGTTTCAACTGAAAACCGCCTTGCGGGAAATTGTCGAACAGTTCAACTTACCCATCCGCCTGACATCGAACCAAAACGTGATTTTTTACGATATCGAACCAGATAGCAAGGAAGCTATTCAAGACATTCTCAGCCGTCACGGTGTTGGAGATGAACCCAGTAAAATCGAACCTTTAGTGCGGTATGCAATGGCTTGTCCGGCTTTACCCACTTGTGGTTTGGCAATCACGGAATCAGAACGGGCAATACCGGGGATTTTGGAGCAGATTCGCGCTCTATTGGATAAATTAGGTTTACAAAAAGAACATTTTGTGGTAAGAATGACAGGATGCCCTAACGGTTGCGCTCGTCCCTACTTGGCAGAATTGGCCTTTGTTGGTAGCGCTCCAGAATCTTACCAGTTATGGTTAGGGGGTTCGCCAAATCAGACTCGATTGGCGCAACCTTACACAGAAAAGCTGCATCATAATGATTTAGAAAGTTTCTTAGAGCCGATTTTTGTTTACTTTAAGAAATCTCGGAAATCAAAGGAAAGCTTTGGTGATTTTTGCGATCGCGTTGGTTTTGATGCCATCCGCGAATTTGCTGCTAGCTACGATCCCCAAACAGCCAATGGTGCAAACAAATCGCGCCATCGGGTAAATTTAAAAGAAGAAGTTTATGGCAAGTTAAAGGAAGTAGCAGAAAGCCAAGGTAAGCCGATGACTCAGTTAGTGACTGAAGCGCTAGAGGTTTACTTCCAGAATCTTTCGTAAGCTGAAAAGTTTAAGATAATGAAATCAAAGAGAGACACAGATAAATCCATCTGTGTCTTTCTGGTGTGAGGAAGTTCCAAATAAAATAGGACTTACGCATGAGTTACGGAATAACGAACCGCAGAGGCACAGAGGGCACGGAGAAATCAGAGTTTGAGAGATATTTTGCGTAAGTCCTATAAAAAAATGTTCCAAAACTCTCTATATTTTTCCTCTCTCTGTGTTCTCTGTGTCTCTGTGGTTCGTTTATTTGGATAATTTATTTCTTAGAAGTCCCTAAGTCCTAATACAGTTAGGTAACACATCCACAGGAAAACTGAAATATGGTAACAACAGCAAAATTCGCAGAAACTAGGGATGTGCTGCAAAACATAAGCTGGCAGACATTTAAAGCTATGCTGGCAGATATGGGATCTGAGCGAAATAAAAGGCTAGCTTATGACAACGGAATAGTAGAAATCATGACTCCGCTAATGCCGCACGAGAATTCAAACCGTCTCATTGAAGGTTTTGTTCTTGTGCTGTGTGAAGAATTTGGTTTAGAAGTTAAAAGCGCTGGCTCGTTGACTATGACGCGGGATGATTTGGAGCAAGGAGGCGAGCCGGACAGTAGTTACTACATCCAAAATGAATTGTTAGTCCGCAACAAAGAAAATATTGACCTGAATACAGACCCACCACCAGACATAGTACTGGAAGTAGAATATTCCAGATCCAAGATAGACAAGTTAAGCCTTTATGCTTCAATGGAAGTCCCAGAATTCTGGCGGTATAACGGAAATGTCTTGAGGATCTACACCCTTAAAAATGGACAATACTCGCAAAGCGATCGCAGTCCAACTTTTGCACCTGTGCGATTAACAGAGATTCCCCGATTTATCCAAGAAAGCAAGAAAGTTGGACAAATAGCAGCAACTCGTGCTTTCCGTACCTGGGTTAGACAACAGATATCTACAGCAGGGCAATAATTCATTAAGAAAAATGTCTCAACTGCAAAGAATTGCGATCGCACCCTCCCAATTTCAACAAGGGCAAATTTTACTCACCAAAGAACAACAACATTATTTGGGGCGTGTATTGCGCTTGCGTGAAGGCGATCGCTTTATTGCAATGGATGGTAAAGGGAAATGGTGGTTAGCGCAGCTAGCAGGGGAGCAAGCACAGGTTTTAGAAGCGCTTTTGGTGGAAACTGAATTACCTGTATCAATTACCTTGATGGTGGCGTTACCCAAAGGCAATGGATTTGATGAAGTGGTGCGGTGTTGTACAGAGTTGGGAGTAACTTGTATTGCACCAGTATTGAGCGATCGCACTTTGCTTGATCCTAGTCCTCAAAAGCTCGAACGCTGGCGGCGCATCGCAGCCGAAGCCGCCGAACAATCAGAGCGCTCTTTTGTGCCAACAATTTTAGAGCCTGTTGCTTTTAATACGGGTTTGTCATTAGTCATTGGTCATTTGTCATTTGCCAACAGTCAGCAATATATCTGTGAAGCGCGTGGTGAGTTTCCCCATTTAAAACATTGCTTACAGCACAAAGGACAAATGACAAATGACAAAGGACAAGAAACAATTGTCATTGCTACTGGCCCAGAGGGAGGATGGACAACACAAGAAATTGAGAATGCGATCGCATCTGGATTTCAACCTGTTTCCCTTGGTCGCCGCATTCTGAGAGCAGTTACAGCCCCAGTAGTAGCATTATCCTTAATTACCGCAAGTTGTGAAGTATAAATGATTTATAGCTCACGCAAAAGTGATTTTGCGCGAGACATCACTCCATCCTGTATTTAAAGTAAGTGATGATTGAGCAAGTTGCGATCGCCTTTGACCATAAAGACTATCAAACAGCTGCCAAATTACTCAAACAGCTGCTAATAGAATCACCAGACAATCCTTGGGTGCAATTTTATCTTGGTCGGTTGCATGAAGTATCCACAAAGTATCAGGATGCGGAAAAAGTTTATCGGCAACTGCTGCAAGATACGACAAATACCAAAATAGTGTCGCTAGCACGTCAAGGTTTGCAACGACTGCAAGAAATCGAGATTGAACAAAGACAAAGAGCCATTTCCCAAGCAAAATCTGAACCTAATAACACTGAACTTGGCGTACTAGTTTTAGAGCCACTCAGTAACGAGATGAAAACGGACGCATCTCGAAAATTTGCCCAGATAATGCAACTAGATCCCTATACCGCACGGCTATTAATGCCAAGTCGTGGCTGGAGGTTGTACCGTACTGGACAAGTGGGAGAACTAAAATTTTACGGCAAACAGTTACAGCAGGCTGGTATTCCTTGCTTTTGGGCATCACTAGCTCAAATTCAGCAAATTCAAGTTTATCAAGTCAAACATTTTCAAGAATCTACCCCACAAGCTACTGTTGTTTGCTGTAATGACACAAATCAACTCGGTTCTCTCACCTTTGACTGGTCAGAAGTCACAGCCAGAGTAGTGGGACTATTGCCCATTTTTGAACAAGTTGTAGATGTTGATGCCCGCCGTAAACTGGAATGGAAAACTCAAACACAAGACTATGCTCAGTTTTGTGATTTACACTTACCTGGTAGACGTTGCATTCTCCGATTCTATGATAACGGCTATGAATTCCAGCAAGGTTTAAAAATCATTCCCCAAGCTAGCCAAAATACAATCAGAATTAATTGGAATAGTTTATCAAGTTGGATTGATCAGCAACTACCTCAAGTTAAAATTTGGTCAGATTTCACATCATTTGCAGATACAACATTAGACCAAACAGAAATGTTAGGTCATATCAAGTCACATATTCATTTGTTTCGCAGGGAACAGACTAATTGGGATTCAGCTTTTCATTTATATAGTGGACTGGTGTTTCTTAAATAATTCGTAATTGGTAATTCAGTTACCTATTAGACTTATCCTTAATATAAATAGCATGAGATAATAAAAAGTTGGAGTAGCAATTATGTGGAAAGAATATGACAAGTCCTTTGGCAAGAATTGAATCGTATCCTCATGAAGCTAAACGCCTAATTGGAATTAGTTATGACCATTTTTTAGCATTGGTCGGCCTGGCAGAGCAAAGGCATATAGAAAAACAGGCAGAAATTGAAAAAAAGAAAATTCGGATTATCGCTCCTGGAGGCGGGCGTAAACCAGAAATGTCAGCCAAAGAAGGAATATGCTTATGTCTAGTTTACCTGAGACAAAAACCAATTTTTGAGATTTTAGGGTTGCTGTTTAACATTTCCAAAACTAAAGCCAATGATGCCTTCAATTATTGGGTAGATATTTTGCGAGATATTTTACCAGCATCTCAAATAGAAGAAGTATCAACAGATAGTCAAAAATATCAAGAATTACAGCGAATGCTGTCTGAATACGAATTAATTGTCGATAGCACTGAACAACCTACAGCAAGACCTGTAGACTATCAAGAGCAAAAACGATACTACTCTGGCAAGAAAAAAATGCACACTCTGAAAAATCAATTTATTGTTCTACCTGGAGGGGAAGATATTGTCGATGTCCGTGTCGGAATGTTAGGGAAAACAAGCGATATTAATTTATTTCGAGAAACCCGCCATAAATTTACTGACACGCAACAGTTTCTCGGCGATAAAGCTTATATAGGAGATGATGCCATTACCACCCCTCATAAGAAACGAAAAAATACAGAAATCTCGGAATTACAAAAACAAGAGAATAAAGAACTTTCGTCACGCCGAATCGCTGTTGAACACATGATATGTCGGGTAAAAATATTTCGAGTAGCCAGTGATAGATTCCGTCTAGCTCGACATCGATATAATCAGGTAATTCTGGCTGTTTGTGGGCTGGTAAGATTAAGAATTAATCGGTTATTTTCTGTTACTCTTAGTACTTAATTTGCTATTTGTAAATTCATTTATTCTGATTCTACGTTTTTGCTCTAATTCCATTTTTTTCTCTCTCAATGCCTTCAAACCCTTATTTCCTCGTACAGCCAGATGGCGATCGCTCCTTCCGTGCAAATCCTTGTAACTCTCTCCTGGTAAGCTTTCATGATTCGCGGATGAGTCTATTAGCTAATACCCTTGGGTTATGCATTTTTTTCTTCTCTTCGCGTCCTGCTCTACGTTCTCGAATGCGCGTCGATACTCCGTTGGAGAACTCGTAGAGTAGACGCTTTGCATCTAAGTTAGAAAAAATGACTTTGGCAAAGATTTATAGCTTTAACTGAACTGTATTGATTTATTAACTACCTTAAAAACCAGTTCATAAATCAAATAGGAGTACTATTCGCTTTTCTGAACTACAGCGATGCCTACGACGGGCTACGCCTACGCACCCCTTTTCTTCCAGATATCAAAAGTTTTTCTTGGTGTCTTTGTCTGAGATTATCATCCGTTATTCCAGTTCGTGAAAAAATAATGATAAATTGCAGGTAAAACACTGGCAGAGTGAATTAATGAAATGTAATCCACCTGAAACTTAATGTTTACTTTATAAATGACCTGTAACTCACAAATAGCAGAAGGTTGGCATGGGAAACTTAATTTAGTCTATGCCGATCGCCAGGATGCAACCCAGTTAATTTACAATCACCAACAAGCGCCCCTGAAGGTACAACGCCCATTTTATCCAGAAGGGGAAAAAGTTTGTCATAGCGTAATTTTACATACAGCTGGGGGAATGGTGGGAGGTGATCGCTTATCCTCTAACATCCACCTCCAACCACAAGCCCAAGCCTTAATTACTACAGCTGCTGCAAGCAAGATATATCGCAGTAATGGGCTACAAGCTAGACAAACCATCCAAATGCAAGTTGACGCTGGTGCTTGTTTAGAATGGTTGCCACAGGAGACAATTTTATTTAACGACGCGATTTATCGGCAAGATTTACGGGTAGAATTAGCAACCGGGGCCAGTTGGTTAGGCTGGGAAATTACCCGGTTTGGTCGCAGTGCTAGAGGAGAAAAATTTTACCTTGGAGAATGGCGATCGCACACAGAAATTTGGCAGCAAGGCGTTCCTTTATGGATTGATCGGCAATGGTTACGGGGTAGCGAAGACATTTTCCACAGTCCCCACGGCTTGGCTGGAAAACCAATAGTAGGTAGTCTAGTTTGGGTTGGTGGTGAAGTTTCAGGAGAAATTGTCGAAAAAACACGAAGTTTATGGAATGGGGAAGGAGAAGCGGGTGTTAGCCGATTACAACATGGATTATTGTGCCGATATCGCGGTTATTCTACTTCTGAGGTGAGAAACTGGTTTATTGATGTTTGGCAGATGCTGCGAGTTTCTTTTTTGAATCGTGGTAATTGCATACCAAGAGTGTGGCAAGTTTAAACTAACCGCAGAGGCGCAGAGAACACAGAGGAGATAAGAATGCAACTTACGCCGCAGGAAAAAGATAAGCTATTAATTTTTACTGCTGCTTTATTAGCAGAAAGACGGAAAGGAAGGGGTTTAAAACTGAATTATCCTGAAGCGATCGCTTATATTTCTGCTGCCATTTTAGAAGGAGCGAGAGATGGGCAAACTGTGGCTGAATTGATGAGTTATGGTACAACACTATTAACGCGGGATGATGTCATGGAAGGGATATCAGAAATGGTACATGATGTGCAAGTTGAAGCTACTTTTCCTGATGGCACAAAGTTAGTGACAGTACATAATCCAATTCGTTAAAGTTTAGAAATTTTAATTTATATGATTCCTGGGGAAATTATCACACCAGCAGGTGAAATTGAACTAAATGTTGGTCGTCCAACTATAAAATTACAAGTGTCAAATACAGGCGATCGCCCCATACAAGTAGGTTCCCATTATCACTTTTATGAAGTTAACGCCGCCTTAAACTTTGACAGAGAACAAGCGCGAGGAATGCGCCTTGATATCCCCGCCGGAACCGCAGTCCGCTTTGAACCAGGCGATGAAAAAGAAATAATTCTAGTCTCCTTAGTTGGTACTCGCCAAGTCTACGGTTTCAACGCCAAAATTAACGGTTCTCTGTAGCTATGAACATGGAATGGTACAATGAACCGCCTGTTTGGGAAGTAAAAGACGAAGCGATCACTATCGCTTCCGGCGCAAAAACAGATTTCTGGCGGGAAACTCACTACGGTTTCATTAGAGATAATGGTCACTTTTTTTATCAAAAAATTCAAGGTGACTTTATTGCTGAAGTGAAAATCAGCGGACAATATCAGGATTTATACGATCAAGCTGGGTTGATGATACGTTTAGATGAGTTGAATTGGTTGAAATGTGGTATTGAATTTGTCGATGGCGTGCAACAAATTAGCGCAGTTGTGACACGCAATTACTCAGATTGGTCTGTTATTCCAATGCCACAAAATCCATCTTTAATTTGGCTGCGTGTAACTCGACGCGACACAGCAATAGAAGTGGAATACTCTTTGAATGGAACTGAATATACAATGCTGCGGCTCGCTTATTTGACTCAAACGGAAACAGTAAGTGTAGGTGTGATGTGTGCCTCACCAGAAGGGAATGGTTTCCAGATGAGGTTTGAAAAATTCCAAATTCGCAGTTTGTGAGGAACACTTATGAGTTACAGAATGGATCGCCGCGCTTACGCCGAAACCTACGGCCCAACAGTAGGCGATCGCATCCGACTTGCAGATACAGAATTATTTATTGAAGTTGAACAAGATTTCACCACCTACGGCGACGAAGTTAAATTCGGCGGCGGTAAAGTCATCAGAGATGGAATGGGACAATCCCCCATTTCTAACGCCGATGGTGCTGTAGATTTAGTAATTACCAATGCCTTAATTCTCGATTGGTGGGGTATTGTCAAAGCAGATATCGGCATTAAAGATGGCAAGATTTTCAAAATTGGTAAAGCCGGAAATCCTTATATTCAAGACAATGTAGATATTATTATTGGCCCCGGAACTGAAGCCTTAGCCGGTGAAGGAATGATTCTCACTGCTGGCGGTATTGATGCCCATATTCATTTTATTTGCCCCCAACAGATTGAAGTTGCGATCGCTTCCGGTATTACCACTATGATCGGTGGTGGTACTGGCCCCGCCACAGGTACAAACGCCACTACCTGCACTCCCGGCCCTTGGAATATTTACCGAATGTTGCAAGCTGCTGATGCTTTTCCCGTCAACTTAGGATTTTTGGGTAAAGGTAACGCCAGTCAACCCCAAGGACTTGTAGAACAAGTAAATGCCGGTGCAATGGGGTTAAAGCTTCATGAAGACTGGGGAACCACACCCGCAGCAATTGATACCTGCCTCAGTATTGCCGATGAATATGATGTGCAAGTAGCGATTCATACTGATACTCTGAATGAAGCCGGATTTGTCGAAGATACGATCGCAGCTTTTAAGAATCGTGTCATCCACACTTACCACACTGAAGGCGCAGGTGGCGGACACGCGCCAGATATCATCAAAGTTTGCGGTCAAGCCAACGTTCTGCCATCTTCCACTAATCCCACACGTCCTTACACCCTCAACACCTTAGACGAACATCTGGATATGTTGATGGTATGTCATCATCTTGATCCTGCGATCGCTGAAGATGTTGCTTTTGCTGAGTCTCGCATCCGCCGAGAAACCATTGCCGCCGAAGATATTTTGCACGACTTAGGCGCATTTAGTATGATTTCCTCCGACTCTCAGGCAATGGGAAGGGTAGGCGAAGTGATAATTCGCACCTGGCAGACATCTCACAAAATGAAGGTGCAGAGGGGAATTCTTAACCCACAGGGAGATGAGCAAAAAGCAGATAATTTTCGGGCAAAAAGATATGTTTCTAAGTATACAATCAACCCTGCGATCGCTCATGGAATTGCTCAATATGTAGGTTCAGTGGAAGAGGGAAAATTAGCAGATTTATGTTTGTGGCATCCCGCGTTTTTTGGCGTGAAACCAGAGATAGTGATTAAAGGCGGAATGATTGCATGGTCGCAAATGGGCGATGCTAATGCCAGTATTCCCACACCGCAACCAGTTTATATGCGCCCAATGTTTGGTAGTTTTGCCGGGGCGCGTCATGCCACATCATTAACTTTTGTTTCACAAGCAGCTTTAGAGAACGAAATTCCTAGCCAGCTAGGTTTACAAAAGGCAGCAGTAGCAGTTTCTGGAACACGCCAATTGAGCAAGCGTGATATGAAGCTGAATGATGCACTACCACACATTGAAGTAGATCCAGAAACATATCAAGTTAGGGCAGATGGTGAGTTGCTGATTTGTGAACCTGCGACAGTTTTGCCAATGGCACAGAGGTACTTTTTGTTTTAGTTCGTGACCAAGCAACTTACTGATTCCGATTGCCAAATCGATGCGTCAATTTCTTCAAAATGCTGATTTAGTAGACATCAGGTTATATTTTATTAACCTAGTTTTATTGCTGCAAAATATCTTGATAAATTGCAGACTATTTAATAATATCCTTCTGTAAAAATTTTAGTCTCTCTCCTGCTTCTCTAAGGGACTTCCAGAGAATAAAATATACAGTCAATAAAAATGATAATCATTTTAAGGGGGAGAAAGGGGTTGCCAACGGCAACCCCTTTCTCCCTCAATAAATAGGCAAGATAAATGTCTGCACAAAGAGAGTTCTTAAATGCAGTGAGCTGAATTGCTATCGACTATTTTTGCGCTTTTAACTTTTTGAAAATTACGTTACTCCACAACAGATATCAATAAACCACTTACCTAAATTTGGTAAATTATCTTCGGTAAAATTAGTCAAACGTTCAATCTTATTTTCAATTTCTTGCATAGCTTTTTTAGTTAGACGGACTCCGCTAGAGTAAGTCTGAGTAACTAACTTAACAACTGGACTTTTACCATTCCACGTCATAGTCTTAGCAAAATTTAATGCAGTTTCCACATCGTCTAAAATACTGCCATTCCAATGATTCTCCAAAACAGCCCAAGTTCTTTCAATTGGATTATATTTACTGTGATAGGGAGGGTAATAAGCTAAACGTATATTTAATTTGTATGATTGAGCAAATTCAACTATACGTTTCATAAACTGAGTACGTCGAGAACTATTTTCTCCTCCATTATCTTGATTAATAAGTAAAGTTTTTATTTCCGAAAATCGCCAGCTTTCTGATTTCCAAAAATCCCCTAAAATGTCAACGATAAAATCGCTAGTTACTTTGGATTCTGTAAAATACAAAAATAGCTCGTCAAGGTCTGGAAGAAAGATACCATAAGGAGCTACAGTTGTTTTTGGTTTGAAGTCGTGGTCATCAGTTTCTGTTGGTACTCGATTTCTACCACCACGATCAAAGGAGCCGATATTTACGCGAGCTTTCGCATCCAAGCTTAAACGTAAAATAGTTGGGTCATCTGAAGCTTCTTGGTGAACTATAGCTAATTGCTCAAAGATTGCATCAGTTTCGGGAATTTTTTTTGAGGTTGAATTTTGGCAACCCTCTTGAGGCGATACCCTAAATCATTTAACTTGACACGAATTGTTTCTGAAGTTGGTAATTCTTCTTCAGCATAACCAAATTTTTCAATTAATTGATGTCTTACAACAGATGCGCCCAGTCGGGTATAGAGTCTTTGACTTTTAAAAGTCGGGTCTATTTGACTTTGAGAATCGACTAGTTTTTTGATATCTTCTAAAAGAGTTGGTAGGTGTTCTTCTGCTTTTTTTCTTCCTCTACCTTGATAATTATCCACACAAGTGATACCACTATTTAATTCTTTAATTCCTTTACCAATAGTTACACGGTTCCATCCTAACTCTCGCTCTGCTATAGACTTTCCTCCGTGTCCTAATGCCACAACTGTTTGTGCAATGAACCTACGTTTAGCTGCTCCCTTTAATTGATGTGCGGTTTCCTTCAATAACTTTTTCAATGAATCTGTTAATTGTATTGACACCTCAAACATCCCAAAATCGAATCATCATTCAATTTACTACAACTTGGGGTGGGAGAGGCTGCCAACGGCAGCCTCTCCCACCCCCCTAACAATGATTATCATTTTTATTATCTGTATATTTTATTTTCTGGAAGTCCCTAACCAAGCTACTAAATTATCAACTTCAGAAAAATCCAACAATGCCTCTCCCAAATCCTCTAACTGTTCAGCAGATAAATTCCTAACCTGCTCAACTAATGAGCCACCAATATTATCACCAAAACGCTTTTGAAGCTGACGACTAATCAATTTAAACGCTTCCTTTTGAACAATATCTTGATAAATTACAGACTCTCTCATAATATCCTCCCGTAAAAATTGCCGAACAAAATCCTTGTCAAACCGCAAACCTGCCAGAATTTCTACACAACCCGCAATATTTTGTTGCTCCTCTCTATCTGGAATTGTAGCGACTTGTTCAGCCACTTGTGCCAGCAAACTTTGCGGCGAGTCAGTTCGCGTTAAACTTGCTAAAGGTAACAGCGCCGGATTAACTAAAAATAGTGTTGAATCTTGCTCCCAAAGACGAACAATCTGATATTGGTGAATCGTCATGTTGTCCCGATATTCTTCAGTAAAAGCCATTTCATTAGTAGTTTCCTGCAAAAAGATTAGCACTTGCACTACAGGACAACGGTATTGGCGCTTCAACCTCACAGAATAATCGAGCATTCGGAAATTAAGCGCCGGATTAGATTTCGCCAAAGTTTGAAATTCAATGTGCAAAATTTGGTTAGCTGCTTGCAAAAATGTCACAGAATCTGCACGAATTGGTTCAAGCGTAAGTTCCGTTTTTAATACTTCAATTTATTGCACCTCTACCCCAAGAAACCAACGGACAAAATCAGCAGGGTACTGTTCAGCTAAATATTTACAAGCGTTGTCGTAACTCACCCTCTTCCTCTTCTTTTGACACAAAAAAACAGCCGCATCCATCAGGAAGCAGCTGTTTTTCAAATTATGTAACTACAAAGTATTAGTAATCGAAGTCGCCGCCACCAGCACCAGCGCCAGCAGGAGCGCCATCTTTTGGTTCAGGCTTGTCAACTATAATACATTCGGTTGTCAACACCATACCAGCGATGGATGCAGCGTTTTGCAGAGCAGAACGAGTCACTTTAGCAGGGTCAACAATACCAGCAGCTAACAAATCGACGAATTCGTTTGTTGCAGCATTGTAGCCAACATTGAATTCTTTCTCTTTAACGCGTTCAGCGATCACAGCACCATTCTGACCAGCGTTTTCAGCAATCCGCTTCAGAGGTGCAGGTAAAGCACGAACAACAATCAAAGCACCAATCAACTCTTCATCTTTAAGATTGCTCTTCGCCCAAACTTCCAATTCAGGAGCAAGGTGAGCCAGAGTTGTACCACCGCCAGGAACGATACCTTCTTCCACAGCAGCTTTGGTGGCGTTGATAGCGTCTTCTAGGCGCAGTTTCTTGTCTTTCATTTCGGTTTCAGTCGCTGCACCAACTTTCACGACAGCGACACCACCAGAGAGTTTAGCAAGACGCTCTTGTAATTTCTCTTTGTCGTAAGAAGATTCGGTTTCATCGATTTGACGACGAATCTGTTCTACACGAGCCTTAACAGCAGCTTCGTTACCTTCGGCAACAATTGTGGTGCTGTCCTTGGTAATGGTGATCCGGCGAGCTTTACCCAGGCTATCCAGCTTGGTGTTATCTAGCTTCAAACCAGCATCTTCGGTAATTAGTTGACCACCAGTTAAAACAGCGATGTCTTCTAGTAGTGCTTTGCGGCGATCGCCAAAACCAGGAGCCTTAACAGCAGCCACGTTGAGTACACCGCGCAAACGGTTTACTACTAAGGTTGCCAAAGCTTCTTTTTCAATATCTTCGGCGATAATTACCAAAGGACGACCAGCACGAGCTACTTGCTCTAACACTGGTACAAGGTCTTGTACCAAAGCGATTTTCTTATCGGTCAGCAGTATGAAAGGCTCATCAAAAACTGCTTCCATCCGCTCAGGGTCAGTAGCGAAATAAGGAGAGATGTAGCCTTTGTCAAAGCGCATCCCTTCAGTGATTTCCAACTCGGTGAACATAGATTTCCCTTCTTCTAGGGAAATTACGCCTTCCTTACCCACCTTGTCCATTGCTTGGGCAATCATCTGACCGACTTCTTCGTCATTACCAGCCGAGATTGCACCAACTTGGGCAATGGCTTTGGAATCTTCCACTGGACGGGCGTGTTCTTTGATTTTGTCTACCAAAAAGGCAGTAGCTTTATCAATACCACGCTTCAGGGAAATTGCGTTAGCACCAGCTGCAACGTTCCGCAAGCCTTCTTTGACGATCGCATGAGCTAAAACGGTAGCAGTTGTGGTACCATCGCCCGCAGCATCGTTGGTCTTAGAGGCAGCTTGACGAATCAAAGCTACGCCAGTGTTTTCAATGTGGTCTTCTAATTCGATTTCTTTAGCGATCGTTACACCGTCATTAACAATTTGCGGTGCGCCAAATTTCTTTTCTAGGACTACGTTACGACCTTTGGGGCCAAGGGTAACAGCTACAGCCTCAGCCAGGATGTCAATGCCTCGTTCTAAGGCGCGACGGGCGTTTTCGTTGTAGATAATGCGCTTTGCCATAATTGTTTTAGTTGTCCTTTGTCATTTGTCTTTTGTTCTTCGTCATTTGTCATTTGTCTTTTGTCATTGGCTAATGACTAATGACTAATGACTAATGACCACTAAATAACGACTGCTAAAATATCTTTTTCAGAAAGCAGTACATATTCTTCGGTGCCGAGCTTGATGTCAGTGCCAGCGTACTTGGAGTACAACACTTTATCGCCGACTTTAATTTCCAATTCCTGACGGCTACCGTCTTCGTTACGCTTGCCAGGGCCAAGGGCAACTACTTCCCCTACCTGGGGCTTTTCCTTGGCGGTATCGGGCAAATACAGACCACCTGCGGTCTTTTCCTCTGAGGCGTTCACTTTTACGAAAACGCGATCGCTCAAAGGTTTAACTGTAGAAACGCTTAAAGATAAGGCTGCCATAATTATTTTCTCCAGAGATTAGCACTCTCAACCCCTGAGTGCTAATTTACCTAAAATTGGCATCCAATGGCAAGAATTGCTTGAGTACGGGTTCCCGAACTAGAAGAGCGTTGATGTACTTAAGTATTAATGCCTAATTATTTATATCCTTCGGGTTCTGCTCTGTAAGTTACGTATATTTTTATATGGTCATAGGGAGTCGGGAGTAGTGAAGAGTTTTCCCAATGCCCAATACTTATATTTGAGAGACTCTGCTCAGTACAAGTTGCCCAATGCCCCATTCTCTTCTCAGTCAACTTTATTTGCAAAGCTGGGAAATTGTTATAGAACTGTAATCAGGGAGCTGCTCGATAAGTAACAATACAGTGATCCAGTCAAGCCATCAAATCCCCAAAGCCACTAAATCTCTAGTAGAATATAATGCCCTGAGTAATTGTGTAGAAAGTTTTGGACTTGCAAAAATTCAGCGACACATTTTTATTTGCGCTGACCAGACAATTGCTAATTGCTGCTCAAAACGAGCTAGTCTGGAATTCTGGGAATACTTAAAAGAGCGACTTAAAGAGTTAAAACTTGATGAGTCGCAACAGAATTATTCCTTATGCGTCTACAGAACTAAAGCCAACTGCTTGCGCGTTTGTTGTTCTAGACCCATAATGGTGGTTTACCTTGATGGTGTCTGGTATCGCCAAGCAAACCTGGAAGTTATTGAGCGGATCATCCAAGAACACTTAATAGGCAATAAGGTGGTAAAAGAATATGCGTTTTTCAACCATCCTTTGCCAGAAACTTCCCTAGTTTCTTGTGAACACCTCATAGAGGCTTAACAACCGAAGGATATGGAACAGCAGTAAGCTTTAAGAAAGTGCGGGTTGGTTTTGAGGTAGGGTCATCTTTAAGCCAATACTTACTTGTGAGTCAGAAGGATTATTATTTAATCAGTGTTTTTTCGCCCGCCACTTTCAATGCGATATATAATAGCGCATTATAGATACTACTGCTATACGTATCCTTGCTGGACTTTTGCTATCGAGCTATTAGTCTCTTGAAAATGCTCGGCATTTTTGAGACTTCGAGACAGCAAAGGCAAGTTAAGTAGGAAAAAGGACAACATCTCAAAATAACCCACCATAGAGGATAAATATTCAAGACTTTGATGGACCGAAGCGCGACAAGTGCCACTGCTATGAAAGAGCCCAGCATGAAAGATCACAAACGACTTCTATTGATTGATGATGACCCTAACCTCATCTTGCTGGTGAAGGATTACTTAGAATTCCGGGGATACGAAGTCATCACCGCCGAAAATGGACGTGAAGCTCTGGAAATTTTAGAGCAAGATGTTCCAGACATGATTATCTGCGATGTGATGATGCCGGAAATGGACGGATATACTTTTGTGGAACAAGTCCGGCAAAACGAACGCACCAGTTGGATTCCGGTTCTTTTCCTTTCAGCTAAGGGACAAAGCGCAGACCGAGTTAAGGGTCTGAATAAAGGTGCTGATGTTTATATGGTCAAGCCCTTTGAACCAGAAGAACTCGTAGCCCAAGTTGAATCCTCGCTGAAACAAACTATCCGTTGGAAAGAACACCAAGCAAAAGGAGGCGAAAATGGTTCCCGCATCCAGGTTCCCTTCGATGTGCAATTAACCCCAACAGAACTGAAAGTAGTCCAGTTTGTCGCTAGGGGTTTAGCTAACCGGGAAATTGCTGAAGAACTAAATGTTAGTCAGCGCACAGTTGAAAGCCATGTGTCCAATATGTTGGGCAAAACCAATCTCCATAACCGCACTGAACTAGCGCGGTGGGCGATTGAAAATCAAATGGCCTAAAATCAGTAACGAGTGCTGAGTGCTGAGTGCTGAGTGTTTTTGACTCAGCACTCATAACTCAGGACTGAGAACTCAATTTACCAACCATCTTCTTCAGGGCTGGATTGGTGCAAAACTTCTAAATCCAGTTCATCCAGGTAAGTTAGGGCACTTTCAATCTGAGAAACAGTACCTCGCAGTTCCAGATCGAAGCAGCTATATTGTGGCACGTTTGCGCTTACCTGAGCATCAGCAATAATAACTGTGATCCCATAGTGAGAAACCAGTCGTGAAATGACTGGTTCCTCATGCAAGTCTTTAGGAATACGAACCTGGATGCGAGTTTGGGTGCGTCTATTATCTAAAATATCTGTATTAGATTTTACTTCTTTATTTGGAATTGCCATTCTAGCTTCCTACTCGACTTCTGGGATGAGGGTTTTAGTTTGCACGATTTCTTTTAACACTAGCGTCACTTATCCCACGCAGGCAAGCAAGAAAGTATTTACCTTTGCAAACTATTAATCTACATATAGTCAATGTAAAGAATTGCTCATAATTCGGTAGTTATGAAGTTAATTGTTATTCTATAGTGGTTTTTGAGCAGATTGAATATAGCGTTTTGTAGGGTTACAACAATTGTTGTAACCCTAATTTATTTATGTATAAAAAAATATTATTGCAGGGAGGTATCCTAAGTATTATATGTTACTTTTTCAGAGTTTTAGGGAACTCTATTACTAGAAATTACGAGCCATAATTCAATTAGTTTGTAGCTATCTGCTAAAAAGGTAAGTAAAGTAGTTTTTAAAACACATTTATATAAATTTATTAGTAAGCAATTTTCTTTGGAGGAAGTTTACTTAAGAGAACTATCTAAAAAACTATACCAATAAACCAGTTTCCCTAAAAATTTGCTTTTATCCCGTACCCTGCATCTATATGACTTCACAATCTTCTCGTTCTGGCAAAATTCTGGTAGTTGATGACTCTCCTGATAACGTGTTTTTGATCAAAACTATCTTGGAGGAAGAAGGTTACACGATTAGCACCGCAGAAAATGGGATTTCGGCTTTAGCAGAATTGAAAGCTTCTCCTTGTGACTTGGTTCTGCTGGATCTGATGATGCCAGATATGGATGGGTACGAAGTCACCAAGCACATTCGCGGTGATATGAAACTGCCGCAATATATCCCCATACTGCTGATTACTGCCCACGATGCACCCAACGTTGCTCACGGATTAGACTTGGGTGCTGATGATTTTATCCGTAAACCTGTAACTGTAGATGAATTGCTGGCACGAGTGCGATCGCTCCTACGTTTGAAGCATAGTATGGATGAACGTGATGAAATTGCCCGCCAGCGAGAAGATTTTGTCTCTCGTCTCACCCACGATTTACGCACTCCCTTAGTGGCGGCCGATCGCATGTTGATGCTATTTCAGCAAGGTGCATTGGGAACATTATCACCACAAATGCAGGAAGTAATCACCATTATGGCCCGTAGTAATATCAACCTGCTTACTATGGTCAATACCTTATTGGAAGTTTATCGCTTTGAAGCAGGTCGCAAAAGTTTGGCATTTCAACCAGTTAATTTGGGACGTTTGCTAGAAGAGGTGACTGGAGAATTAGCACCACTAGCTCAAGCTAAAACACTGTCGCTAAATTTGGATTTTACTGAAGAGTCAAATACAGTTATGGGCGATCGCTTAGAATTGCATCGTCTATTTACAAACCTGATCGGCAATGCAATCAAATTTACCGACTCCGGGTCTGTGACTATTCGTTTTACTTCTCAACGACAGTTAGACAAAAGTAGCCAATCTCAGTTATCTGGAAAATCCAATCCCGTTGAATATATTAGCATTGCGATCGCGGATACTGGCCCAGGGATTCCCACCGAAGAACAGTCCACCATATTTGAACGATTTCGTCAAGGTAGTCACAAGAGTTCTGGTAGTGGCTTAGGACTCTACCTTGCTCGTCGAATTGTCGAGGCACATCAAGGTATTATTTTGCTGAATTCTGAATTGGGGAAAGGTAGTGTATTTATTGTCCTTTTACCCGCCACAACATGAGAAAATTAGCAATTATAATTTATGAATTACGGGATATTTTATCCTGATATTTCATAAATTATAACTTTACTAATATCTCCCCATAATTCCAAGTAAATATTTTAATTAGAAAGTCAAACGCTAAAAAATGACAAATTAAATATGCTGAGATAGCAACGCCACATTAAAAACATAGTTTTTGAGGATACCCAACAATGATTACCACTGAATTATCTAAGATTGGCGATATTATCCAGAATCAGCGAGAGTTTTTTGAAACTGGTAAAACTAAAGATGTTACTTTTCGCATTGAACAACTTAAAAATCTCAAGCAAGCCATAATTGAGCATGAACAAGCAATAGTCGAGGCATTAAAAGCAGATTTACATAAACCAGAATTGGAGATTTACATTACAGAAATAGGTGTAATTAAGGAAATTGATTATGCTATAAAACATATCAATACCTGGACTAAGCCCAAAAAAGCACCAGTTTCCTTTGATTTTTTTTCCTACTCAGCAAAAATTTATCCAGAACCTTTAGGGGTTGTTTTAATCATTGGCCCTTGGAACTATCCATTTCAGTTAATTATCTCACCGTTAGTAGGTGCGATCGCAGCCGGGAATTGTGCAATTATCAAGCCTTCAGAAATTGCTTCTTATACCTCTGATGTCATTGCTAAGATTATTACCAAACATTTTGACCCAGCTTATATTGCAGTCGTAGAAGGAGATGTGGAAGCAAGTCAAAAACTACTTGCAGAAAAGTTCGATCATATCTTTTTTACTGGTGGCACAGCTATCGGCAAAATTATTATGGCAGCAGCAGCCAAATATCTCACACCAGTGACTTTAGAATTGGGTGGTAAAAGTCCTTGTATAGTAGATACTGATATTAATCTTGAACACACTGTCAGACGAATCACTTGGGGCAAATTTATTAATGCTGGACAAACTTGTATCGCCCCTGACTATCTTTTAGTTAATAAAAAAATCAAAAAAGATTTAATAGATGGGCTGAAAAAATGCCTAAAAGAGTTTTATGGTGATAATCCTGTCAGTAGTCCTGATTATGCCAGGATTATCAGTCAAAAACACTTTGATAGATTGGTTAGTTTTCTCAAAGACGGTGAAGTTATCATCGGTGGAGAAAATCAATCTTCAGAGCGTTATATCGCTCCCACAGTGATTGATAATGTCTCTTCGGAAGATTCTGTAATGCAGGAAGAGATTTTTGGGCCAATTTTACCAATTATTGAATATACTGACGTTGCCGAAGCGATCGCATTGATTAACTCTAAACCTAAACCTCTGGCGTTATACTTATTTTCTCAAAACAAAAATCTGCAAAAGCGAGTTTTACAGGAAACTTCATCTGGTGGGGTCTGCATCAATGACACAGTGATGCAGGTTGGTGTCTCGTCTTTACCATTTGGTGGTGTAGGAGATAGCGGCATTGGCAACTATCACGGCAAAGCTAGTTTTGACACTTTTTCCCATAACAAAAGTGTATTGCAAAACTCCTTCTGGCTCGATTTAAAATGGCGATACGCTCCTTATGAGGGCAAATTACCACTCATAAAGAAACTTTTGGGTTAAAAAAATTAGGAGTTAAGGATAAAAATCCACAACTCCTAATTATGCCAATTTTGGATTAAAGAAGAAATTTAAAATCTAAAATCCAAAAGCGTTGCTGTAACGCTCCTCAGCCCAAGGTTCACCACGGCGATGGTAGCCATTGCGCTCCCAAAAACCAAGTTCTTCACCAGCTAAAAACTCTAAACCATTAATCCACTTAGCACTTTTCCAAGCGTAGAGGTGGGGAACAACTAGCCGCATCGGGCCACCGTGTTCAGATGGAAGGTCTTCACCAAAGACTTTAAAGGCAAAGAAGTTTTCTTCCCGGATGAAATCTTCTACAGAAATATTTGTAGTGTAGCCGCCGTAGCAGTGTTCCATAATGTGGGCTACTTTTGGATCTAGCTCAATCAGATCCATGAAATCTGTAACTTTAATGCCAGTCCATTTGACATCAAGCTTAGACCAGCGCGTTACGCAGTGGAAGTCTGCCGTAAATTCGTGTTGAGGTAGCGCCATAAAGTCTGACCAGCTAAAGGTAGCAGGTTTTGCCAAACCCCAAACTCGAAACTCCCATTCCTCAATGCTGACTTGAGGAGTTGCGCCGTAAGTTAGTACGGGGAAACCTTTAGCTAAGTGTTGACCAGGAGGAACCCGTTCCCCCTCTTCTTTCCCTGGTTTTTGAAAAAATTTTCCTAGCATAGTTGGAGAAAAATAAGTTTTCTCAAGGTGTTTACAAGCTTTCTTGCTGAATTGCCAACACTACCAGATGTTTTACTTTTATATGATTTGATTATCACTCATCAGTGATAGGTAATGGGTAATGGATGTTCCCAATTACTCACTACCAATTTTTATCGAGCTAATGAGCTTGTGTAGAGTCTTTATGATTCAAAATGCAATCAGGAAAGCTAATAAAAAGCGTTGATCCAGTAGTAAGAATATTGGTGCTGTTTATGCTTTGCCTGACTGGGAAATTATGATTCTTCTTCCTCTTCTTCAGCCGTTGGATACACAAATGTAGAACGTCCAGTCAAAATTGACTTACCCAGAGAGAGGGCTTTCTGAGCTTCGACGACGGCTTTGTGCCTCCAGGTAGCTCGACGTTTATCTCGTTTTGATTTGGAAGTTTTCTTCTTAGGAACAGCCATGTCAGCAGATATCGCGATTCTTGACAACCTTCTTATTCTAGGCCATCCACTGACGCGAAGAACAACAGGTAAGTTGAGATTGAAGTAGGACACAGAAATAGAGGGAATTTTAAGTATTCCACTCTTTACGTCTCCGTGTCTAACTCAATCCTTCATTTTTTGCTTGATACACCGTTAGCTGCTGTAGAGCTATTGTCAAAGAAAAGTAGCGATCGCGCAGTTTTGAAGTAAGTAGCCCAGTTTTGGGCATCGGGACGCGATCGCCATTGGGGACGACTCACATCTAATGCCAGAACTGGTGCGATCGCTCCAAAATTTTGTACGGATACAATGATTGAAACATCTGTCACCAAGATATCTTGGTCGAAGCTCCTTTGGGCGGCTGCTCTAGCGGCCGCTTCCGCTCTCCGTAGAACGGTTTCATAGTTTTCTTCCGGCAGGCGGTCAATAGCTAGATCGACTCTCGCGGTGTAAGCTCGTACAACCTGGGGCGCGATCGCTTCTGTCAAAAACCACGCAGGAACAGTGGATATGAGCAAAATTAATAAAGGAACTATCCGGATTCTTCTGGCAATTTGGCTAATAACTGAAAAGGGAGTGATCGATGATGGTAGGTGAGCAGCAATCTTGCTCATGACCTTCTATCTCCTTAGTGATGATCTGTTATTGAAATTAGGTAAAAGGTATTTTCCGACTAGCTAACGTAATAAAAATTACATTCTAACTTAAGATTCGATGAGAATCACCTAGACTATAAGACATAGGTTAGCTTTGTTTTTTTGGCAAAGCCAACCGCAATTTTAAGACCAGCAAACAATAACTGACAAAGAGCGGGATGGCAAATTACTGGGCGATCGCGATTGGCATCAATCACTATCAGTTATTTCAACCTTTAAGTTGTGCCCAAGCCGATGCTGAAGCACTAGAGGATTTTTTGGTGACAGAGGCAGGCTTTCTCCCCAAACATTGCCTGCTAATGACGGATACTTCGCCGCCAATTGGAGATCGATCAACTTATCCAACTAAAGAGAATATTCTGCTGCTGCTTGAGGATTTGGCAGCTACAAGTTGGCAACCGGAAGACTATCTGTGGTTATTCTTTAGCGGTTATGGAGTCAATTACAAGGGCAAAGATTACTTAATGCCAGCAGAGGGCAACCCCGAACTCGTGCAAGAGACTGGCATCGAATTGCGATCGCTAATGCAAAGTCTCCAACTTGCTGACTTGAATGTATTGCTACTACTCGATATCAACCGCGCTTTTGGCACTCAAGCGGATGCTCCCGTTGGTGAAGAAACAATAGAACTAGCCCAAGAACTACAACTAGCGACAATTCTTTCTTGTCAACCAGAACAATTTTCCCACGAAAGTAGCGAATTAGGTCACGGATTCTTTACAGCAGCTTTATTAGAAGCTTTGCGTTCTGGTAATGGCAGTAACCTGTCAGATTTAGAAAGTTACCTAAGTCTGGTCATGCCAAAATTATGTCACCACCACTGGCGGCCTGTCCAAAACCCTGCAACTATTATCCCATCAAGGGCGCAGATAATCTTGCCAGAATTGGCAATAGAAAATGGCTTTGAAGCAAATCCGGTGATTTATCCCGAAGAATCTTTTGCTGTTGCTCTTGCAGCCCCTCCCCTTGACGATTACCCCAGAACTTCAGCACAACGGGGTAGATGGGGAGAAGCTACTGTGAACTCTTCTCAGCAGGTGAAGGCTTATAAGGTTGAGAAGCCTAAAGCTCAACCAGTCCAGGAGTCAGCTACTAGCTTAGTTTCCCAGCCAATGGCGGAAACTTCTTTAGGAGCGAATCCCAAGGGAAGATTTATCCCCAATTCCTCCAAAGGTTACGTCTCTCGATTGCCATCAAATCAGCCAAGTCTCCCTTTTTGGAAACAGTTTATCTTGTGGGGCGGAGGCAGCTTGCTAGTAGCAGGTTTAATTGCCGTAGTTTTTCTTCGCAATCAAGAAACTTTTAGAATTAAGCAAATATCAACTGCATCGCCTAGTGCTACTGCTAGCGATCGCCAGATTATCGAGAACTTACCAAGTGATAGTACTTCAGTAGTTAGACTTAACAATCAATCTAGCGCCCAAATCATCTCTAGTTCCGAGTCGAAAAAGCGGAATCAAGCAGTATTAGACTTGGCGAAAATGTCGCTCAGACAAACTCAGGCTAGTGATTTGAGTATGGCGATCGCTACAGCCCGGAAAATTAAACCTGGTGAACCACTGTACGAACAAGCGCAAGAGAATATTAAGATTTGGAGCCGAATGATTTTAGATTTAGCAGAGGGTCGTGCTAAACAAAGACAATATGCTAGCGCTATTGCCGCCGCTCGATTAATTACCAAAGATGAAGCCCCCTACGCCAAAGCACAAGCAGCAATTAACCTGTGGCGGCTAGAGGGTAAGCAGTATGTGAGTAACAAAACTCTTTTAGATGCAGCTAATGCCTTAATTAAGTCTGGACAGGCATCTACCTACAATCGGGCGATCGAAGTTGCCAAAAAAGTACCAGCAGGTCAACCAGGCTTTGATAGTGCCCAAAAGTCGATCAATAAATGGAGTGAGAAAATTTTAGACCTGGCCAAGAGTCGCGCTGCCGAAGGAGATCGTAGTGCCGCAATTGCGACCGCTGCGTTAGTGCCAGAGGAAACAGCCGCTTATGAAGATGCTCAGGATGCCATTCAAAAATGGCAAAAGAAATAGTAAAAAAATAATAAAAAATGGTTAGGAGTTAGGAATTAGGAGTTATATTATTGATCCCCGACCTCTTACTCCTGACTCCGACCTCTTACTCCTGACTCCTAACTTTTTCCTCAGCGTTCATATCTCAGTATTAGCAGTACTGCGATACATCTTCGCCACACTCGTCGGCTAGATAGCACAACGCTCGGAAACGTAAACCAACCACTTCTTCATATAAGGGGTTGAGCTTGCACATGGGTGGGATGTGAAACAAGGTCTTCCCAAATACTTTGACATCGCGCTCAAAGGGGCATTGAGATGGGATCAGTTTGCACAAACGATGAGCTAATTGGCGATCGCGGACTTGAATGTTTTCTACTCGTTGCCGTAGGGGTTGGAGAATATCCCAGTAAGGCTTAGAAGGAGAATGGTTAAGCTGGCTTACTTTATGGTCAGTAGTCTCTGCTTGATTGATTGACACCCAGCTCGCCAGAAAAATCTTTTTCGTGGTATTGTCGAATACCTTCATGGTTAATCCTCTGTGTTATTGAGGTTATTCACCTTTTTGATGAATATATACAACGTGGCAACGAACTTTCCCGGAAAAATCGCGTTCTGACTGCGATATAATGTAATACCTGATTAGCCACTTAAGTCAGAACCTAATTTATTACTACGTCAAGTTAATCGCAAATTTCTGGGGATCGGTAGTGTAATATTACGATCTTGTTCATAACTTGACACAGTTTAAATTCTAATAAAGACATCCATCATTGGATAGGTTTTAGTGTAACATTTACAGAACTTAATATAAGGTCTTTCTAAAAGAATTTTTGCTAAGTATAAACATCGGTAATACCCTAGAAGGCATTTTTCCTCTCTGTGTTCCCACTTTCTCACGTAAGTGTGTCGTATCCATAGCTGGCTGAATGCCTTAAAAGTAGGATTTTTGAGCGAATAGAATCGATTGCATTTCACAAAACTTACGTTGCCAGTGGCAATTTGAGAATCATACAGTCTAACGCATTAAAATCAGGTGAACTTGCTTATGGGTGTTTTTGTACTCTACAGCGCAATCCATCCTGGCAGTACGCTGTACGCACGCCTTCAGTGACAGCAACCTAACAAGTTAGATCGAAGAACTATAGGCAAGCTCTATACCCATGAGAAAAGAAAGCGCAAAGACGTTCAGAAAAATTCTGTGTCTTTGCGCCCATCGAAGTTTGAGCGGTGAAAGCCACTGCTCAAACTTCTCTCTGTATGAGATTTTTACCTTAAATTCTCTATGATGCTACCTGAGCAGCAGTCCGAGTCCGCCGTCTTCTGCCATCGGCAACTTTTACAGGTGGCTCATCAGGGATTTGCATCAACAAAGTCACAGATGGCTGACATTGCAATTCTCGACGGATGGAACGTTGCAATTCTCGTTCTAAAGTTCCTTGCAATCCGCCCCAGTCTATATCTGCTGCTTCACCGCCAGGAGCAAATTCTGTCCAGCGCACAGTGAGGATTTCTTCAATGCGTTGTTTTACCCAGGTTTGTAAGAGCGATCGCTCTACAGTTGTAACTACACCCCGCAGGTGAGTTTCTGGTTTCGCCAACAGTTTACCATTCCAATCAATTGCAGCTGCGATCGTGATAATGCCTTCTGAAGCCATACGTTGCCGTTCTTGTAAAACTTTGGCGCTTACCATACCCGAACTGGTAGTATCCACCAATTCGATACCAGATGGCACTTTACCAGCAACGCGAATAGCATCTTCAGTCAGTTCGACAATATCACCATTTTGAATAATGATCATATTTTCTGCGGGAATACCCATACTCTGAGCCGTTTCTGCGTGCTTCACTAGCATCCGATGTTCGCCGTGAAATGGCACAAAGAATTTGGGTCGAGTTAAGGCAATCATCAGCTTTTGCTCTTCCTGACAGCCGTGACCGGAGACGTGAATCCCTTTATCCCGACCGTAGACTACTTTCGCACCCTGAATCATCAATTTATCAATGGTGTTGACTACTGCGATCGTATTTCCGGGAATGGGGTTAGCAGAGAATACTACTGTATCTCCTTGGCGGATTTTGATGTGAGGATGTTCTTTGTTGGCAATGCGGGTCATTGCTGCCATCGTTTCACCCTGAGAACCTGTAGTTAAGACTAAAACTTTTTCGTCAGGGAGATTACGAACTGCGTGCAATGGTTGCAGCAAATTATCTTCACACTTGATGTAACCTAAATTGCGGGCATGAGCAATCAAGTTCAGCATAGAACGCCCGACAACCGTTACTACACGGTTCTGCTTCTTGGCGATATCCAAAATCATATTGATGCGATGCACGCTAGAAGCAAAGGTCGTGACGAATAATCGCCCAGTGGCTTGACTAAATACTCTCTCTAGGTTTGGATAAACCGAACGTTCTGAAGGTGTAAATCCTGGTATCTCAGCGTTAGTGGAATCACTTAGCAGGCAAAGAACGCCTTTTTCACCATGTTCTGCTAGTCGTTGCAAATCAAACTTTTCACCATCTACTGGGGTATGGTCAATTTTGAAATCCCCTGTGTGAATGACTACACCAAGGGGAGTATGAATGGCAACAGTGAAACTATCAGCGATGGAGTGGGTGTTGCGGATATATTCCACTAAAAAGTTTTTGCCAATCCGCACTACATCACGTGGTAAAACTGTTCTGATTTCTGTGCGATCGCGGACTCCTGCTTCTTCCAATTTACCCTCTAGCATCGCCATTGCTAGCCTAGGGCCATAAATCACGGGGATATCAAACTGCTTGAGATGGAAAGCAATCCCACCGATATGGTCTTCATGACCGTGAGTAACGATCATCCCCTTAATTTTGTGGCGATTTTCCCGTAGATAGGTCGTATCTGGCAAAACAATATTTACTCCATGCATTGCCTCTGTGGGAAAAGCCAATCCTGCATCTAACAAGATAATTTCATCGTCATACTCAAAAAGACAGGTATTTTTCCCAATTTCGTGCAAACCGCCCAAAGGAATAATTTTCAAGGCGGAATTATTAGCTTCGTTTTTAGCCATTTTCTCCTTAGATTGTTACTTGTAGTTAATTAAGTTGATAGTTAACTTTCCTTGTATTTAAGACAACATCATCTGTCTCTTAAGTCAGTCTGAAAGCAATCAAGTTTTAATTGAAATTTTCAATTTTTTATTCAATAAAATCGACTGTACACTTAAGGATTCATAGTATATCTATCAGTCCTAGCACAGGTTTTTAAATTGCAACTTATGAACAATTATGGTCATTGTTTATATCTATCTTTAGAAAGCAGCAGACTACTAACGTTTAACTAGATGGTGGCTAGATTAAACTAAGTTCTTTCAGAACCGCTTCTAACTTTTGACTTACTTCTAAATCAGCTTCACATAGCGGTGGACGAGTTGAACCAACCTCCCAACCTTGGAGTTTCAGCGCTTTTTTCACTGGAATAGGATTTGAAGTGAGAAATAAAGCTTTAAACAACGGGAAGAGTTGCAGATGAATCTCGCTTGCTACCTCAATTTTTCCCGCACTAAAAGCTTGGATCATCTGCTGTAGTTGGTTTCCTACCAGATGAGAAGCCACACTTACCACACCCTTTGCCCCGATCGCTAACAAAGGCAAAGTCATGTAATCATCACCAGAATAGATGTGGAATTCTTTTGGTGTCAAGCGACGAATTTCGCTTGCCTGGTCTATGCTACCAGTGGATTCTTTAATCCCGACAATATTGCTAACCTCAGCTAACCGGGCAACTGTTTCTGGCTGAAGGTTTTGTCCGGTACGACCTGGGACATTGTATAACAACAATGGTAAGTCGGGACAGGCTTGTGCTATTGCCTGAAAGTGCGCTTCCAATCCCGCTTGCGGCGGTTTGTTGTAATAAGGAACAACTTGTAAGGAACCATGTACTCCTATCTTAGACGCTTTTTGGGTGGCAGCGATCGCTTCTTTGGTGGAATTTGAACCACAACCTGCGATCACCTTGGCTTTTCCTGCCACGGACTGCAATACTTCGACAAACAACTGGTATTCCTCATCCCAACTCAAGGTAGGGGATTCTCCTGTTGTGCCGCACATCACCAATGTATCTGTACCGTTGTTAGCTAGATGCACTGCCAGTTCTGCCGCTACACCATAATCTACACTACCGTCTGCTTTAAACGGTGTAATCATAGCGGTTAAAACATTACCAAAATCTCCCACCCTGTTTTCACTCCTGATTGCCCATGTTTTTGTATCTTGGTGGTTTCCTATTGTAATAACCTATCTGCAAATTGCTTTCAAGTGTCATTTGTCATTTGTCCTTTGTCACTTACCAATGACCAATGACTAATGACTAATAGCTAATGGTTTGAGTAGATTTTTTTCTACTAGTAACTCGGCGATTTGTATTGCATTTAATGCTGCGCCTTTGCGGATTTGGTCGCCGCACAACCATAATTCCAAGCCACAAGGATGAGAAATGTCCTGACGGATTCTTCCCACTAAAACTTCATCTCTACCTGTTGCTTCAATTGGCATCGGAAAATGATTAGTTTCCCAATCTTCTACCAATTTCACTCCAGGGGAGGAATTTAAAATTTCTCTGGCTTCCTCAGCACTAAAGGGAGTCTCAAATTCTAAATTAATGGCTTCTGAATGGGCGCGGAGTACGGGAACCCGTATACAGGTCGCAGTGATTCTGATTTGCTGCGTGCCAAATATTTTTCGGGTTTCGTTGACCATTTTCATCTCTTCCTCACAATAACCCAAATCATTTAATGGTGAGTTGTGGGGAAATAAATTAAATGCCAATGGGTAAGGCAATACCTCAGCAACTGGCGGTTGTCCTTGTAGTATAGCGCTTGTTTGGGCTTTGACTTCTGCCATTGCCCTAGCCCCTGCGCCACTAGCAGATTGGTAGGTTGAAGCCACGATACGTTGCACTGGTTTAACTTGGTGCAATGGCCATACTGCCACAGTCATCAAAATCGTTGTGCAGTTAGGGTTAGCAATAATGCCTTGATGATTGGCTGCGGCTTGTGGATTAACTTCTGGTACTATTAGAGGAACTTCTGGGTTCATCCGAAAGGCACTGGAGTTGTCAATTACCACTGCACCCTTTGCCACGGCAACTGCTGCCCAAGTCTTAGATGTGGAACCACCCGCGCTAGCTAGTACTATATCGACATTTTCAAAGGCACGATCGCTCACTGGCTCTACTGGGATATTTTCCCCTTTAAACCGTAGCGATCGCCCAGCACTCCGCTCTGATGCCAATAACTTCAAGTCAGCAATCGGAAAATTACGGCTTTCTAATAATTCCAGCAACTCTGTGCCAACTGCACCAGTAGCTCCCAAAATAGCTAAACGATAGGATTTCGACAAACTTGCTTCCTCCTTTAAGAGACTTATCTGCAATTTTTTGGAACAATTGACAATTTATTTATATTTAAATAGCGAGCGCAGTCTTGAAATGAATTTTGAATAGATTGAGATTTTCTCTAATTTAGTCTATCTTTAGTAGATTTAATAAATTTATTTACTTGGGTTATTTAATAAGTTAAGTGATGTTGCATTTGACAACAACCGCCATCTAACTTTATTCATTTATCTAAAACTATATTATATTATTGTACAACAAAGCGCCATCTAGCAGAAAAATACATATATCTGCACTTAGACATTTGACCTGTAAGGTGAATAAACGTCTTGGCTGTAAAGTGAGTTGCCAGCACGATGAATGTACTATGATGCAAATGGTATAAAATTCGCAACCGATAAAATCGAGCTATGCGGCTAGGCAGCCTGTTTAATCCTGTACCAAAATATAGCTAGACTCAATGCTATAACTTTGAAGTAATAAACTACTGACTGAAAATCAGAATATCACGGTCTTAGCCCACCGAATAATGAATTCTTGACTTTCCAGTGCTAAATTCAGACTAACTGAAAATTACGGACTGGGGAATAAGGATAAAAATCTTCCCAATCCGCAATGATTCAGCGCTTATTACAAATATTAGGCAAGAAACCCCAGACGTTCTTAGCCCTGGGAGTGTCAATAATTGTTATGACGGTAAATTGTCAAGTCCTTGGCCATTGGCAGTAAACTGGATCTCTGTGCCAAGACACACAATCCATCCTTGGATGTCATAAAGCCTTGTGACAAACTCCCCCTCCTCCCTAAGAGACATCAAGCCATAAACGCGAAAAATTATTGCGTCTTGTGTGTACTCGGAGATTAAAATACCAGAAAACTAGAGACGAAGCATGAAAGTTACCCAGGAAAAACTTCCCGCCAGCCAAATTGGCCTGGAAATAGAGATTACGCCGGAAATTACCAAGCAAACTTACGAACAGGTCATTAAAAACTTAGCGAGTACTGCCAATATTCCTGGGTTTCGTAAAGGCAAGGTACCTCGGCCGATATTACTACAAAGGCTGGGTACAACTCGTATCAAGGCAGCAGCGCTGGAAGAACTAATTCAAGACGGCATTGAGCAAGCAGTTAAACAAGAAGCTATCCCGGCAATCGGTCAGCCGCAATTGCGCTCCTCATTTGAGGATTTGATTAATAATTATGAACCTGGAAAACCTCTGACGATTTCGGCCGCTGTCGATGTAGAACCAGAAGTAAATCTAGTGCAGTACACTGATTTGCTTTTCCAAGCCGAAGAAGTCAAGTACGATCCAGAACGAGTGGATAGTACCCTTGAGAAGGAACGTCAAGAATTAGCGACATTAATTCCTGTGGAAGGACGTTCAGCCCAAATCGGTGATATTGCCGTAGTCGATTTTAAAGGCTCATTTGCTAAAGCCGAGGGTGAAGACGAAACAGCCGAACTAGAACCTATTCCGGGAGCCGAAGCAACTGATTTTCAAGTTGAATTGCAGGAAGATAAGTTTATCCCAGGCTTTATATCGGGAATAGTAGGGATGAATCCTGAAGAAACTAGAGAAATCGCGGCTCAGTTCCCAGATCCTTATGCTAATGAGGATTTAGCTGGAAAAGCAGCTACTTTCACAGTGACGCTCAAAGAACTGAAGGAAAAGGAACTACCAGAGATAAATGACGATTTCGCCCAGGAAATCAGCGATTTTGAAACTTTAGAGGAGTTACGCGCTTCTTTGGTAGAGCGATATCAAAAAGAGGCGGATGACAAAACAAAAACAAATAAGCAGGAAGCCTTGTTAACGGAACTGCTCAAGCACGTAGAAGTCGACTTACCACTAACCTTAGTTGAGCAAGAAGTGGATGCAATGCTAACGCAAACAGCAATGCGCCTGTCTCAGCAGGGATTAGATGTGAGGAAGTTGTTTACTCAAGATATTATTCCTCAATTGCGGGAGCGATCGCGTACTGAGGCCATCGAACGCATCAAACGTTCTTTGTCCTTGCGGGAAGTCGGTAAACGCGAATCTATTGAGGTAACACCAGAAGAAATCGCAGCCAGAGTCAAAGAACTTTTGGAACAGTACCCAGAAGAAAAAGAGGTTGATGAAGATAGACTGCGCTCCATCGTGGAAAACGAACTATTAACCGAAAAAACCATCGATTGGCTCTTAGAACATTCCTCAGTTGAACTTGTACCCGAAGGCTCCTTGAGTCCCTCTGAGGAAACGGAAGGCGCAGAATCTGATGCTGATGTATCTCAGACAGAGGAAGAAAACAGCGAACCTTCTACAACAGAAGTCACAGAAGGATAATAAAAAATCCCAAAGCCATAAGTTCACCAGTCCTGAGTTAAAGTACTGGTGAAATGGGTAAGGTAAGGGAACAGGGACAAAAATAACCAATCCCCAATACCCACTGGGATAAAGTCAAAATAATTTAAAGAATTAATGAATTTTTGGCAAATTGTGACACATGTTATGGACTGAGCTTGATACTGTGTTACACGAGAGGAAGTTATATGAGGCATAATGGTTAACACGTAGCTATAAAAATTCGATTCGTCGAAAAGGCAGTATTTGCTGCTGAAACATTTGTCCTAAATTACCGTCATAGAAAGCCTGTATGTTTGTATCGCAGTCGGGAAACTACCCCATCAGCAACCAAAGTCGAATAAACATTAACTCCCAGTTGAACAGCCCTAGCAACATCGTGCCGATGGTGGTAGAACAGTCTGGCATGGGAGAAAGGGCTTTCGACATCTACTCCCGCCTGCTGCGAGAGCGGATTATCTTTTTGGGAACGCCAATAGACGATGCCGTAGCCAACTCAATTGTGGCTCAATTGTTATTCCTAGATTCCGAAGACTCAGAGAAAGACATTCAAATGTATGTCAATTCTCCTGGTGGCTCGGTCTACGCAGGGATGGCAATCTATGATACAATACAGCAAATTCGCCCTGATGTTGTTACCATCTGTTTTGGATTAGCCGCGAGTATGGGGGCATTTTTGTTAACAGCAGGGGCTGCCGGTAAGCGAATGTCTCTGCCTGACTCCCGGATTATGATTCACCAACCACTTGGTGGCGCTCAAGGTCAAGCTATTGACATTGAAATTCAAGCCAGAGAAATTCTTTACGTTAAGGCTAAGTTGAATCAGTTAATGGCTCATCATACTGGTCAACCCTTAGAAAGAATTGAAGCAGATACTGAGCGCGACTTTTTCATGTCGGCAGAAGAGGCGAAAAACTACGGTTTGATTGATCAGGTCATTTCCAGGCAAAATCTTCCCACAGCAGGGGAAAACGTCACCATTCTGAAATAAGAGGCTGGTATGTCTAAGTACGACTCCCATTTAAAATGTTCGTTTTGCGGCAAGTCTCAGGAGCAGGTGCGTAAATTAATCGCAGGGCCGGGAGTCTACATCTGCGATGAATGCGTTGACTTGTGTAATGAAATACTAGACGAAGAGTTACTCGATACCAATGGTGCGGCAGCACAACCCGCACCAAGAGCAGAACCACCTCAAAAACGGCGTACTCAATCTTCTAGTATTTCGTTTAATCAAATACCCAAGCCAAGAGAGATTAAAAAGTATCTAGACGAACACGTTATTGGTCAAGACGAAGCCAAGAAAGTCCTGTCAGTAGCCGTTTACAATCACTACAAGCGGTTGGCAGTCATTCAGTCTAAAGCCAGTGGCAAAGGTGGGGCGGATGATGCTGTAGAACTGCAAAAGTCCAACATTTTGTTAATCGGCCCAACTGGTTGCGGCAAAACTCTCTTAGCGCAAACCTTAGCGAAAATCCTGGATGTACCTTTTGCCGTCGCCGATGCTA
Source organism: Nostoc sp. ATCC 53789 (assembly GCF_009873495.1). Classification (GTDB taxonomy): domain Bacteria; phylum Cyanobacteriota; class Cyanobacteriia; order Cyanobacteriales; family Nostocaceae; genus Nostoc; species Nostoc muscorum_A. Next base: position 6,524,953 of record NZ_CP046703.1, on the reverse strand, counting down.
CGACGCTGACGGAAGCAGGTTATGTGGGAGAAGATGTGGAAAATATCTTGCTGCGACTGTTGCAAGTGGCAGATTTGGATATAGAGGAAGCGCAACGAGGAATTATCTACATTGATGAAATTGACAAAATTGCTCGTAAGAGTGAGAACCCGTCAATTACCCGCGACGTTTCTGGCGAAGGCGTGCAGCAAGCCTTGTTGAAAATGTTAGAGGGAACGATCGCCAATGTACCACCCCAAGGAGGGCGCAAGCATCCCTATCAAGACTGTATCCAAATTGATACAAGTAATATTTTGTTTGTCTGTGGTGGTGCTTTCGTAGGCTTAGAAAAGGTTGTAGATCAGAGAGTTGGCAAAAAAGCAATAGGCTTTGTGCAACCTGGAGAAGGCCAAACGAAAGAAAAGCGGGCAGCAGATACTCTCCGCCATCTAGCGCCGGACGATCTAGTAAAATTTGGCATGATTCCAGAATTTATTGGACGCGTGCCAATGGTAGCAGTAGTAGATCCGCTAGATGAAGAAGCGCTAATGGCGATTCTCACCCAGCCACGCAGCGCCTTAGTGAAGCAGTACCAAAAACTGCTGAAGATGGATAATGTCCAGTTAGATTTTAAACCAGATGCTTTACGAGCGATCGCTCAAGAAGCCTACCGCCGTAAAACTGGTGCAAGAGCGCTACGGGGCATTGTCGAAGAACTTATGCTGGATGTAATGTACGAGTTACCATCCCGTAAGGATGTGACACGTTGTACAGTAACACGGGAAATGGTCGAGAAGCGATCAACTGCGGAACTGATAATCCATCCATCTTCACTACCGAAACCAGAGTCAGCCTAATAGTCATTAGTCATTAGTCATTAGTCATTGGTTATTAGTCAAAAACTAAAGACTAATAACCATGTAATAAGGGAAAATGACTAATGACAACTGACAAAGGACTAATGACTAATGCCTTATATTAAAGTTCGTGGCGTTGACCACTACTATGAATGGGTGAAAAAACCATCTGGTTCTTTGGTAAAACCAGTAATGGTTTTTATGCACGGTTGGGCTGGTTCGGCTAGGTATTGGCAAAATACCGCTAATGCTTTATCAGAGCAATTTGATTGTTTACTCTACGATATGCGGGGATTTGGCCGTTCTGGTGGTAAGCCAACCATAGGTCAAGCAAGTGAAGCTGTTGCTGACTCTAAGTCCCCGCAGGAAGAATCAGAGGCAATCAGAGAGTTAAGTTATGAATTAGAAGAATACGCTGATGATTTGGCAGCTTTGTTAGATGGGCTGCATCTTCAGCGTGTCTATATCAATGCTCACTCGATGGGCGCGTCTGTTGCTACTTTATTTTTTAACCGCTACCCCCAACGAGTGGAACGAGGAATTTTAACCTGTAGCGGCATTTTTGAGTACGACGAAAAATCTTTTAGTGCCTTTCATAAATTCGGTGGCTATGTGGTGAAATTCCGTCCCAAATGGTTAAGCAAAATTCCATTTGTTGACCGGATGTTTATGGCGAGATTTTTATATAGTTCAATACCACATTCTGAACGCCAAGCTTTTTTACAAGATTTTCTTGAAGCAGATTACGATGCAGCTTTGGGTACAATTTTTACTTCCGTTAGTAAAGCTCAATCTGAAGTGATGCCGCTTGAGTTTGCCAAGCTGACAGTACCGACTCTGCTCGTGGCGGGAGAGTATGACAAAATTATCCCAGCCGAGATGGGGCGTAAAGCAGCTGGACTGAATGACAAAGTTAAGTTTGTGATGATTCCTAACACAGCACATTTCCCAATGTTGGAAGATGCTCCAACTTATATGCAAGTGGTGCAAGAATTTTTGCAAATTAATATTCCACAGCCACAAGTTAAATAACTTCTGGCGGTTTTTTACACAGTTAAATGAACCTGTGTGATACCTTGACGCATTTTATATTGTCGCTTTAACCAAGACTTTTTAATTATTTTACGGAGCAAGGGAGCGAGTTGACTCAACAGCGATCGCAACAGTGCATTTTTTCGCAGTAGTTCGCCTTGTTTAGCTTCCTGTAACTGGAGTTGCTGGGCGCGGATAATTTCTGGCTCACGTTCTGCTTGGATGTGCGATAGTGCCATATCAATGTCCTTGTGTTCGGCTTCTTTGTGCAACAGTGGCACAAGGTGATTAGCAGCGACAATGACATCACGCAATGCTAAATTAATTCCTTGAGCGCGGACAGGAGACATTGGGTGTGCCGCGTCACCCAGAAGTAGTACCCCTGGTGCGTGCCATTGTGGACAATAACCAACTACAACAGAAAGCCGAATCGGGGATTCAATGGTGTCTGCATGATTACGGAAATGTTCTGCTAGCCATGAGGGTGATAATGAAGCAAAAGTCTCTGCCCAGTTAGCTTGCTTGAAGTCAGTGTTTTCGGTTGCGGACATCACCCAAGCTAGATGCAGTTTTCCTGATTCTGCTCCGTGAAAGATGGTAAATACGCGATCGCCATTTACAATAGTACGAAAAACATTATCGGCTGCAAATTCAGGGCTGGCGGCAAGTTTAAACCAGAGAATATCAATATTTTTGGGCTGGCGTACCAATTCCAATCCTATACGTTGCCGCACAAGAGAATTTCGACCATCTGCCCCAATTACTAGGTCAGCAGTTAGTTCTCTCCCATCGCTCAATACTACACCTGCGACACGTTGATTACTCCAACGTAAATCTTTGACTGGAACACCCTGGATAAATTCAAACCCATCATTGGTTTGAGCTTCCGAAATCAGTGCTTTGAGTAGCGGTGGTTGTGAAACCAGTGTACAAGGTCGGGTTGCCCCCATTGGTTCTTCGACTCGAAACAATTGCTTGTCCCCCACAATGAATTCCCATGCGTCGAGTTGTCGGTGGGGAATATGCTCTAACAATGGCGATAGACCCATTTGCTCTAGTGCATCTAATCCACTGGGCATTAATCCTTCGCCGCGAAAAACACGATGAAAGTCTTTTGCTGCTTCAATTAAGGTTACAGCAATACCACGTTGTGTAAGGAGCAGGGCAAGGGTTACACCTGTTGGGCCTGCGCCTACAATCACAATCTGCACTACCTTAGCCCTCCTGTATTGGTTGTTCTCAAAGGTGTTCTGCACTAGTTCCAGAATAACGAACCACAGAGGCGCAGAGAACACAGAGAAATGAGAGTTTGAGAGTATTTTACGTAAGTCGTAATTAACTCAAACCTAGTTCTCGTTTGAGCAAGTTAATCGAGTTAGTACCGATATAATTTTCAACCTTAATCAGCTTTGGGGGACGAATAATATCTTCATCAGATGCTTGTACGGCTGCTTGCACTGCTGCAAAACTGGCTTGATCGCTGATGATGACCTCAGCCCGTTTAACCATAGCCTGAAGTTTATAGGCATCTTTTGGTTGCGAAGTCATCACTAGTAGTTCATCTCCCCGCAAACCGTGGAGGATGACTTCTGCTGCTCGTGCAATCCCGGAACTGAGGCTAACTATGCCTACACAGTTTTCTTTTGGTAAGGTTTTTAAGAGGCTGAGTTCTTTGCTGTAGTCGTAGATATCTAGAGGAATTACCCGTGCAGCTTTAGGAGCTGCGATCGCTTCCACATTACTGATAAAATACCGACTTGTGACTACTGTTGCAGAGGTAGTTTTATCTAACACTGCTGTTAATTCTTCCATTGCTACTAACTGGACTGGAATTTTTAGCGATCGCTCTAATTCATAGACCATCAACTCACCAGCACCCATGTCATAGGATGGAACTGCAACTAGTACCCGCGCACTACAACGCAAGCGCCAGTCAATTTCCGCTAAAAATAGCTCTCTGGCTTGATTGAGCGAACATCCTTGAGAGAGCAAATCGTCAAGTGCTTGCTGGACAACTTGATATGCGTCAGGATTTTGTTTGAGAATTGGTGATTGCAGCCGACTACCGCCCTCATGACCTTGGGCACGAACATAAATACCCGAACCAGCCATACTTTCAACAAATCCGTCTTCCTCCAGTTGACGGTAAACTTTGCTAATGGTATTACGGTGTAATCCCGTTTGCATTGCCAGCGCTCTTGTGCTTGGCAATTTGTAAGCAGGGGGATATTGCCGCGAAGCGATCGCAAAGCGGATTTGATTAAACAGCTGGGTTGATGCGGGAATTTCGCTGTCTGGCTGAATACGGAATTGAATCACCACCAAACCTCCTGAATACTAAGTGCTGAGTGATAAGTGCTGATTTTTGGGTATTAAGTGTTACTTCTATACATAGCACTCCTTTAGTGACCAGCTGTATTTGCTACATATCAAAATATTTGATTTACAAATAAAATTTTTCTGGTAGAAATTTTTAATGCGCTCACTATGGTATTTGGTAATTCTATTGGAAATAACCTCAGCATACTGGCATAGTTATATCAAACAAACACACCGTTAATCACATAACACGGGTAAAAATTATTATGGCAGAGCAAGCAATAATTACCACAACGGTTAATCTTTTGCAAGATAATATTCAAGTGTCAGCATATCTGGCAGAACCAAAAGAACCTGGATCTTACCCAGGAATCGTTGTATTGCAAGAGATTTTTGGTGTCAACGTTCACATTCGGGATGTTACAGAACGGATTGCCAAACTTGGGTATGTAGCGATCGCACCTGCACTTTTTCAACGCACTGCTCCTGGCTTTGAAACCGGATACACACCCGAAGATATTGAAACGGGCAGAGGCTACGCTATGCAAACTCAAGCATCAGAGTTATTGAGCGATATTCAATTAGCAATTGACTACCTCAAAAATCTGCCTCAAGTCAAAAAAGATAGTTTTGGTTGTATTGGCTTCTGCTTTGGCGGTCATGTTGCATATCTTGCAGCCACTTTACCAGATATTAAAGCTACGGCTTCCTTCTACGGTGCTGGAATTACCACTCGCACGCCAGGAGGTGGCGCACCCACTGTTACCCGCACCAGAGAGATTCCAGGCACTCTCTATGCCTTCTTTGGTAAAGAAGATGCTAGCATCCCACCCGAACAAGTAGATGAGATTGAAGCAGAGTTAGAAAAATATAAAATTCCTCATCGTGTGTTTCGCTACGATGGAGCTGATCACGGATTTTTCTGTGACCTTCGTGCCAGTTATAATCCTAAAGCTGCTGCTGATGCTTGGGAGCAAGCCAAACAACTCTTTAGTCAACTGAACTAGTCATTAGTCATTAGTGAACAATAAAGAACAAATGACAAATGACAAGTGACTAATGACAATCAAAACTCCAGTTGCACCATCTCAAATAACAATTAATCTTCAAAAGTCATGAATTCCGAATCGAAACTTTCTCAAACAGCCAATTCGTCATTTACGATGGACGATTTTGCCAAAGCGCTAGAAAAACACGACTACCAGTTTCAAAAAGGACAGGTTGTACATGGCAAAGTGTTCCAACTTGACCATGATGGAGCTTATGTCGATATTGGTGGCAAGTCGTCAGCTTTTCTACCGCGCGATGAGGCTTCTTTGAGAGCAGTTACCGATTTATCGGAAGTGCTGCCATTGCAAGAGGAAATGCAGTTTTTGATTATCCGAGATCAGGATGCAGAAGGTCAAGTCACCCTTTCTCGAAAGCAGTTGGAAATCCAGCACATCTGGGAACGATTGGCGGAAATGCAGGAAAATGCTCAGACTGTGCAAGTAAAGGTTATGGGTGTGAATAAAGGTGGTGTTACCGTCGATATTCTCTCTTTGCGGGGATTTATTCCGCGATCGCACCTGGCAGAGCGTGATAACTTAGACGCACTTAAAGGTCAAAATCTGACTGTGGGCTTTTTGGAAATTAATAAAAACACCAACAAACTCATCCTTTCTCAGCGATTAGCAACTCGTTCTAGCAACTTCAGCTTATTAGAACTAGGTCAACTGGTGGAAGGTAAAGTTACTGGCATCAAACCTTTTGGTGTGTTTGTCGATTTAAATGGTATGGGGGCTTTGCTTCATATCAAGCAGGTAAGCCAAAAATTCATTGATTCTCTAGAAAAGGTATTTAAAGTTGGTCAGCCAATTAAGGCTGTAATTATTGACTTGGATGAAGGTAAAGGACGGGTTGCTCTTTCTACCAGAGTTTTGGAAAACTTCCCTGGTGAAGTGCTAGAGAATATGGATGAGGTGATGGCTTCGGCTGAGGCGCGTGCTAATAGAGCTAATAACAAAGCTGCTGAATAGTTTTGAAATGGGCTGTTTGCACAAAGTATAATAGTACGTCACCGATAGCGCTCAAAAATTGATCAATAATCCAAATTGTGGGTTGTTTTATTAGTCCCTCTGCATCTACACAGATGTGGGGGGATTTTAAATTGGGAAAACTTTTCTCAAGCTCTTAAATGTTACACTTCACAAGTCTTGAGGCGAGAAAAGATATCCTCCCAACACCACCAATCCCAAATAATAAATATCCCTCCCCACTCATCCTTGGGAGGTGTCCCTCTGGTGCTGAAATATTAAAATCTACACTAGAGTAATCAATCCAGCTTCCTTTCACTTTCCATCCTACGTGATCGCCAAATTTTTCCCAGACTTCTTTATAATATTCACCGTCAGCCTTCCCACCAACACTTAGATAAATATTCTTCTGAACGCTGAAGCCAAAGCGCCCATCGCTATGTTGTACCCAAAGTTGGTCAATGGTGCGTAAGTCAGTACAGGGAAAATTCTTGATGGATTCAATATCAAACCAACCTTCTTTTTCCCTGCTAGATGCCTTGAGCATGACAGCTAAAGTTTCCTCATCCGCTTCTTTCCATTTGCCTGCTGCTAGCAAATCTCGCAATCGCGTGTAGTTTACTCCCTTCTCAGAACTGAGATTATCAACTTGAATTACTTGCTGTAGCTTTGGTTTTCGTCCAGTAATACCCCAAATTAACTGCTCCATAGCCTCAGTATCTGTCCGAAAGTCAACCCAGGTATTACCCCTAAGAAAAATTGGGAGTTTAGGCTGATGTGGTGTATTCCCAAGCAAAACGGGAATTACGGGACATTTTCTTTCTACAAATTCGTTTAAAAAAGCTCTCATCTCTTGACTTTGCCAGGGGCCAAGTCCACTGCTACCTACAAAAACTGCTGCTGATTTAATATTTTCTATTTGTTCTTCTAGTAAAACCTGCCATCCTAAACCAGGACGAAGTTCCCATTTATCTAGCCAAGGTTTAATTCCTTGTCTTGTTAATTCATTAGCAATTTCTATAACTTCAGGTTTGTCTTTGCTATTGTGGCAAAGGAAGACATCAAACTGATTTTCGTCACTCATCTATAAGTCTCCTCACATCCACTTCTCTATATCGGCAATAATTGCTAATACATTATACTTACTGCTTTAAATCCTTCTTAAACGATTTTAACTCAGATAAATACTGCGAGGTTTTGCCTAAAAAATAACTTTAATGTAGGTTGGGTTGAGGAACAAAACCCAACATTTTCACGGCTTTGTTGGGTTTCACTCCGTTCAACCCAACCTACAAATCTTCTTAACGTAATTTAAGTAATTACGTCCAATTTAATAAACAAAATGGCATTTGACTTACTCAAAAGAAGCTTTTACTTTCTCAAACCCCAGTTTGCTTTCTAATTTCGGTGTTTTCCGCAAGCAATCAAGCATATTACTTTCTCAATATGCTTGATTGCTGACTCATTGCAGTAATTCACGCATTCGTGACAACTATCCCTTTGAGATTACTTTTCTCTATCTTTATCTAATGCTTCTTGGATTGCACGACGACAAAATTCTGGAGGATCATCTTTGGTAGATAGTTCTTCCTTCATAGTTTTTGTGACACGTAAATTAAGACGTTCACTTAAAGGTTCTTCCCTCTCTGATTTAAATGGTTTTAAATTTTCTGAATGACCTTTAGGGTTAGGCATTTATGTAGAAATATAAATATAATTTGAATCACTGGTAGGCAGCAGATTAATTTTTTTTTAGTGGTTGTAACAACTTGCCGGAAGTACAACCACCAATATCCAATTCAAAAAATGGATACTACTATTTTATGTTCACGCGTTCCGAACTTGAAATCAAGACTATTAAAGAATTACTCGATTTATGTCGGAGATACGGTGTAAAACCTACCGGGAATGCAGGATACAAAACCTCGTATATCGTAACTCTGATGGCATTTCCACTTTTAGCCCTCCAACAAATGAAGCTAGGTAAAGGGTTAAAATCCCCTAACTTTAACGCTATCCAGGTAATCAGTTCTGCAATTGAGGAGATGAATTCACCCACAGACGAACAAACAGCACTGATTCGGATAACTTTGGAAGGCAGAAAAATGAGCTATCCTGACCGATATCAGCAAGAGAATTTGCTGAACTTGCACAAAGCTAAGATGTCGCTTGAACAAGCTATCGACTTCTTGAGCCAGTAAAACTAATCCCATTACCCCATCCCCTGCATCAACAAAGATGTGGGGGATAATTTTTTGAGATTAAGATAAATAAGGTGTGACCAATTGGCTTAGTTGGCGTGAGGATATCTTGACCATATATCGGGCATTTTGACAACTATAAACGCTGCAACTATTCAATTTAGGTATTTATATGTTTCTAGTAACTGGAGCAACTGGAGGAATTGGTCGCAGAGTTGTGCGACTGCTACGGCAACGAGAACAGTCTGTGCGGGCATTTGTTCGCCTTACCTCGCGCTACAGCGAGTTAGAACACCGGGGTGCAGAAATCTTTATCGGTGATTTGCTGCGAGAAAAAGATATTCAAAAAGCTACTCAAGGTGTGAAGTATATTATCAGCGCTCACGGTTCTGATAGCGATGCTTTATCCTTAGATTACCGCGCCAATATTGAATTGATTGACCAAGCAAAAGCCAATGGCATAGAGCATTTTGTCTTCATTTCGGTATTGGGAGCCGATCGCGGATATGAAGACGCGCCTGTGTTCAAAGCCAAACGAGCCGTAGAGCGATATTTGTCAGCTAGTGGCTTGAATTACACAATTTTACGCCCATCTGGATTAGCATCTAACTTGCTGCCACTGGTAGAACGATTTCGGGAAACGGGATTGTATCTGCTGATTGGCGATCGCAAAAACCGTAGCTCAATTGTCAGTACCGATGATTTGGCAAGGATAGTAGTGGATTCTGTGACAGTTGAAGGCGCTCGTAACCAGATTTTACCAGTGGGAGGCCCAGAGATTTTATTACGAGAAGATATTCCCCGGATTTTTGGTCGGATTTTCGCCAAAGAGCCAGTAATAATTAATTCACCACTATTTTTTATTGATGGATTACAAGGTGCATTGGGTTTATTTAATCCCCAAGTCCAAAAAGCTTTGGGAACTTATCGCACATTGCTAGCAAATGAATTTTTCTGTACAAAAGATGAAATTGCCAATTTAGAAGCGATTTTTAACTTCAAATTGGAGACATTAGAAAACTTTTTGCGGCGTTATCTAGCAGTTTGAATTAAACACAAGTCATTAGTCATTAGTCATTGGTCATTGGTCATTGGTCATTGGTCATTAGTCAATCACCAAGGACAGAGGACAAATGACTAATGACAAATAAAAAAGGATAAAAATATATGGTAAATGCTGCTCAAGCACGTCAGACAAAAGAGCGATTCGCCCAACCAGAGGAACAACTCACTTATGAATTGGGGAAGGCGGTACAGGAATTACCACCCCTGTATACGAGATTATTAGCGGGAACGATGAGCGCCATTGTATTTGGAGCGATCGCTTGGGCGTACTTCTCGCAAATAGATGAAGTAGCAACAGCGCCAGGGGAATTAATTGCTTCTACACAGGTTAGGCCAGTGACATCCTTGGGTGGGGGGTCAATTGTCGGCGTGAAAGTGCAAGAAGGCGATCGCGTTACCAAAGGTCAAATTCTGATTCAAAAAGACCCTGACTTACAAATAACTGATGTTTCCCGCCTAGCCAAATCAACTAGATTGATTCAAGACGATTTGCAACGTTTGGATGCAGAACGTCTTGGAGGCAAAACCACTGGGACGAAACTACAAGATGAACTTTTAACTTCCCGCCTGCAAGACTACCAAGCACGTCAAGCAGGTGCAGAAGCAGAAGCAAATCGCCAAATAGCACTCATCAATCAAGCCAAAGTCCGCTTGACTCGATTGCAAGAGAACTTAGCTAATGCCAAAAGCAGCTTTGCTAATGCCAAAACCAACCTTGCCAACGCAGACAGCATCCGCATTAAAATTGAAAGTAATTTGGCACTTGCACAAGAAAGGGAAAAAAGCTTACGCACCCTAATTACTACTGGTGCTGTACCTCGTGTCGATTACTTGGATGCTCAAGAAAGATTGACTCGTGCAAAGACAGAAATTACCAGATCGCAAGATGAAGTGACTAACGCCCAGAATAGAATAACAGAGGCTCAAGATAAAGTCACATCATTAGAAAAAGATATTGCTGCTCAAGCCCAAGAAATTCGCCAAGCAGAACAAGCTTACAACTCTGCCCGCAGTCAGGCCCAGCGTGTCGCATCAGAACGCCAAAGTGAAATTTTAACCCAGTTCAACAAACGTAAAGAAGAACTGACAACTGTTCAAGGTCAATTAGAGCAGGCGAGGAAGCAGCAAGCTTTAGAAACGATTGAGGCTCCCGTTGCAGGTACGATTTACAGAGTCAAAGCTACCAAGGGGCCAGTCCAATCTGGTGAAGAATTGCTGTCAATTTTGCCAGAAGGGGAAGAAATGCTCCTAGAGGTGAAAGTTCTTAACCGCGATATTGGATTTATTCGTCAAGGAATGAAAGCAAAAGTGAAAATGGCGACTTTCCCCTTCCAGGAATTTGGTGTTGTGGAGGGCGAAGTTATGCAAGTCAGTCCGAATGCAATTATTGATAAAGAATTGGGCTTAGTTTTTCCTACAAGAATTAAGCTAAATAAACATTCAGTTAATGTGCGTGGTCAAGAGGTAGAATTTACACCAGGAATGTCTGCTACAGGTGAAATTGTCACTCGTAAAAAGTCAATTCTGACATTCATCACTGAGCCTGTGACGCGGCGGTTCAATGAAGCATTTTCTGTTAGGTAGATTGATAGCCTCTCTTGTTCTTATAGCTATTTCAAAAACAATGCCTACGCATTCCACAAGCCACACCTAAAACGTAAGGGTTTAGCATTGCTAAACCCTTAAATTTATTTGTAACAGACGAGCGGTTTGGTTTATTTTTCTAACCGAGCAGTATTTGACTGAACTACAAATCGCTATAATTTTTAAGCGATACCTAAGAATTTTTTATACTGATCCATTTGTTTTTGCATCCCTTCTAGTAGTTTCCAAAAATCAAGATTATTCTCATTTTTGTTATCATCATTGCTATCCGTATTGATGCCTGTAATAATCTGACCGATTAGAGAAGCGACATCAGAATTATTAAGAATAGCAATAGTCTCTGGTGTGAGATATTTTGGTGTTTCTGTAATTGCCTGACCAATTAGAGAACCAACATCAGAATTATTCAAACTAGCAATAGTCTCTGGTGTGAGATATTTTGCTGTTTCCGTAACAGTCTGACCAATTAGAGAACCAACATCAGAATTATTCAAACTAGCAATAGTCTCTGGTGTGAGATATTTTGCTGTTTCCGTAACAGTCTGACCAATTAGAGAACCAACATCAGAATTATTAAAACTAGTAATAGTCTCTGGTGTGAGATATTTTGCTGTTTTTGTAATAGTCTGACCGATTAGAGAAGCGACATCTGAATTATTAAAACTAGCAATAGTCTCTGGTGTGAGATAATTTTTGGTTTGTGCATCGATATGTAGCAGGTTGTTGCCAGATATCACTTGCTTTGCCAGAGAACTGATATTAGAAATATTTAAACTAGAGGTTGTAATTTGTGAACTATTTGCTGCTGTGTCTGCGTAGCCCGTCGTAGAAATCACTTGCTTTGCCAAAGAACTAACATTAGAAATATTTAAACTAGAGTTTGTACTTTGTGTGCTGTTTTCTGATGTTTCTGCCACAATCTGACGTACTTGGGCATCAGTCAGGCTGGGGTTAGCACTAAGCATCAGGGCAACTACACCAGCCACATGGGGAGTAGCCATAGATGTGCCGCTATAAGTGGCATACTGATTATTCGGAACTGATGAATAAACCTTGACTCCTGGGGCTGTGACATAAGAAATTTGATTTGTTCCAGAGCGGTTAGAGAAATCAGCCATATTATTATTTTTGTCTACTGCCCCAACAGCAATTCCCGACTTGGAGGCATAGCGGGCAGGATAGTCTGGTTCTGATTCACCATCATTACCTGCTGCCATGACAACAATCACTCCTTTGCTAGTGGCATAGTTAATGGCTGACTCCAGAGTCCGATTGGAAGATGTGCCTCCTAAACTGAGGTTAATCACATTCGCTCCATTATCCACAGCGTAGCGAATACCCTTAGATATCGAGCTATAGGAACCAGAGCCAGACTCATTCAAAACTTTGACAGGCATAATCTTGGCATTGTATGCAATACCAGTGACACCATAGTTATTATTTTCTCCTGCGATCGTGCCAGAAACATGAGTACCGTGACCATTGTTATCTAGTGTGTTGTTGTTTTGATCCGCAAAGTTCCACCCGTAATTATCATCAATATAGCCATTGCCATCATCATCTATACCGTTACCTGCAATTTCCTTGGTATTTGTCCAGATATTATTTTTTAAATCCTCGTGGTTATAGTCAACCCCAGTATCTATAACAGCGACAACAACGCCTTTACCTGTGTATCCTTGTGCCCAAACTTCTGGTGCTTTTACAAGGTCTGCTCCCCAATTATTACCACCAAGATCGGGAACATCAGCAAAGGTATTCTGATTAGTAGCTTTAGCCACTGCTGCTGCTGCATTAATTAAGCCATAGCCATTGTTGGAGTTATAACTTTGCGTGGTAAAAGCATTAGTAGTAGCGTTACTGCTATTTTCGTAGTTACTATTATTTAGTAACTGCACATGAGAATCGGCTGAGTTGTAGCTACTACGTCCGCTTAAGTTGAAGCTGGTGTCATTCTTAGTATTAAATGTATCTAATGAAGAGATTGAAGTAAAATTTAAGCTTTTATTAGTAGAAAATAAATTGTTATTAGTATTATCATTGAACATAATTGTTTTTTCTCAAAAATAGAAATGCTTTTTAACAGCTAAAATTATTAGAACTTTTGTTAAACAAAAGTTCTAACGTGTGAATAAGCCGTATTGTTAATAATTACTATGAAATTTAATAATAAAATGCTAATTCTATTACCAAAAAAATATTATGAGAATCATGCTTTTTGTGAATAGCTATTTAGAATACGCTTTATTATAAAAAAAGCGGCAGAATGAGTGGCATTTGCTGCTCATTCTGCCGCTTATAGAAATTGCATTTTACCTTTGATAAACGACACTTAAGGGATGATTCTATGCCAAGCTATTTGCTGCTGTCGTTGTGACAATCTGACGCACTTGGGCATCAGTTAAACCTTTTTTAGCACTGAGCATCAAAGCTATTACCCCAGCAACATTAGGAGTTGCCATAGAAGTACCATCTTTGAAATCATAATTATTACCTGGAAGTGTCGAGTAAATATCGACTCCTGGAGCTGTAACGTATGCAAGTGGAGTTGTTCCAGCTCGGTTGGAGAAGTCAGCCAGTACGCCATTATAAGAGACTGCTCCAACCGCAAGCCCCCACTGGGTAGCATAGCGGGCGGGATAGTCTGGTTCTGATTTACCATCATTACCTGCTGCCATGACGGTAATTGCGCCTTTGCTGGCAGCATATTGAATAGCTGACTGTATCTCACTACTTGCAGAACCACCTAAGCTGAGGTTAATGACATTAGCTCCGTTATTGACTGCATAACGAATACCATTTGCGATCGCACTATTAGTTCCTTGACCATCGCTATTCATACCTTTCACTGGCATAATCTTGGCATTATAGGCAATACCAGTGACACCAAAGTTATTTTTCACCCCAGCAATAGTGCCAGCAACATGAGTACCATGACCGTTGTCGTCTAATGGATTGTTGTTGTTGCTGACAAAGTTCCAGCCGTTGACATCATCAATGTAACCATTGCCATCATCATCTTTGCCGTTGCCAGCGATTTCCTTGGTATTCTTCCAGATATTAGCGCTCAAATCTGAGTGATTGTAATCTACTCCACTATCTATCACAGCGACGATCACACCCTGACCTGTGTATCCCTTAGCCCAGACTTCCGGTGCTTTCACTAAGTCAGCTCCCCAGTTATCACCACCCAAGTCAGGAACATCAGCAAAGGTACTCTGACCTAAAGCTTTTGCTACGGCGGCGGCAGCATTAATTAAGCCATAACCTGTAGTTGAGTTAAACCCGCCACCATTAATCGGAGTGAGACTAATTGCTTGTGTATGGTAAACCGAGTTGTTACTTTCATTGCTTTCGGCAACATCTCCCAATCCATCGGCTTTGAACATCAAATAGTATTTACCTGCTGCAATGGTGGTGTCAATAGTCCAAGATATGGACTTTGAAAATATAGCAGAGGGTGCCAGGCTTGGAATGGGAACAGTGTCGTACCCTATCGATATATCATCATCATTGCCTAAAATTGTGTCTCTGGAAAGAGAATAAGCTGTTTTGCTGCTACCAGCATTGCCATTACCTTGATTTTTGATCTTATAGGTAAATTCAAGTGTAGTACCAATGGCGGCGCTAGTTGGAACTGAAGTATCTACTATTACTAAGTCTGGTGCAGTAATTGTAATTGCTTTGGCAACGACGTTGTTATTTTCATTGCTTTCTCTCAATGACCCAAAACCATCAGCTTGGTATAGGAGATAGTAACTACCGGGAGTAATAGTGCTGGAAAGATATAGGGATACAGACTCGGAAATTACAGCAGAGGGAGCAATGTCAGAGATACTGATAATATCCGAACCGACTGAAATGTCTTCACTACTAAGGATGGTATCTTTAGCCCTGTTTTGTCACTCTAGGCAGAGGAAAAGTAGAAATCAGGGTGAGTTAGAGAAATAAAAATTGAACTAGTGAGGCTATAAATAATAGATTGAAGTTTAGAAAAACCCAAGGACAATTGGGGAATAGGAAAAACTGTTAACCAGGGATATATTAGGTTAAATAAGGTAAAAGGTTGAATTATTAAGCGGAGATTGTTAAGAATATTCTTCCAGCCTTTTTCATCATTCCACCAGGGATGCGAAGCTAATTTTGATGGAGATTTTGGCACAGAAGACTGGATTTGTTCAGAGTGTAGGCTAACCATTAAATAGCTGCTACAAACAATCTCCCACCAGCGTTCAATATCCGGGTAGTGAGTTAGCCGATAATCTGACCAACCTAATTCATTCTTGCTTTGCTTCAACCCATACTCAACCCAAGTTCTTAAACCGTAAAAGTTTCCCACATCTCTTGGTGTAAGGTCTGGGTATTTACTCATTACATACCAAGTAGTGTTACCAGGTAATTTCTCTCGGTCTGTGGTAATCTGCCAGTACCTATTTTCGCTACGTTTACCATGAATTATTTCTCTGATAAACCTATTTTCACTACTCAGATCAGAAAATACTCGTTTAAACTTGTGCCACTTTAAATATTGAGTATATTGTCTTGGAAGTAAATCCACATCATGGTTTGAGCGAATCGCTACTATATAGTTTAGATTCATTTCATCTAACACAGATATGAAGTTAGTTCCACTTTCTCCATACAAACTGTCTGCCAGTACTAAGTTAAATTTAAAGCCCATTGACTTGAGCTTTCGCATGAGAATTGCTGCTATTTGTGGCTTGGTTAGGTATTTATCTTCTGGCTTTAATCTTTCACGAGGCTTATATATTTCAAATAGCAGTGGAAAAGTCATACCGCAGAATACGCCATACGCTGTTACTGCCACAATTCCATTCTCTACTTTCCCCAAGTTTCCTATATACTGTCGTTTCACATAATCTGTCTTATTCCCTTTCTTTTTATCTCCTGTTTCATCAATAATCAGAATGATTGGTCTACCTTTTAGTACTTGTAAAATTAGCTCTAATCGCAAATCTCTTAACTTCTCTATATCCCACGGTGATGTAGTTAAAAAATGATGTAAACCCTGTTGGTTATCCAATCCTACAATCTTTGCTATTTCTGGTAGGGTTTTCCGTTTTAGTTCAGAAATACACCCTACATGAAGGTACTTAAAAGCCTCGAAGCTCCTAACATCTGGAAACAGGCTTTTATACCACTGGCAATATTCGTCCACAAATTTAACTGTTGGTGCGGCTGGACGGGGCTGTACCATACTCTGTGTCTTGGTTCTAGCATTTGTACCTTATTATACTACCGCCAGAGTGACAAAACAGGGTTAGAAAGATAAAAGCGTGTCGTGTTAACACCAGCTTTACCATTACCTTGATTTTTCACCTGATAGCTTAGTTGGATTGTTGTACCAATGTTGGCGCTAGCAGGAGCCGAAGGATTTTGTATTAATAGGTCTGGTGCCGCAATCGTAATTGCTTTGGCCGTAACGTTATTGTTTTCATTACTTTCAAAAATCTCGCTATTGCCATCGGCTTGTAATAGCAGGTAGTAATTTCCAAAAGTAATATTACTGCTGAGTATTAAAGAGTAAGACTCTGCACTATATTTACTAGCGCCTAATCCAGAGTATAAGTAGCTTCGGGAATAGCTTAAGTATGTGTCATCGCCGCTCAAGGTCGTATCTTTAGAAAGAAAAAATTTCGTTGTACTAGAACCAGCACTGGCAGTACCTTGATTGGCTAGTTGATAATTGACAGTGATTAAGCTACCGGGGTCAACAAGACTAGGAGCCGAAATATTTTGGATAATTAGGTCTGGTTTCGGGCCATTAATAGCGATCGCTTTGCTGACAATATTATTAGTTTCGTTACTTTCGCCAACATTGCCATTAGCATCGGCTTTATACAACAAATAATAGTTGCCTGCGGCGATCGCATTGTTGATGATCAGCGATGCTGTCTCTGAGCTAATAGCACCTGCGGCAATGGCGTTAACGGCATCGGAGCCGAGCAACACATCATCATTACTAAAAGCAGTATCCTTGGATATATAAAACTTGGTGGTAGTTGCAACAGCACCACCAACACCTTGGTTTTTCACCTGATAGCTCAATTGAATGGTGCCACCAACGGCTGTTGTAGCTGGAGCCACAGCGTTTTGTATTATTAAGTCTGCTTGGGTAATGGCGATCGCTTTGCTAGCAAAGTTATTGCTTTCATTGCTCTCAACTGCATTTCCTGCGCCGTCAGCTTGATAGAGCAAGTAATAGTTACCTGTAGCGATCGCATTGTTGATGATCAGCGATGCTGTCTCTGAGCTAGTAGCACCTACGGCAATAGCGTTAACGGCATCTGAGCCTAACAACACATCATCATTACTAAAAGCATTATCCTTGGATATATAAAACTTGGTGGTAGTTGCAACAGCACCACCAACACCTTGATTTTTGACCTGATAGCTTAGTTGAATAGTGCTACCAACTGATGCTGTACTAGGGGCTGAGGTATTTTGAACTATCAGGTCTGATTTTTGAGTTGGAGTAATGGTGATTACTCCGGCAATACCGTTGTTAGTTTCATTGCTTTCAGCAACATTCCCATCACTATCGGCTATGTATGCTAAGTAATAATTCCCAGGAGTGATGTTACTGCCAAGACTGAGTGTGGTTGACTCGGAACTATAACTACCCGCAGCAATGCCGCTAACGTAGTCATAGCCCAAGTACACATCTTCGTTTCCAATATTTAAATCTTGGGAGAGGTAAAACTTGGTGTTACTAGCAACAGCAATGGCATTGCCTTGGTTTTTGATTTGATAGTTTAGTTGAATGCTACTTCCAGCCGCCGCCGAACTGGAATTTGAGGTATTTTGTACTATCAGGTCTGGTTTAGTAATATTAATTACGTCAGCAACAGCGTTGTTGTTTTCGTTGCTTTCGGCAACATAGTTATAGCCATCGGCTTGATACACCAAATAATAGCTACCTGCGGCGACGCTATTGCCGATAGTGAGTGTGGTTGACTCTGATCTGTAGTAACCAGATAGAATGTTATCAACATAGTCATCGCCTAAAAATATATCTTCACTCCCTAAAGAGAGATCCTGAGACAGATAAAATTTGGTATAACTATAACCAGCACTGGCATTGCCTTGGTTTTCAATTTCATAGCTCAGTTGAATGGTACTGCCAGCTGCGGCAGAACTGGGAGTTGAAACGGTACGTGCTATCAGGTCTGGCTGAATAGCAGCCGCAGCGATCGCTTGAGTAGTATTTTCGTTGCTTAAACTACTCTTCTTGGCATAATTGTTTTTAACTCCGAAAGCGTCGATTTCCGTAGAAGTATAACTACTGCGATCGCTGGCTCTAAAACTATTTACACCACTCAGACTGAAGCTAGAGTCATTATTCTGATTATCAAAACTATTAGATTTTTTTGATGATACAAGGCTGGCTTTTACACCAGAATTTTCATTAATAGAGTTACAGCCTTTGGTAAAAAACATTAGTAGTTTCACCTCGTATATTCAAGTAAATTTGCACCATAAAAAGTACTCAAATCCTTGATATATAAGGGATTGAGCCGGGAGATATTTCTTTGTAAGACAGGTGCTACAAATACACTTAACTATAAAATCACGTAATTAGCAAGTAAGATTACAGTTTTCTGCATACTTAAGCAATTTAAAAGGCGAATGAAGTATAACTCCATTCGCCAAAGCCTATCTTTAAGCGGCTTTTCAGGGCTCAAATAAGCACAAGTTAAAAGCTTACTAAATATTTGCTTGCTGCCGTTGATATAGTGACCAATACAAACCCTTTTGTTGCAATAACTCTGAGTGAGTCCCACGTTCGGCAATCACGCCTTGTTCTAATACCAAAATCAAATCGGCGCGTTTGAGAGGGGCAAAACGGTGAGCAATCAGAAACACAGTACGGTTAGCGGAAACTTTTTGCAGGTTTTGTAGTACTTGTTGTTCAGTTTCACTATCCAAAGCACTGGTAGCTTCATCCAAAACTAAAATCGGCGCTTGCGAAAGAAATAATCTTGCGAGGGCAATACGTTGTCTTTGTCCGCCAGATAAAGCTGTACCGCGTTCACCCACATTGGTTTCGTAACCGTAGGGTAATTGACTGATGAAGTCGTGTGCTACTGCTAGTCTTGCCGCCTCTACCACTTGTTCTGCGGTAATGTCGGGAGTACCGAGAGTGATATTTTCCAAAATAGAACCGTTGAATAAAAAGTCTTCTTGGAGAACTACACTAACTTGTTGCCGCAATGACGCTAAATCGGCACTTTTAATATCAAAACCATCAATTAAGATGCGTCCTGATTCAATTTGATAAAGGCGTTGTAATAGCTTAGACAGGGTACTTTTCCCAGAACCGCTACGTCCGACAATGCCAACAAATTGCCCTGGTTCAGCATTGAAAGAGATTCCCCGCAGAATTGCTTCAAAGTTCGGGCGGTAGCGGAAAAATACTTGCTCGAAGGTGACTTGTCCTTTCAGAGGTGGTAAAACTAGACCAGTTCCTAGTTCAGCTTCTGGGGAGACGTTGAGAATATCACCAATGCGATCTACAGAAAGTAGCACTTGTTGGAGGGTCTGCCATAACTGTACTAAGCGCAAAAGTGGGCCCGTGACTCTGCCAGATAGCATTTGAAAGGCAACTAGTTGTCCAATTGTCAGCTTTTGTTCTATGACTAATTTGGCTCCAAACCAGAGAATCAGCATGGTGGAAAAATTAGTGAGGAAGTCACCAATGTTGCTGCTGATATTGGAGGTGGTAGAGGCTTTAAAACCTGTGCGGATGAAGCGAGCAAATAAGCCTTCCCAGCGATCGCGGGCTACTGGTTCGGCTGCATGGGCTTTAACGGAATGAATCCCCGTGATTGTCTCTACTAAAAAGGATTGACTATCGGCACTCCGGTTAAAAGTTTCGTTGAGCCAGTTACGCAGAATTGGTGTTGCAACTATCGTCAAAGTCGCAAATAGCGGCAGTACTGCTAAAGCCACAAAGGTGAGTGGGACATTATAGTAAAACATCAATGCTAGGTAAACCACAGCAAAGATGCTATCTAGAATCACAGTTAATGCTGTACCTGTGAGGAACTGACGAATTTGTTCGAGTTCCTGGACTCGTGCTACTGTGTCTCCGACGCGCCGCGACTCAAAATAAGCCAAAGGCAGGCGCATCAGATGGCGAAATAGCTGTGCTGATAAACTTAAATCCAGACGACGGGCTGTATGGGTAAAGATGAATAGGCGCAGAATGCCAAGTACGGACTCAAATATGGCTACACAAAGAAGTGCGATCGCCATAACATCAAGAGTCGGCAAACTCCCCTGCACCATTACTTTATCAATAACTACTTGCGTAATTAGTGGTGTTGTTAACCCCAAAAGCTGCAAGGTAAAAGATGCTAATAATACTTCTGTTAGTAATCCCTTATACTTCCAAACTGCTGGGGTGAACCAACTGAGGTTAAATGTTTCTTGTTTAGATATGAGTTCTACTTGCCACAATCGTCCATCCCACGATGCCTCAACTATGGATTGCGGTAAGCTTTCACAAATGCGATCGGGATTTAGAGGGTTAGCGATAATTAAGCGATCGCCCTTAACTCCATAAGCTACCACCCAGGATGGACTCTGGGGTGAGTCAGAATTCCACAACAGTAAAGCTGGAAATGACAGTTGTCGCAACTCACCCCAACTCACTTGTAACCGCCGCAACACTAACCCTAACTTTTCTCCTGCTTCCACAACCTGTTTTGGGCGTTGTCCTCTGAGTTGACGTTGCACCCATTCCAGTTGCACAGAGTTTTCTAGCTGTTGCGCCACCATTGTTAAACAAGCAGCCGCAGTGTTCCAACTAGCAACAAATGGATAATTTGAGATGATTAAATTCGCGGCTGGGAGTCGTTTTTGGGGTTGGAGGCTGTGAGGGCTGGAAGTCCCATCTGAGACTGTTACTGAAGGAGTGGAAGAGAAGGAAAATGTCTCTCTTTCTCCCTCCATATCCACTGGTAAGACTTGCCAAAATTCCTGAATTTGTGGGTTAGAAAATTCTGTCCACAGGGCTGTATCCCAACACACTACTATTACTTCTTTGCTAGCAGCTACAGCTTTAAAATCCGCAGACAACTTTTGTAAATCACCAAACCAATCTCCCACTTCTAGGGCTGCCAAAGGTTTGCCAACTCCCTCTTCTCGTAAGCGAACTTTTCCAGCCACAATTAAGAATTGGTAACGACCGACATCGTTAGACCAAATTTTTTCTCCCAAACGATACTGACGAGTTTGACACTCATTTTCCAATTGGGATTGTTGTTCGGGAGTCAACCAGCATAGCGGCGGCTGATTCCAGGGCAAAGAAGCTAGCACTTTTAATCGTAAAGATTCATTATCCAGAATTTTTAACTCACTTGTAGCTTGACTGTCAGTTTTTGAATTTTCTCTGCTAGCCATTTCTCAAATAACTCATTTTGTAGTGCTTGCTTGAGTTGAGTATCTTCTAAAGACGCTGGCAGAAATTGTTCTACTCGAAACAAACCATAAGGTCCTTCTCCTTGTGGAGAGTCTTTGCCAACGATTTCTATTGGTCCTATTAATTGTCCAGGACTTGCCACATCAATAGCTGCCCGTAATATATCTGGCATACTTCCTCGGCTGACTATTCCCATCATGCCGTTCACAATTCGGTCATCTGAAAGTGAATACTCTTTAGCTAGTTGCTCAAAACTACCTCCTTCTTCAATTTGGGTTTGTAGTTCGTCTGCCAATTCTCGATTATTAACAACTATCCGAGAAAGTACCACCCGATCCAAAAAGATTTTGCGCTCAATAAAATATTCTTGGATTTTTGCTTCCGTGACTACAGCTTTCAGCTTTTCTAACTTGTAACCAAAAGTAACTGATGTATGGAATGCGGCATAATCTGTGTTATTGGTTTTTAACCATTCTTGAAAACTTTGAGGATCGGTCAGTTGATTTTTCAGTCTAAAGTCAATAATGGACTGTTCGGTTATTGCTGTACCAATTTCAATATCGTCTCGTGTTCGGATTTCTTGCTCAATTACGTGCTGGCGGAGAATATCCCCAATGAACTGCCCCAATTTTCCAGAGGCTTGCAGGTACTTTACAGCTTCCTCAATAGAAATTATTTGGTCATTAATTGTCAAAAATGATAAAGATTCCATGAATTAATTATGTGAAAATGGTTAAACACTTATAGGACTTTTAAATTAAATCATATAGAGATCATCTGGTCGTTGATGAATAACAATGATAAAGATTCCATGAACTAATTACATCTAAACGGTCAAAAAATTATATAGCTACTCAATACAATAATTTTCCATGATTATGTTTACAGTCTAGCGGGGACAAAACAGGATTGAAAATATCATCGGTAGTGCAGTAGTAAAGCAGATTGCTTATTTTCTACCACTGGCTCTCATGAGTATTGGGTATTGGGCGCTGTTAGCAGTAGCGGGGCCTTTAGACCTTGCTTCGTACTGAGTGGAGAATCTCACTTCTTTACTCAGAACTCACAGAAGAGGAACCGTTTTACTCAATTCCCAATTCCCAATGCCCAATTCCCAATGCTCAATCTACTTAATGATATTTACCCATGTCCAGGAAAGTAGCACAGCCGCGATCGCACCGATTAATGTATTAAAAATATTTACTACTTCATTGGTCAGCCAGGTATACTTAGATTGCAGTGTTGCCCCAATCACACTTTCTAAGTTAGTGGCAATAAATGCTGCCAGTACACACCAAGCGACTCCTAATAGATCGATTAAACCAACTCCCCAACCAACAAATGCGATCGCTACAGAAGCCACAATACCAGCTAAAGTCCCCTCCAAGCTGACCGCTCCTTCTGTACCGCGAGGCACTGGTTTGAGTGTAGTAATTAGAAAGGTGCTTTTACCATACGCTTTACCAACTTCACTTGCAGTAGTGTCAGCCAGTTTGGTACTGAAACTTGCTACATAGCCTAGTAATAATAGAGACTGGAGATTGGGAACTAAAGATTGGGAACTAGGTACGAGAAATCCCGAATTTATTATCCCTACTCCCAAGGCACACAGCGCCCCGGTCAAAGCTGACCCCCAGACATTCTCAGGGCCCCTTGCTCCAGAACGCTTTTCGGCAATTCCTTCAGCCTCTTTCTGCGCCATACCGATGCGGGTAACACCAGAACCAACCAGAAAATAGAACATTACTACTGTATATCCTTGCCAGCCTAGAGTTACCCAAATTAGGATGGCCAGAAACCACGCATGAAATGATCCAGCAGGCGTAAGTAGCTTTTTCGGGGCAATCCAAGCTAAACCCAATAGAATTGTGTTTAATACTACTGCCACCAACCAGGGATTAACAGAATCAATTAAGGATGACATCAGCAATTAATCATGAGTAATTTTGTCTTAACATGAACAGAATAACGAATTTGTCATGCTTAGTGCTTAGTTCCTAAAACCTCTCCAGTTAAAGTAATATGTTTGTATTGTTAACTAAATTGCATCCCATCACCCTCAAAGCTGAGTGTAAAACCACAAACAACGTTTTACATAATAGACTGCAATATTTATTAAAGGAGGTGGATTAAACAAAATGCAAAAATTTTGTTTAGTTGAGTGGACTCCAATACTTGTCGGTTAAAGGCAAAAGGGGAAGGGGAAAGGGAAAAGAAAAAACCTTTAACCTTTACCCTTTAACCTTTTCCCAAAACCCAATTCCGAGTTAAAAATGCAAAACCCGAGCAGTATTGGGGTGGACTCTTCTAGTAACTGATCCAAAGCACTTTATTATGGTGCATTAAGTTTTCAACACACCATCTATCATAAAGTTGTCAGCTTTGAAATCTCCGTTACTGAGTGTCTGACCAGGCAAACATAAATTATTATACCTGCACAAGAGAAAGGAGTCACCTAAAGAATTAAGTGTAAATTATGTAAATATAGGGCGAAGTCTTTAGCCACAAGTTGCAGTGACTGAATGGTACTCAGTTCCTAGTTTTAGTTATAAAGATCAAGGATATAAATTATTGTCAGCTAAAACTGTGTTCAAGTTGACGACAATCAAAACTTAACAGAATAAATTGTAGATAGCATCAACTACTAATATCTTTCCCAAAAGCTATGAGCCAAACTTTATTCCATCTTGCTTTCCCTGTGACTGATATTGCCCAAACAAAAGTATATTACGTGGATGGATTGGGCTGTATTCCTGGTCGTGAAAACCATCACGCGCTGATTCTAAATCTCTATGGTCATCAACTAGTGGCTCACATAACCAAAGAACCCTTGATACCACAACACAGTATATATCCCAGACACTTTGGGCTAATTTTTACCCAAGAACGTGACTGGCAAGACTTACTAGAAAGGGCACAACAACAACAGCTACTTTTTCGTGAAGAAACCAAAAATCGCTTTGTCGGTTCTCCTCTTGAACATCGCACTTTCTTTTTAGAAGATCCTTTTTATAACCTTATGGAATTCAAGTATTATCGTCACCCAGAGGCGATTTTTGGGAGTTACGAACATACGCAAATTGGGGATAGAACTTAAGTAATTCGTAATTAAAGATGAATAGATTCAGGGTGGTAAGTATCTTGGCTACTAACTGGATGCTTTTTTAAGGAAGGGTAGCTTAATAGGCTTTGTTAAAGCTGCTTTTACTGCTGCTAAACTCCTTGGGTCTGTTAGCATCCAAGGGTGTAGGGGAACTGGTACTATTACTTCGCTTCCTACGGGCATTTGTGAACTATTCGCTGGGACAATCATCAAATCATAAGGTGTCCAGATCGAAGTAAAATCTAATTGCTCCAATATTACAGCATCAGAATTTAAATCCTTGAGAAAAATGCTGTCGGGGCGCATTTGCACGCAACCAGGACGCTGGGAACCATAAGCAACCACAGTTCCATTATGGGGTGAAGAGATCGTAATAAATCTCTGAATACGGTTAATTCCTCCCAGTCGCTGGATATAGTAACGGCTGACAATTCCTCCCATACTAAAGCCTATTAAATCTAGCTCTTGTTCTGGTGCAAAGGTGTCTGTAACATAATCGGCTACCTGTTTTGCCAATTTATCAAGGCCCACATCACCATTATTAGGAACCAGATCCAGAGAATATACAGACCACCCCTGTAATCCTAAGTAACCTGCCATTTTATGAAAAACCGCCCCCCTATCGTCAATGCCGTGTACCAATAGCACAGGATTGCGCTGCTGATTTTCAGTATTCATCTCTCACATCTGGCTAAATGAAGTCTGTACAAAATGTAACTGAGTACTGTTGCTATCTGCGAACAATCTATGACACTCCTGCCACTGGTTAAAAGTAAACCGCTTGCTTTTTTCCAATCAATAATTTTCAAACGAAGAAGTGTTAATTTTTATAAAGCTTGCTTTCAGAATCTTGCTCTTAGTTACAGTAAAATTTAATAATTAGTTCTCGGTGTATGAAGGTCGCAAGTGCTTGCATAAAGAACATTTGCCCTATAGTTTTACTACAATGTTGATTAAGCACAAATCTATAATGGTTGTCACCAGAATGAGTTGACACCAATGCAGAAAATGTTACATTTTTTCGTAATTTTTAACAATTACGGTCGAGTTCCAAATATACAAGGCAGGAGTAATTGTAATGGATTTTATCAAAAAGTTAATTTCAGGGATTCTCGGTTTCGTAACTGGGATTCTTGGTTTCGTGACTGGGTTGTTACCTGGTAAAAAACAAAGCAATGGTTACTTCTTAGAACTGGACGAAGCAACCAGTCAATCGAAACCAGCAGCATCAAACGGTAAAAAGGCTACGGCACCAGCAGCTTCTCCGGCTGCAAAAAGCCCTGAACCTCAGACTGCTAAAGCAACCACAACTGCGACAAAAACCAAAGTAGAAGCATCTCAGAATGGTAAAGCTGTCAAAGCTGAACCCGCTAAAGCAGCCGCCACCGCTAGCCAAAAAACACCTGCTGAAACCACTTTTGCACCAAAATATCTTGCTCCTTCGACTACTAGCTCTAATGGTCGTCGTCGTCCAGGTGCGAATATGAGTGCTTACCTAGACATGGCACGTCAGGTTAAAACGCCTAACACATCTAACAATTGATAGAGAGGCGAAATTTGCCCGTATCTACAAGTTAAATGTGAATCCACAAGGTTAAGATAGCTTTTCCAGTTGTAGATGGAGAAACTCTCCAAACTAGGAGCGATCGCTTAATTTTCTCCACTACAACTTCATATTTTACGGAAGAGGCTTTTTCATCCAAAACTACTCTTCCTGAGATTCTGGCATTTTGCCGAAATTTACCAATTATTTGGTCTTTTAGGCTGATGATAAATGTTTTTAACTGGATTTTTGTTGATCCCCAAAGTTTAAAAACCTGGCGATTATAAATCAATACGGTTCAAAGCGCTACTTGTACAAAATCGTGGGTTTTGAGACGCGATAAATAGCCTTCTCTACAAGTTTTTTGGTCTTATCTGAACTGTATTGGATTATAAATGGCCAGGTTTACAAATTTAACTAAAATTCAGCACTTTGTGGTGTACGCGGAAAAGGAATCACATCGCGGATATTTCCCATACCCGTCATAAATTGCACGAGTCGTTCAAAACCCAGTCCGAAACCAGCGTGGGGAACAGTACCATAACGACGTAAATCAAGATACCACCACAAATCTTCTGGCTTTAATCCTTGCGCTAACACGCGGCGTTCTAAAACTTCTAGGCGTTCTTCACGCTGAGAACCACCTACAATCTCGCCAATTTTGGGTGCGAGAATATCCATTGCGCGGACGGTTTTTTCATCGTCGTTCAAGCGCATATAAAAAGCTTTGATTTGCGCTGGATAATCTGTGACAATTACTGGCTTTTTAAACTGTTGTTCAGCTAGGTAGCGTTCGTGTTCTGATTGTAAATCTAAACCCCAACTCACAGGATATTCAAATTTAACATCAGCTTTTTCTAAAACTTTGATGGCTTCTGTATAAGTTAAGCGCTCAAACTGATTATTAATAATATTTTCGGCTGTTGCCAACACAGACTTATCAATGCGTTCATTGAAAAATTCCATATCTTCTGGGCAAGTTTCCAACACATATTTAAAAATGTGTTTGAGAAACGCCTCAGCTAAATCCATATCGCCTTCTAAGTCACAAAAAGCCATTTCCGGCTCAACCATCCAAAATTCTGCTAGGTGGCGCGAGGTGTTGGAATTTTCGGCACGGAAGGTAGGGCCAAAGGTGTAGACGTTACTAAACGCCATTGCCATCACTTCCGCTTCCAACTGGCCGCTAACTGTTAAATATGTGGGTTTCGCAAAAAAGTCTTGGCTGTAATCTACTGCTTGGTTTTCTGTGCGGGGGATATTCTTTAAATCTAAACTGGTAACGCTAAACAGTTCACCTGCGCCTTCACAGTCGCTAGCAGTGATGATAGGGGTGTGTACCCATAAAAACCCTCTTTCTTGGAAAAATTGGTGAATTGCTGCCGAACAAGCATTTCTGACGCGGAAAACTGCACCAAAAGAATTAGTCCGCGATCGCAAATGTCCAATGGTTCGCAGAAACTCAAAGGAATGGCGTTTCTTTTGTAGGGGATATGTATCGGGATCAGCTTCGCCGTAAACTTTCACGGACTCGGCTTTCAACTCAATTCGTTGTCCTTTACCAAGAGAAGCCACTAGTACCCCTGTAGCCTCAACAGCAGCACCTGTATTCAGTTTTTTCAATATAGCTTCGTAATCTGGCAAATCCTGATTGATGACGACTTGCAAATTAGCTAGTGATGAGCCGTCATTGACTTCAATAAAAGCAAACCCTTTGGACTCGCGCTTCGTCCGCACCCAGCCTTGAACTTGGAGGGACTCATCAGGTTGGCCACTTCGCAATATTTCTGCAGTCCGTCGATTTACCATATTTACCCAGCATAAGACTTTAATATCCAGCCTATGATAACGCCCATTCCACCAAAGCGGACTACTTGCCAGAAAGGTTTTTTGAGGCTACGCCAAGAAAATAACTGGCTTTCTAAGTTTAGTTCTAGCCTTTCCAACTGCTGTTGAATGTGCCGTAACTCTGCTTTGATTTCTGGTGTCTGAGATTTATTGTGCTTTAGTTGATCGCGGTGCTGTTGCCATTGTGCCTGTTGTTGGCGATCGCGTTGCACTTGATCGTAACGTTCTTTTAAGGATAGGAGCGATCGCTCTACTTCCTCTAATTCTTGTTCAAAATCTGGTTCTTGATTTTCTGCTGACGACTGTGATTGTTTTGGCGGCTTCATTTACAAGTAGTAAAGTAGAAGTAAATGCAAATGTGCCAATAGTTATGTCCCAATCTACCCAGCTGCCGAAAACCAGTCAACTGAATGAACTTAGTACTCTGGAACTAGCTCAAGCTCTCATGGAAAGACTGAGTATTTCCCCTAACGATTGGCATCGCCTCAAGTCTAACCGCAATTCCCGCGCTAATGAACAAGTGGCAGCAGCAATTGTGTATCTTTTAAAGAATCAGCCACAAGAAGCTCAAGCTAGATTAGAACAGGCAATTGGTTGGCTAGATCGCTCCATTTCCGCGCCTCCCTGTCCAACTCACGGGAAGTAGAGAATAGGGAATGGGCAATGGGGAATAATAATCAATCAAATAATAACTTTCCCCATTCCCAACTTACAATTTGCCACTCCCTCATAGGAAGTAAAGAATAGGAATAGTTAGTAAAAAACAGTCAAATAGTAACTTTCCCCACTTCCCTTTTAGCGTCGCAGAGATAGTCCCCGGCGAGTTTCCATTTGTTTACAAAGCCTTAATTCTGTGCCTTTGCGGTTCCACTCTACCTGATCAAAAATTTGATGGAGAAGACATAAACCACGACCACTTTCTGATTCATCTGGTGGTAAATAGTCTGTTGGCTCTTCTTCAATAGCAGATGAAGGAGTAAAGCCACTACCCTGGTCTGATATTATCCACCAATATTGATTATCAATTAAAGAAAAACGGACTACAACTGTTTTACTGGGGTCAAGATTATTGCCATGTTTAGCTGCATTTACTAGAGCTTCTTGAAGTCCTAGCCGCAGTTCTGCTTGTAATTTTGCTGGAATTTCTGCCAACAGTAAATCTAAGATTGGACAAAGGTAGAGGGTTGAGGCAAAACTAATAGTGCCCCAATAACGTGCAACTGGACGGAGTGAAATTGTAATCACAAGAGAAACCCCATAGCTTTCAGTTAGCTAGACATCAGTTTGCTATTACAGGCACCCTGATAAAACTTGAGGTGGTCATGCTGCCTTCAAACTTGCGTCTTTAAAACTAAATTTTGAAAATGCTAGGGAGCATTAGCCCTATAGTATGAGTTGAGATTGTTTGGATATATAACGGCTGCAATAGTTTTGATAATGATGTTAGCAACTTAAAAAGATGCTAGTAATTTGACCGAGTATTGGGATACTCTAGTTAATTGCCGATTTCTCATTTACACAATCCAATTCATATTTATAAGAACCTATGCAACTTGAATTTATTTAAACGAAAAAGAATTTTTATTTTCAGCTTAATTCAATTTTAGCATCTTTAGTATGCACTAGACTAAAATTTTCAAATTTCAGTTTTTGTAAAGGAATTACTATCCTTGTGCAAATCTGATAGCACAAGAAATGCGGCAGCTTCAACATGAGCAGTTTGAGGAAAAAAATCAGCAGGTTGTACCCGTGTGATGGTATATTGTCCATCTTCACAAAGCAATTTCAGGTCACGGGCGAGGGTAGCTACTTTACAACTGACGTAAACTATCCGAGATGGTTTCAGTTGCCGTAAAGTGTCTATGACAGCGCGATCGCACCCCTTACGTGGCGGATCGAGTATTACTACTTCTGGTATTGTGCCCATTTTAGGAAGTAATTTCTCTACTGCGCCGACTTGGAATGTCACATTATCAATTCCGTTGCGGTGGGCATTCAAAATAGCTTGTTCTACTGCTGCTGGTTGCACTTCTAATCCTGTAGCAATCCGTACTTTTTTGGCGAGGGGTAAAGTTAAAGTCCCAATACCACAGTAGGCATCAACTAGCAACTCATGCCCTTGAAGATTGAGTTCTGATTGAATTATCTGCAATAGTGCCTCTGCTGTTTCTGTATACACTTGGAAAAATGTATCTGGGCGTACTTGAAATTCCAGTCCAGCAAAGTTTTCACGCAGGTGGGGGACTCCAGCAATGCAACGAGTTTCTGATCCGAATATAGCATTTGTGCGATCGCCATTGCGATTGAGCGACACTCCCACTAACTGCGGATAACGCTTTAACCATTCCTGTGCTTGGGTTTCAATTCCTGATAAATTCCAGTCTTTCACCACCAAAGTCAACAACATTTCTCCAGTGTGTCGGCCAATGCGTAAACCCAGATGGCGAATTTTTCCCCGATGGCGCTGTTCGTCATAAATTTGCCAACCTTGTCGTTGAATATCTTGCTTAACTTCGGCAAGTAAGGGATTTAATCGCGCATCTTGAACTGGACATTGATTTAAATTAATTAATTGGTGACTACCTTTTTGGTAGTAACCAGCTTGTACCTGTCCTGTTGCCGATATGCCCAAAGGATATGTAGATTTATTACGATAGCCTAAAGCAGAAGGGGCGGCGAGTACCGGATTTACCGGTGGTTGGACAAAACCACCAATGCGCTCTATTGCTTGGATAACTTGATTTTGCTTGGCTACTAGCTGGTAGTCATAATTAACATGCTGCCACTGGCAACCACCGCATTTATCCGCCACAATACAATTGGGTCGGATACGGTGGGGAGATGGCTCTAATAGCTCCTGAAGCTTCCCGTGGGCGTATTTTGGTTTAACATGAACCAAGCGAATAATGGCGCGATCGCCCGGTACAGTATCTGGGACAAACACTACACGCTCATCAGCGCGTCCCACCCCATCACCTGTATCACTCAGGTTAGCGATCGTCACTTCAATTAATTCACCCTGTTGCCAAATTATTTTAGTCATTTGTCATTTGTCATTAGTCATTTGTTATTGGGCATGAGGCATTGGGCAAAACAGTTCCGTTAGCGATAGCGGGGCGTTTAGCCCGTGCTGTTAGCGGATAGCTAAGGTTTAGCCCGTGAAGAGTTAGGAGTTACGAATTCTCCCCCTGCTCCCCC
The DNA here is from genome assembly GCF_009873495.1 of Nostoc sp. ATCC 53789. GTDB lineage: Bacteria > Cyanobacteriota > Cyanobacteriia > Cyanobacteriales > Nostocaceae > Nostoc > Nostoc muscorum_A. The sequence goes on along the minus strand of NZ_CP046703.1, from coordinate 6,493,741 downwards.
TGTCTCCCCTGCTCCCTCTGCCTCCCCTGCTCCCTCATCCCCTCTTCCCCATTCCCCAAAAGTTTCAATTCAATACATAAGTAGCTCCTATCTCTTCACTTGTGTACCTCCGACTCGCTAAACTAACAGATAATATTTCAGGTGATTTCAATCATCATGACTGTAATTAGCCAAGTTATTCTCAAAGCCGACGACGAACTGCGTTATCCCAGCAGTGGCGAACTTAAAAATATCAAAGACTTTTTGCAAACCGGGGTACAACGGACGCGGATTGCGGCAACCTTAGCCGAAAACGAAAAAAAGATAGTTCAGGAAGCAACCAAACAACTTTGGCAGAAGCGTCCTGACTTTATCTCCCCCGGAGGTAATGCTTACGGAGAACGCCAACGCTCTCTATGTATCCGTGACTTTGGCTGGTACTTACGTCTAATTACTTATGGTGTGCTTGCTGGCGACAAAGAGCCGATTGAAAAAATCGGTTTGATTGGTGTGCGGGAAATGTACAATTCATTGGGCGTTCCCGTGCCTGGAATGGTAGAAGCGATCAATTCCCTCAAAACAGCCTCTCTTGGCTTATTGAGTGCGGAAGACGCTGCTGAAGCAGCACCCTACTTTGATTACATCATCCAAGCGATGTCTTAATACAAAGTGTGTGTTGGTTGTAGGAGTATACTTCCAATCTAGTAGAGTGAGTGCAAGATACTAGCACTCGATAGGGATAAGATACCGAATTTGATCATACCCTCCCCACAATTGGTAGTGGCTGTGGCAAAATATCTGTCAAGTTACCAACCAGTTGTGGGGAAATTTATTTAAGTAGATAGTTATGGGGCATTTCTCAAAGGATGAAGGATATACAGACATAAAAAACCGACAGTCCTTAGTTAAGGCTGTCGGCAATTAAGTGTGTTCCCTATTAATGACTCGGCTAGAGTTCAGTTGTCATTAATTATGCCTAGTTAGCGATCGCAGAGAGACGATCATAATCATAGATATGTGTGATTCTCGTCACTTGATTGTTACAGCTAAACTGCATACACCCGAATAATCTCTGAGTCTTAGTAAATCTATGCAAATTTGGAACTAAGAATATATACGCTAGTAGATAATTTGTCAGGTTAAGAGCAAATAACACCGATTAGACACTTACAACGTAAAACACGAGACGCAGGAATTCACAAACCTATGCCCCGTTTGCCAAACTGCTGTAGCAGAAAGAGCTATCTGCAAAGATAAATTTCTCAAAGCCTGTCGTAGACAAGATAATGGAGTTTCCATTGCTGTTGAAAGTGATATTGGCATTAAGGGTATTGCCCGATATAACCCCAGATACAAATAGTTCAGAGCGATTGAAAGTGCTGAGATCGAGGGTGTCAAAACCATCTCCGCCATCAACAGTTGCAGCACCAAATCCTTTCAGGTAGTCATTCCCAGCGCCTAGAGCAATGTTGATTCCGCCACCGATGGTGACTTTCTGTTGAACTCCATCTAGGGTGCTGGTGGCGATAATTTGGTCATTGCCGTTGCCAGTCTTGATGATTCCTTCTCCATAAATACCATAGGCTGTACCACCAATTGTTGCTGTCGCCTGTCCAGTAAGCTTGTCAGAACCATTGCCAGTATCAATTATTCCATCGTTGAAGATGCCATAGGCGGTGGAGTCTGTTCCAGAACTGTTGCCATCACCAGTAATCTTGTCATTGCCCCACTCTGTAGTGATGGTGCCGTCTTTAGTGTTTTGAATGCCAGTTCCAGTACCCACATTGCCGATCCCACCAGGAGCGATACCGCCTTTGCCGCCAATGCCGATACCAATAATTGTGTCCTCTCCGTTTTCGGTATCCAGTTTGCCAGTATTGGCGATCCCAATTCCAGTACCGCCTTTGCCACCGGCGCTCTCAGTAAGGCCATCTATGCTAGCCCCGCCATTACCACCAGTACCAGTACCAGTAATAGTGTCGTTTTCGTTACCTGCATTCAGACTACCACTATTAGCGATGCCTGTTCCAGTACCGCCCTCACCAAAGAAAAACTTGTCGCCGCCCATACCGCCAGTACCGATACCAGCGATCGTGTCTTTTCCGTTCCCTCCATTCAGACTACCAGTGTTAACAATGCCGGTTGCAGTACCGCCGTCGCCAGTATTAGGAAAGCCCTCGGCACCGATGCCGCCAGTACCTGTGCCAGTAATAGTGTCTTCTCCGTCTCCGCTATTCAGACTACCACTGTTAGCAATACCGATTCCAATACCGCCGTCGCCAGAGAAGGGACCGCCGGTGCCGCCGATGTCACCAGCACCTGTACCAACGATCGTGTCCTTTCCGTTCCCTGTATTTAGACTCCCACTGTTAGCAATACCGGTACCAGTACCGCCATTAGCGCCGCCTAAGCCATTACCGCCCTTGCTGCCAGTTCCTGTACCGACGAGCATGTCTTCTCCGTCCCCGGTGTGCAATTCACCACTGTTGCTGATGCCAGTCCCATCCCCGCTCCTACCCGAACTGCGGCCACTGCCGCCACTGCCGCCAGTTCCTGTACCGACGATCGTATCTTTTCCGTTCCCTACATTAATACTGCCACTGTTAGCGATACCAGTCCCAGTTCCGCCCTGACCGCCGCCTCCAAGTCGATCTACTCCATTCGCGCCATTACCGCCAGTACCAGTGCCGATGAGTGTGTCATTTCCATCTCCTGCATTAATATTGCTACTGTTGCTGATGCCAGTCCCAGTTCCGCCCTTGCCACCGAGGAAGCTGCCGAAGCCACCGTTGCCGCCAGTTCCAGTGCCGCTGATCGTGTCATTTCCGTTCCCTCCATCAATCTTGCTAATATTGCTGATGCCAGTCCCAGTTCCGCCATTGCCGTTAGCGGTGCTGCCGTCGGTGTTGCCGTCGGCGCCGTTGCCACCGTTACCGATGCCTGCGATCGCGTCTTTTCCATTTCCTGTATTCAGACTGCCACGGTTAGCGATGCCATTGGCATTCCCACCCTCAATGGAGCCGCCGATGCTACCAGTACCAGTGCCCTGAACGGTGTCATTCCCTGAGCGCGTACAAATGAAACCTCCAGTTAAAATATCAATACCTATTGCTGGAGATGCATTTAATTGTTCTCCAATCAGAGTGTCAGAACCGGGGGTGCCGATGAAATTGGGTGGAACAGTAAGTCTAGGCATGAGCAAAATCCTCGCTATTAGATTTAGTGCGGTCAATTTACTAATTGGAATGAGTACTTTCTCAAAAAAATAAATTCCCAGAATCCTTTCTTCAAAAGCCACTCAGTGATTGAGTTTGCTGTTATATGAGTCACTTCAAGCGAATGAAATGCCAACGAGATAATTTAGATTGCAGGGCATTAAAACTTGCGATCGCATCGCATCCTATGAATTTTTTCTGCATTCAACTAGTAGAGCATCTGACAGGCTGATAGCCATTTCTATAATCTGGAAATGACCTATGCATATTACAAGGGAATAAAATTTTATTACTTCACTTTTATCAGTATATTTACCAGTAATTCAGCGTTGAATACAATCTCTCTTTAGGTGTACAAAAATATGTATCTTTAAGTAAATTTATTTATTTATTTAAATTTTCAGCGTTATATAGTTATGAACCATGCTAACAAATCCACCTACAGGGCAAGTAAATCGGTAGAATAATGCTCTGTACAATTGGTGCATAATTTCCATGACCGCCACATCTCCTGCTTTTTTTTCCCCTCAAGAAATCGCTGCTGAAGGTCTTAAACCAGAAGAATACGCAGAAATTGTCCGTCGGTTAGGCCGTCATCCCAACAAAGCTGAACTGGGAATGTTCGGGGTAATGTGGTCAGAGCATTGCTGTTACAAAAATTCTCGGCCTCTACTCAAACAATTTCCGACTGAGGGGCCCCGCATCCTCGTAGGGCCTGGTGAAAATGCTGGTGTTGTAGATTTGGGTGACGGACTCCAACTAGCTTTTAAGATTGAATCTCACAACCACCCATCAGCTGTAGAACCATTTCAAGGTGCAGCAACGGGAGTAGGCGGTATTCTTAGAGATATTTTTACAATGGGTGCGCGTCCCATTGCTCTATTAAATTCCCTGCGTTTCGGTTCTCTAGAAGATGCCAAAACTCGAAGGTTGTTTCAAGGTGTAGTGGCTGGGATTTCACACTATGGTAATTGTGTGGGAGTACCCACCGTTGGCGGCGAAGTTTATTTTGATCCGGCTTATTCTGGTAATCCCCTAGTGAATGTTATGGCACTGGGGTTAATGGAAACCCAGGAAATCGTTAAATCTGGGGCATCTGGCTTAGGAAACCCCGTGCTGTATGTTGGTTCTACCACTGGGCGCGATGGTATGGGAGGCGCAAGTTTTGCTAGTGCAGAATTGAGCGATCAGTCAATAGACGATCGCCCCGCTGTGCAAGTAGGCGATCCATTTTTGGAAAAGTCGTTAATTGAAGCTTGTCTAGAAGCGTTTAAAACGGGTGCAGTTGTCGCCGCCCAAGATATGGGAGCAGCTGGAATCACGTGTTCTACTTCAGAGATGGCGGCAAAAGGTGGAGTAGGAATTGAACTAGATTTAGACAAAATTCCCGCCAGAGAAACGGGGATGGTTCCTTATGAATATCTGCTTTCGGAATCTCAAGAACGAATGCTGTTTGTTGCCCATAAAGGGCGTGAGCAAGAATTAATCGACATTTTCCATCGTTGGGGACTTCAAGCCGTTGTCGCTGGTACTGTCATCGCTGAACCCATTGTGCGGATTCTTTTTCAGGGTGGAGTAGCAGCAGAAATTCCCGCCGAGGCTTTGGCGGAAAACACCCCACTATATAACCGTGAATTGCTGGCAGAACCGCCAGAATATGCTCGTCAAGCTTGGGAATGGACTCCTGATTCTTTACCTGCTTGCACAACCTCTGGCATAGAACTCAAAGGAGGTGTGCAAAATTGGAATGATATTCTGTTAACTTTGCTCGATACACCCACGATCGCATCTAAGAACTGGGTATATCGTCAATATGACCATCAAGTACAGAATAATACAGTCATACTACCAGGTGGCGCTGATGCGGCTGTTATCCGGTTGCGCCCTCTTGAAGAAATTCCCAATCTCAAATCTAAAATCCCAAATCTAAAATTAGGGGTGGCTGCAACAGTAGATTGCAATCCTCGTTATGTTTATCTTGACCCCTACGAAGGAGCTAAGGCAGTGGTGGCAGAAGCTGCACGCAATCTTAGTTGTGTGGGTGCAGAACCTCTGGCGGTGACGGATAACCTAAATTTTGGCTCTCCAGAAAAACCAATTGGTTATTGGCAATTAGCAGAAGCTTGTCGCGGTTTGGCGGAAGGTTGCCGAGAATTGGCGACACCAGTCACAGGTGGAAATGTCTCTTTATACAATGAAACCCTTGATTCTCAAGGCATTCCCCAACCCATTTATCCCACTCCTGTAGTGGGGATGGTGGGCTTGATTCCCGATATCACCAAAATTTGTGGACAAGGTTGGCAAGCATCCGGCGATGTGATTTATCTTCTCGGATTGCCTCTAGCATCCAAAATCAGTTTGGGAGCATCTGAGTATTTAGCTACTATCCACAATACTGTTGCCGGAAAACCGCCACGGGTAGATTTTGACTTGGAACGCCGCGTCCAAAAAGTTTGTCGGGAAGGAATCCGTAATGGTTGGATACGTTCAGCCCATGATTCTGCTGAGGGGGGAGTGGCGATCGCACTTGCCGAATGTTGTATTGCTGGAAACCTTGGTGCCGAAATCAATTTAGAAATAGCAACAACGCAGTTAAACCGCCTGGATGAGGTACTGTTTGCCGAAGGTGGTGCCAGAATTTTAGTCTCTATAGCATCAGAACAACAAGAAATTTGGGAATCATACTTACAGGAACATCTGGGTCAAGAATGGCAAAAACTCGGTATAGTCGATAATTCTCACATCGGTTTGGGGGTTTTCACCACTGATAACCAAACCTTAATCAAAGTTACGATCGAAGAGATGAACGATCGCTATTTCCATGCGATCGCTAGGCGCATCGCCAACCAAACCACTATTTCTGAGTCCTGAGTATTTAGACTTCACTCAGAAATCAGCACTAATCACTCAGAACTATTAGCGTCTCTGGGCATAATTACGGTACTGTTTTAATAGATGGTTAAAGATTTATTAAGAAATCAACAACTATCTATAGACATAATCCCAGTGACTTGACCCCCCCCACCAGGAGCAAAGCTAGCATGATATCTATTCATTCTGTCACTTCGGATGAATACCCCGACCCTACCAACAACCCAATCAATAGTCATGAAAATCAGCCTGACAAGCCAGAAGAAGCTTGTGGTGTTTTTGGCATCTACGCACCAGGAGAAAACGTTGCTAAACTGACCTACTTTGGATTGTATGCCCTCCAGCATCGGGGTCAAGAATCAGCTGGGATTGCTACCTTTGAAGGTGCAAAAGTCCATCTCCACAAAGATATGGGCTTGGTGTCTCAAGTTTTTAATGAAACCATCTTGGATCAATTGCCTGGTAGCCTTGCTGTTGGTCACACTCGCTATTCCACCACAGGTTCTAGCCGCAAAGTTAATGCCCAACCCGCAGTCCTGGAAACTCGCTTAGGTTCACTAGCTCTTGCACACAATGGTAATTTAGTCAATACAGTGCAACTACGTCAAGAGTTGCTTGAGAAAAAATACAACTTAGTCACCACAACAGACTCAGAAATGATTGCTTTTGCGATCGCAGAAGCCATCAATGCTGGTGCAGATTGGCTAGAAGGTTCAATTCAAGCATTTCACCGTTGTGAAGGAGCCTTTAGTTTAGTTATTGGCACTCCTAACGGTGTTATGGGTGTCCGTGACACCAACGGTATTCGTCCTCTAGTAATTGGGACTTTAGCAGGTAATCCAGTTCGTTATGTTTTGGCATCCGAGACTTGTGGTTTAGACATCATTGGAGCCGAATACCTGCGAGATGTAGAACCAGGTGAATTAGTTTGGATTACTGAAGAAGGTTTAGCTTCCTATCATTGGAGTCAACAGCCCCAAAGGAAATTGTGTATCTTCGAGATGATTTACTTTGCCCGCCCTGATAGCATTATGCACAACGAGAGTTTGTACAGCTATCGGATGCGGTTAGGACATCAACTAGCTAAAGAATCTTGTGTCGATGCCGATATAGTCTTTGGTGTTCCTGATTCTGGTATTCCTGCTGCGATCGGATTTTCTCAAGCTTCTGGTGTAGCTTACGCTGAAGGACTGATTAAAAATCGCTATGTTGGACGAACCTTTATTCAGCCAACCCAAACCATGCGCGAGTCAGGTATCCGCATGAAACTCAACCCACTCAAAGATGTGCTGGCGGGTAAACGAGTAATTATTGTTGATGACTCCATTGTTCGTGGTACTACCAGCCGTAAACTAGTCAAAACCCTGCGTGAAGCGGGTGCAGTAGAAGTACACATGCGAATCTCTTCCCCACCAGTAACTCATCCTTGCTTCTATGGCATCGATACCGATTCTCAGGATCAGCTGATTGCTGCTACTAAGTCAGTAGCCGAAATTGCCAAGCAACTGGAAGTAGACAGCCTCGCCTATCTCAGTTGGGAAGGGATGCTAGAAGCAACACGAGAAGACACCAATAGTTTCTGCTCTGCCTGCTTTACTGGAGATTATCCCGTAGCGATTCCTGAGCCAGTGAAGCGTTCTAAGTTGAGTTTAGAAAAGGTAGTGGTTTAGGGGCTAGTAGTATTAGGGACATTAGGGAGTAGAAGGAGCAAGGGGTGAGTAACAACTCTTAACTCTCAACTCCCAACTCCCAACTAATGCCCCATTTCCACTCAAGCTAAAATAGGGAAATCCCCTAACAAAATACAACTTTGCAGAATTGCCGTAATTTTTTAGTATTCGCAATTTTTAATAAATAGTGATGAACACTAATTTGGCGGATGCCCAGTAGGGGTTGAGGTGTATCTTGTGTTTAAATTTAAAATCCTCTTAATTCACTTGTGCAGAATTTGGAGGATTAATTAATCTATAAGGTTTGCTCGAATATCTTTTAAAGTCATCATTAGCGTTAATGGTTCTATTGGCGAGGGTTGAAACCCGTATTTTAAATAAAATCTTTTGGCTTCTTCATCCTTAGCATGAACCAAAACACATCTAATACCCGCCATTTGGGATACTGTTAAAGTACGAATAATAGCATCTTTTAATAAACCAGACCCTATACCCCGTCCTTCCCATTTAATGTCTACAGCAAGTCTTCCGATAAGCATACACGGTATAGGGTCTGGTGCGTTCCGTTTAGCTTTGCTAACAGCTATTAAATGAATTACAGAAGCAGTTGCTAAACAGTAATAGCCTATTACTTTATTTTCAATATTTACTACAAAAGTTCTAGCCGTATCTCCCTCATTTTTCAAAGCTTTCTCCTTCAGCCAATTATTCAAAGCTTCTGATTTAGATTCAAATTCTAATACATCATGCTTAAGAGTAAGTGACTGAGGAGGATTAATAATTTTTGTTTGTTTCATCATTAATCCCAAGGAGATTTAGCTGTTAATAATTTACGAATTTCTTCATTTGTTTTAGGTGGTGAGTCCAAAATAGCAAGGAATTTTTGATATCTTTCCTCGTCTAACGCAAAGAAAGTCTTGTTACAGATGACTTTTTCTGCTTCTCGACAGGCAACTTCTAACATAAAGTCAGAACGGTTCTTGCCAAGAATCGATGCAGCATTATCAATTAAATCCCGTTGTTGTTCTTGAACTCTAATATTAATTACTTGGTTACGACCAAGGTTATCCATTTTAGAACGGGCAAGCATTGGGTATCTTCCATGTGTGTGTCTCATTTAGCATTGCTGAATTAAGTTTCAAGCTTTATTCAGCAATGCTTAATATCTAATATAGAATATTGTGTATACAACGTCAACACAAATTTTATGGTTTAATCAGTTGTGTAATTACGGATACTTGCTATAGACAAGAGGACTTTTCAAATATACTCTTAAACAAATTAGCAAGCGATGTCTGACGACAAGCCGAAGGAGCATTTACGCTAATCCATAAATTTAACTGTGCTGCAAAAACTCAACCTTTGGTAATAACGGGTCAGTCACAATACCCACACCGCTAAAACCCCAACGTTTGAGCAGGTTTCCCAACTGTGTACGTGGAATAGATTCCACAGTAAAGCGGTTTGCAACTTCTGCTGCGTGGGTGTTGAGATAGCTAAGGGCATCAAAGTTTTCCTGAAACAGCAATAAATAACCTGATGTTTCGGTGTCAGGACGAGCTATCAAATAATTACCGTCAGTTTTTGAGCGCACCAAGTAATAGACTTCGGACAGCATGGAGATGGGGATGGGGAGAGTGGGATTAAACCAATGACCAATGACAAATGACCAATGACCAATGACTAATTGAGATTTTCTAGCCGAATACGTGGATCGGCGGCTTTTAACATCAAATCGGCAATTAAATTACCAGCAATCAGCAACACTGCGCCCATTACCAAGCTTGCCATTAACAAATATAAATCTTGAGCTTGTAAAGCCTGTAGAGTCAACCTTCCTAAACCGGGCCAGTTGAAGAAAAATTCGGCAATGAAGGCACCGTTTAATAAACCAGCTAATTCAAAACCCAATAAGGTAATTAAGGGATTTACGGCGTTACGAAGTGCATGAACGTAGATGACGCGGTTTTCTGGCAGACCTTTAGCACGAGCCGTTTGGATATAATCTTGACGCAGCACATCCAATAATTCGCCACGAGTGATGCGTTGTAAACCAGCAAAACTAGTAATTGAGAGGGCAATCGTAGGTAAAATCATGTGCCAGCCGACATCTAAGATTTTGCCAAACCATGTTAGTTCTGAGTGATTGATGCTAGTCATACTACCCACTGGGAATAACGGCGAGGTGATTTGGGCTAAAACCAGCAGTGCCAAGGCCGTGATGAAACTGGGAAAGCCTTGTCCGGCATAGCTAATCACCTGTAAAAGCCGGTCTGATAGCTTATTTTGGTTAACAGCAGCAAAAATCCCTAGAGGGATGGCGATCGCCCATGTGACAATTAAAGATGCGATCGCTAATAGCAAAGTAGCTGGTACTCTTTCCCACAAAAGCGATGCCACTGAACGTTGATAAATAAAACTCGTGCCAAAATCTCCTTTTGTCAAGATTCGCCATAGCCATAGCCAAAATTGCTCTGGCCAAGACTTATCAAGACCAAACTGCCGCTTAATTTCCTCAATTCTTTCTGGAGATATCTTCGGGTTTTGCCGCAGCGTATCTACATAATCCCCTGGAGCGAGTTGAATAATGAAAAACGATAATGCTGATGCCAAAAACAGAGTCAGTAGTGCCTGCAATACCCGCTTTGCCACATAAATAAAAGTTTCGCTCGTGACTAGCCTGATTAGCCAATCCCGACCTGTCTCCAAGGAAATTTTCGTAGATGTCATTTGTCTTTTGTCCTTTGTCATTTGTCATTTGTCATTTGTCCTTTGCTAATGACCAATGACAAATAACTAATATTCAATTAGAGAGATAATCGGCACGTCTGGCAGATATTTACGCCCTTCTAAATCCCGTAGCTCGATAATAAACCCAAATCCTACTAATTCGCAGCCAATCTTCTGCACTAACTTTGCTGTTGCACTCGCAGTTCCACCCGTGGCAATCAAATCGTCCACAATCAAAACTCGGCTACTTTCATGTAAAGCGTCTTGATGCAGTTCCAGACAGTCAGTACCATACTCTAGATCATATTCAATTGAGTGAACTGCTGCTGGTAACTTACCTTTTTTGCGGATGGGAATAAAACCAGCCCCTAATTGATAAGCCAGAGGTGAGCCAAAAATAAATCCTCTTGACTCTATACCAATTACATAATCTGGTTTTATTTCAGCTTCGTTGCATTTTTGTGTTAAAAAGTCAATAGTATAGCGTAATCCCTCTGGATCGCGCAGTAATGTAGTAATATCCCGAAATAAAATTCCGGGTTTGGGAAAATCTGGAATGTCACGAACGAGAGACTTCAAATCCATAAAATGGGAATGGGGAATGGGGGATGGGGAATGGGGGATGGGAAATGGGGAAGAAGAGGAGCAAGGTAAGTATGGGAAAAAAGTATTGATTATTGACCAATTCCCAATTCTCAATTCCCAATCCCCAATCCCCAATCCCCAATTTTCAGATACCTGAAAAATCGTACACTATAATGTCATACGCTGGGGGTCGAAGCTTCAGCTTCGTCCTTTGTTGACGATAATTAGAATCTAAACCAAGCTAGAAAAGGTATTACATTCAGAAATGAGGTGAATTAACTTATGTTTTAAAACTTTGATTTCAATATAGGGAAAACTTTGAGTAGAAAGAGTTAAGTAATGTATATATCAGGTAGTCATGCTACTGCTACAAGTCTAATGCTCAAGTCTTGGCTACCGATCTTAAATTTGTTTTATCTAGTCTGTTGGAACCGCACAAGGTATTTATAGAATGAATGTCTCAGCAAGTTTAACGCCGTTCAACAGTCCAACTCAAGATTCATTGCCTACGATTCTGGACACTTTGCCAGATCCTGCGATCGCTTCCAAGACTTGTCCTCGGAGAACGCGGTTGCAAATTGACCTGATTTTATTGGCAATTGAAGCTTTAGAGCTTGGTGGTTCGGAAGCAATCTTGAGTTTTGCTCAAGAGTTGGATCTCAAAGGAATTGTTAAAGACAGGGTGAATTTATGGCGGATGCGTAGCTCTAACCCGCTACGGAGAGCGCATATCCGCCGTCCCTTAACTATCATGGAAGCAAAAGCTCTGGTAGTCATTGCTTGCTACATAGCGCGGCGTTTAACTGTTGTCATTCGCCAGTTATTAATGATATGTCAACAAATGGAAGAAAAGCAGATTCCATTGGAACAGAATTTGCGTCTATCTAATTACCTAGAGCGGTTTAGAGCGCATTTTAAAAGCCGGATGAATGCCCGACGTTCTGGTGTACTAGCATTAACTTCTGATGAAAAATTAGATGAGCTAGCTATAAATTTGTTAGGACAATTACTATTTTGTACTGGTACAGCTGGAATGCAGCGATTCTGGATTAGTCTTTTTGACGGTGAAGTGGAATGAATATTCAACGTAAGTACAGTCTACCTAATTGTACACTGCTTTTAGAAGGGTTAAGTGATGTCACTAGGGCTGCACACTTCCAGGAAATGCGCCCGGAATTATCAATATTGGTAAATGCAGAATGCTATTTATCTGGTTATAATCAGCCCCTAACGGGAGGGCGGGAATTTTTTGAAAGTTTGGTGAGGGCTGTTAGTGGGTATGCCCAAGAATTTTTAAGTAGCGTACCTAATCCTCAAGCACACAATCAGGAATCGGAGCTAGTAGAGTTTCGGAAAGTTGATAGCAACCGACACAGATTAATCATCCATTCCGAAGGAACTCCAGAGGGATTCGATCACTCCAACAATTCCAAACGTCCGCCAATTGAAATAGATTTGAATACGGTGCAGTTGTTTGATTTAGTGGAAGCAGTGGATCAGTTTTTTGCTGATACCCAAACTTTACCCGAACTTTCTCTAGAACTACAACCAGTTACCAGACGCTATGGCGGTGCTAGTCAAGCTTTGGTTAGACAGGCTGTACCTGCTGCTGTGGGTGTGTCAAGTTTAGCAGTAGCTGCGATCGCCTTTAACTTGATTCCACCTCCCCAACTTCGTCCACCACAGCCAACAGCAGATGAGCAAAGTAGCTCTACAATAAACAATATCACTCCTCCAGCATCAGCTGCTGCAACACCCATTGCTACGGCAAGGCCCACACTAACGCCTACAGCTAATGGAAAGCCGGCAGTTAAAGATTTAGAAGCACTTTTAAATACAGTTCCAGAAATTACCGATCCATCTCAGTTACGTGCATTGAATCGTCAAGTTTACAATCAAGTTCATCCAGCTTGGGCTAATCGCTCAGGATTGCAACAAGATTTGATTTACCGTCTGGGTGTAGCTGCGGATGGTGCGATCGTTGGTTATAAAGCGGTGAATAAAGAAGCGAATCTAGAAGTAGGTAAAACTCCTCTGCCTAACGTACTTTACAATCCAGCTACCCGTCCGACCATTTCCAATGAACCAATCGCCCAATTTCGTGTAGTATTTACTACACAAGGTGTCCTGCAAGTTAGCCCTTGGCGGGGATATGCTAGAACGCCAGAGGTAGTGGGTACAAAAATTACTGACTCTAATATAGTCAAAAATTTAAATCAAAAGCTTTATAGTACAGTTCGGCAAACTTGGAGTGGCAAACCCACCTTTACGCGAGATTTGAAATATCGGGTAGCAGTCAACAAAGATGGCGTAATTGCTGACTACGAACCACTAAACCAAGTTGCCTTTGACTATTTTCGGGAAACACCCCTTCCCAAGATGTTCAACGCTATCTACGGCTCTAATGTAGCAGCCCCCAACGATAAAGAACCTCTCGCTCACTTCCAAGTGATATTCAAGCCTAGCGGCAACCTGGAAGTTACACCTTGGAGGGGATATCAATAATAATTCGTGATTCGTAATTCGTAATCCGTAATTTTTAACTATGAAATTACAAATTACGAATTTACCGCGTAATTCTCCGCATATAATTTCCCCACAACTGAGCGGCTTGAGCGCTGCTACCAGATGTGGGGGAATTGTTGTCGTTCCCCAGCCAAACACCAGTTACAAGTCGCCGACTTGGGATAAAACCTATGAACCATAAGTCAACGTTTTTATCAGTCGTGCCTGTTTTACCGGCTTCTCCGAGTCCAATGGCAGCACTACGACCAGTGCCTCTGGTGATGACACCACGCATCAAACTAGTCATCTCATCGGCTACACCACTTGGCAGAACTCGTTTGTTCGCATCTGGATCTTGGTCGAAGGAGTAAATTACACGGCAGGTTTTGATATCATTGCGATCGCTGCAATCACCACTATCTAAAATTCGGTTAATCGCATGGGGAGGATTCCACACTCCACGATTGCCAATAGAGCCAAAAGCACCAGTCATTTCCAAAACATTGACCACGCTTTGACCCAGTACTAAGCCAGGAACCGGATCGAGGTTTGACTTAATTCCCAAATTCTGAGCCATCGCCACTACTTTATTCAGCCCGATTTCTCTAGCAACTCCCAAGGCAATGGGATTTTCTGAAAGAGCCAGCCCGGTGGCAATATCTAAACTGCCAGCACCGGAACGACAGGGTTTGTAAGTGAAGCCTTGCCAAGTTAAAGGAGCGCAGGAATAACTCTTAGATGGTGAAATTCCCTGTTGAATAGCGGCGGTGTAAGCAAAGATTTTAAAGGTGGAACCTGGTTGTCTTTTGGCTTGAACAGCACGATTGAACTGACTTTTTTTGTAATCAGTTCCGCCTACCATTGCCAGAATGCCACCTGTACTGGAGTCAAGAGTTACCACAGCCCCTTGAGAAAAATTAAAATTTCCACCACTATTGTTGACTGAATTCCGCAACGCTGATTCAGCTTGGCTCTGGATCGCGGGATCAAGCTGGGTTTCAATGATATAATTCCCTTCGTTTGCGGCTCCCTCGCCCAAGATTGATTCAAGTTCAGAGAAGACGTAACTGTAAAAATAAGGAGCGATCGTCTTAGCCTGCTGTTCACAAACTTTAGGACTAACTTGAACAGTGGAACGTCTAGCTCGGTTCGCATCTTCAAGCTTAATTTTGCCCATTTCCAGCAACCGCTTAATCACACGATTCCGGTATTCAGCTGCTTCTAGCTTATTTGGCCCATCCCCACAAAAATCAAATGCGTTGGGAGCAGGTAAAATTCCTACCAAAGTTGCTGCTTCTGCCAAAGTTAATTCTTTAGCTGGCTTTTCAAAGTAATACCGAGCTGCATCCTCAAAGCCAGAGGTATCTCCCCCCAAGAAAACCCGATTTAAGTACATCAGCAAAATATCATCTTTGCTGTAAAAGGTTTCTAACTTCAGGGCGACAACTGCTTCCCGTAATTTGCGTCCAAGTGTATCCTGTCTACCTACATATTCACGGAACAAACTGCGGGCAACTTGCTGCGTAACAGTGCTGGCTCCTTGCTGCACATCTCCGCTACGGCTATTGATCAACACGGCTCGTAAAATCCCCAGAGGGTCAACCCCAAAGTGCCAGTAATAACGACTATCTTCTGAAGCTACTACGGCAGATGGCAAATAAGGGCCAAATTCCTCTAAACGCTTCATATCTACGTGAGAGATAGTTCGAGGCTCTCTCAGAGGTGTGGCTCCATCACGAGCGTAAACAACTACTGGAGCGCGTGTAGCTGTAGGTAGGGGTCTAACTGAAAATTTCAGCCATTCTACGCCAATTACTAAGGCGAACAAGGCGCTGACACCACCAACACCATAAGCTGTCCAACTTGCAGCTTTGACATACCACGCTGGTGGATCGACGTATTGCAGGCGCACAGAAGCGGCTAGTTCTGGGGGGCCCAGAGTCAGAATATCGCCATGACGTAGTTCTAGGGAATTAACACGACGCTTGCCACGATAAATGCCATTGGTGGAGTTTTCGTCTTTGATGACGAAAACTGGTGTGCGCTGAGTAGAATTGCGCGATAGCGATAGGTGAATTTGGCTGACAACGGGGTTACGGACGACGATATCGCTGGATTTGGAACTACGACCGAGAATATAGCGATCGCCCAACAGTGGATATACCTCTGCTTTATCCGCCCCCGCATCCTGTACCCAGAGTTCCGGTACTTTGGCATTAGGCTTGAGCGCCAGTTTGGAAAAATCAACCCTAGCTTGGATAGTATGGACTGCTTGAGTCAGTTGACCAATTAACGTTTGTGGCTTGTGAGGGGGTTGGGGAGAACTCATCGGCGATTCACATCACACTTTTTAGTGAAGAATGGGGCGAATTACAATTTTAGATGTTAGTCTTTCATCATTTTACTCATAAGCCAAAGCATAAATTAGCTATACGGGACTTTTTGCTCTAATTTATACTGAACATTACTTTTTTATCTGAGTTAACTCGTTATTTTTATCACTTAATTAAAGAAAAATAAAATTTTTTATCCTTCCTAAAAGCTTATTTTGTCTACTCATTTTACTTTAATGACTACAAGCATAGATTGAAAGCTTGTACTTATAAGCACTAGTTAATAACAAACGACAGATTTAATTTTTACCAATTTTACATATCCACATATTCTGCAACAAACTTAAATATATTCATTTAGGAAGATTTTCTAAATCTTATTATCTGTTTTAATGGGCCGAGTGTTCCGTTGAGGTAAATTTCAGAATGATGGGAAAATCTCTGACCCTGATTGGTACAGCTCTATCTTTGGCTCTCACCACTAATATTGCCGTAGCCGAATCCAGTAAATCCCCCATAGCTCAATCCAGTAGCGAATCTACTAGCGCACCAACGGAAATCAAGATGTCGCCAGAAGGTATGAAAATTCTGTGCGAGTATTTTCCGCTTAACTCTCGCTGTCCCGGCGGCACAGCACTTACCCCTGGTGGGGCTCCTGGTAGCACTACAGCACCAGCAGAAACCACACCTAGCACGACTCCTGGTAGCACTACAGTACCAGCAGAAACCACACCGAGTAACATCACTCCTCCCGAAAGCACTCCGGCACCAGGAACTGTTACCCCACCTGAAAGTGGAACTCCCGAAAGCACTCCAGCACCAGGAACCGTTACCCCACCTGAACCTGGCGCTCCTAGTAACTTAACTCCAGCACCAGGAACCGTTACTCCATCTGAACCTGGCGCTCCTAGCAACTTGACTCCAGCACCAGGAAGTGTTACTCCAACTGAGCCTGGCACCCCTAGCAACTTAACTCCAGCACCAGGAACCGTTACTCCATCTGAACCTGGCGCTCCTACAGAACCAGGTGCCAACTCTCCCAGTACTCCATCTACTGCTCCTGCCCCAGGTAAATAAATTAAAAGCTGGATACGTTTGACATACTAATTTACCATCAGCGATCGCCTGTGCATCTTGACTTTCTGCACCAGTTATGAGAACTGGTGTAGGATATAAATTCAAATCTCTGGAACCCATAAATCAAGTCTTCGCATATAGGACTGAGCAATGGTTTCAGTAATTAATAGCCTGGGATTAATCATCCCAGGCTTAATAGTTTAATCCAACCTACCTGTTGAAGTTGGTGTTTTTTGGAAGGAAGCAATTAACAGAAAAACAATACCAATACTAATAAAAGAATCTGCCACATTAAATACAGGAAAGCTAATTAGGCGAAAATCAAGAAAATCAACGACATGGCCTAAAACAAAGCGATCAATACCGTTGCCCATAGCTCCACCTAAAATTAAGCCATAGCCCAACTGATCCCATAAATTTAATGTTGGGCCAAACAAAGCCAACGCTATCAATACCAAACTCACTCCTAAAGATAGCCAGCGCAACCACTCTACTTTCCCACTTAACAGACTAAAGGCGGCACCAGTGTTAGTAACATAGGTGAAGTGAAATATTCCAGTTAAGAGTGGTAGTGTTTGCCCCAAACTGAAGGTTTGTACCACCCAGTATTTTGTTATTTGGTCTAGGAAAAAAGCTATAAAGGCAGCAATCCAGAAAAGGCGGTTTTTTAAACGCATGAAACTAGGGGCTAGAGACTAAGGACTAAGGACTAAGGACTAGGGGATGAGAAAATTGTAAATTTCTTGCCCCTAGCCTCTAGCCCCTTGATGACTAATAAAACATTAAGTGACGCAATATATATGCTATTACAGTAACGGCACAGACCACACTTAATTGCCCTGGTAGTGCAAACCAAGAGTATCTGAGGATTGCTTGCATCAAAGGTAAATTTTCTGTGCCTTTCCACTGAAAAATATAGCTAATAATCAAATAACTAATACCGCATAGATGCAGAGTTAACAAGCCACAGATGCAACTAAAGGCGAGAGTTTCTAGTCGAGGTCTAGCTTTAAAGGCAACTAAGCCACAAATCCAAGCTCCAGGAATAAAGCCTAGTAAATAGCCAAACTGAGACAACTTAACATAACCAATACCACCTCCATCGGCAAATACAGGTAATAAAGTTAACCCCATCACTAAATAGGCAATTTGCGAGAGCGCACCGGCATTTTTGCCCCCTAAACAGCCCACTAACAGTACTGCGCCAATTTGAAAAGTGACACCTAAAGAAAAAGTCTGAATTCCGTGCTTACTCCAATTCCAAGGAAAGGTGATGCCATAAGCTTCTAAGAAGGTACCACCCATTGTCAGGAGTAAGCCAATCATAGACCATAGTAATTGATTGGAAGCAGCAAACATTTATCAGGCAACCAGGAAAAGGCAAAAGGGAAAACCAACAGCAACTAGGATGTTCATTAGTATTAAAATGAAATTTGTGCTGACACCTCTAAGAATTAGCATATTTTTTTTTGCCTTTTTGGTATGTAACTTTTCAGTTCTACTAATTATGACTTAGGTGTCTATAGCTGTAATTTTATTGACTGAAGCGTAGTCTGATTCTGGTATTTGACCTAATACGTGGTAAAGTTAGCAAAATTTAGTATTTAAACTAAGTTTTTAGATTCAGAGCCAATTTATGCTACAAATTGTTAAAGATAGTTCTTTAATTCACTTTTTTTAGCGATCTCTCCGCAGACTCTCCATAAAATAGGCAATTTATAGTTTTCCTTCTGCTTTATCTAAAATTAGTTCACTGTCTAAACTTAGATTGTTTAGTTATGACTTTAAGTCTGCTTAGACCTATAAGCAGCAATAACTTTCACAAAATTCTAAAATTTATTAAGCTTTAGATAATAACACAATTTGTCATTTTTTTATAGATTTTTTATCATTTGACCAAAAAGTGACGCTATCAATCAAGTTTTGCCAATTGCCAATATTTATGTAACCAAATTACTATGGTACTATTTATAACGTGTAACTAAAGCAGCAGTATAAATTTTATCAAGCAAAAGTAAAAACGAGTGTTTGTTCTTCATCAAAAAAAAACAAGCTTTTTTTGCTTTGTTAACCTATCCTTTACCTTTAGCTTAATCCTTTAGGGGTATTCTTAGAGGCGCTCACCTGAAAAGTTACCCAAACATTGATAGCGATGCCATCACCTTTTCGTGTAACAAAAATTCATCGCCTCACAGCTTCAGTTTCAGTGTTAGCACTGACAATCAGCCTAGCTGCATGTGGCGGACAGCAAAACCCAGAGAATACAGCCACAAAGGATACTCCTTCTGGCACTGCTACAGATACGACTGCCTCCAGTACAACCAAATTAGATTTAGGTGGAAATCTCAAGTTAAGCGGGGCTGGTGCGTCTTTTCCAGCACCACTATATGATACATGGTTTACTGATCTAAACAAAAAGTATCCAAATCTGCAAGTTGACTATGCCTCAGTTGGTAGCGGTGCCGGAGTTGAGCAATTTATCAAAGGGACTGTAGACTTTGGTGCCAGTGATGTTGCCATGAAGGATGAAGAAATCCAGAAGGTGCCAGCGGATAGGGGCGTTATTTTACTGCCTGTCACTGCTGGTAGCATCGTGCTAGCTTACAACTTGCCAGATGTTGCAGAACTTAAACTACCACGAGCCGTTTACGCTGATATTCTACTGGGCAAAATAACTTCTTGGGATGATCCCCAAATTGCCAAGGCTAACCCAGGTGCAAAGCTTCCTAAAGAGAAAATCACAGTAGTTTATCGTTCAGATGGTAGCGGAACAACAGGTGTGTTTACAAAACACCTCAGCGCTATTAGCCCGGAGTGGAAGACTAAAGTTGGTGAAGGCAAAACTGTCAACTGGCCTAGCGGAGTTGGTGCTAAAGGGAATGAGGGTGTTACCGCCCAAATCCAACAAACACAAGGTTCTATTGGTTATGTAGAATACGGCTATGCCAAACAAAATAGTCTTAAGTTTGCTGCTTTGGAAAACAAAAGTAGTAAGTTTATTGTACCTACTGAGGAGTCAGCCTCTAAAACTCTGGCATCAGTAACTCTACCGCCTGATCTCCGCGTCTTCATTTCTGATCCAGAAGGGGCCGATTCCTATCCCATCGTCACTTACACCTGGATTTTGGCTTACAAGAAATATCCCAATGCGGCAAAAGCTAAGGCAGTTGAAGCTGCGATCGAATACGCTTTAACTGAGGGACAAAAACAGGCTACAACATTAGGATATGTTCCTCTACCCCAAAACGTGATCGCAAAGGTGGCTGCGGCTGCTGATCAAATTAGTCCAGACTATAAAATCGCTGTTGGTAGTGGGACTAGCGCTAGCAAGTAGCTACAGTGAAGGCATGAGGCATTGCTAGACAATAATTTTTAAGCTGGTTATTAAACTAGTTTTAAAAGACGATGAGGCAACAATTTTGTTTAGATGGTTGCCTCCCATATCTTCCTCTGATTTAATTGTGAAAGTCGGTAGTCATGACTACAAATTCTCAAAATCTTTCATCAGCGACAAAAAATCGCTCTGATGTAGAAAAATCCCTAGATCGCGGTTTTATCTGGCTAACTAAAATTTTTGCCTTTGGGGTTGCTGCCACTTTATTATGGATCGGCTTACAGGTCGCAATTGCTTCTTGGCCTGCCATCCAAAAGTTTGGTGCTAGCTTTTTAGCTAACACCACTTGGAACCCAGTTAATGATAGCTACGGGGTGCTACCTCAAATTTATGGAACTCTCTTGAGTTCTTTTATCGGTTTACTGATAGCTGTACCGATTGGAGTAGGTACTGCTATTGTACTAAGCGAGGATTTTTTACCCGCAAAAGTGAAGTTGGTACTGGTTTTTGCAGTAGAACTGCTTGCAGCTATTCCCAGCGTTGTTTATGGCGTGTGGGGTATTTTTGTTTTAGTGCCTATCTTAACTAACTTGGGAAAATGGCTCAATAGTTACTTTGGCTGGATACCATTTTTTAGCACCCCCCCTACAGGGCCAGGAATGTTACCGGCGGGAGTCATATTAGCAATTATGACTTTGCCCATCATCACAGCCCTATCGCGTGATGCCTTGATTTCTATACCCCCCAGTTTGCGCCAAGCCGCCGTAGGACTAGGAGCAACCCGATGGGAAACTATATTACAAATACTTATTCCAGCAGCCTTTTCGGGGATAGTTAGCGCTGTGATGTTGGCACTCGGTCGGGCAATGGGAGAAACAATGGCTGTAACAATGTTGATTGGTAATTCCAACAACATTAGTATCTCCCTGTTAGCACCAGGCAATACAATTTCTTCTCTACTGGCGAATCAATTTTCCGAAGCTAGTGGTTTGCAAGTTTCGGCTTTAATGTACGCTGCTTTAGTTCTATTCTTCTTGACCTTGGTAGTTAATATCATGGCCGAGTTTATCGTTCTGAGAGTCAAGCGACTGTAGCTTAGTTTTGGGTTGAATTATGACTTCTAGTTTTCCAGAGCGCAGTCTAACTCGCGCTCCTATGTCTCAAAGGACACTGTTTAATACAGTAATGACAGTAGTTGCATTTATCTGTGGGATATTGGCACTTGTGCCTTTGCTAGCAGTACTTTCTTACGTCATTATTCAAGGCTTTAGCAGTTTGAGTCCCAGCCTCTTTTTTGAACTGCCACCCAAAGCTTTACAACAGGGAGGAGGCTTTGGTAATGCCATCTTGGGAACACTATTAATGGTAGGAATTGCTGCCCTGATTAGTATCCCATTTGGTGTTTTAGCGGCAATATATATCACAGAATTTAGTTCGGCGCAAGTAGCGAGATGGGTACGTTTTGCAGCTAACGTCTTGAGTGGAGTCCCGTCAATTATTGCTGGGGTATTTGCCTATGGCATTGTAGTTTTGACACTAGTAAAGTTAAACTTAGGATCATACTCTGCTTTAGGTGGAGGGTTTGCACTGGCAATTTTGATGTTGCCAATTATTGTCCGAACCACTGATGAAGCCTTGCAGTTAGTCTCGCAAGATTTGCGACAAGCATCTGTAGGGTTAGGGGCAACTAACTTTCAAACAGTAACACAAGTAGTTTTGCCAGCAGCTCTACCTGCGATTGTAACTGGGGCAACGCTAGCGATCGCCAGAGCATCTGGAGAAACCGCACCTTTACTATTTACTGCGCTATTTTCCAATTTTTGGCCCGATGGCTTATTCCAACCAACAGCTTCCCTTGCTGTTTTGGTTTACAAATATGCTATTTCTCCGTTTAAAAATTGGCAATCACTAGCTTGGGCGGCATCTTTGATTTTGGTATTGATGGTTCTAATCACAAGTATCATTGCTCGCTGGGCTACTCGCAAAAAAGCTTAGGGAAACGGCTTACACATAGCGGATTTGTATCGCTAAAACTAATACTTCACTTAATTTATGGCTACTAATATTAGCACAGTCAACGGTACTGAAACTGTTTTACGCACCGAAAACCTCAACGTTTACTACGGCAAGTTTTTAGCTTTGCAAAATATTTGGTTAGATATACCAAAAAATCAGGTTACAGCCTTTATCGGCCCTTCTGGTTGTGGTAAAAGCACATTGTTGCGTTGCTATAACCGCCTCAATGATTTGATTGAGTCATTTCGGGCAGAAGGTAAAATACTTTTTTACGATAAAAACTTGTATGCATCCGACATTGATCCTGTAGAAGTACGTCGGAGAATTGGGATGGTGTTTCAAAGACCAAACCCATTTCCCAAATCAATTTATGAGAATATTGCTTTTGGAGCCAAAATTAACGGCTACAAAGGTAACATGGATGAATTAGTAGAACGGAGTTTGCGACAAGCGGCTTTGTGGGATGAAGTTAAAGATAAGCTGCGGCAAAGCGGCTCGTCTTTATCGGGTGGACAACAACAAAGGTTATGTATTGCTCGTGCGATCGCAGTCCAACCTGAAATTATATTAATGGATGAACCTTGCTCGGCTCTCGACCCTATTTCCACCTTGCGGGTTGAAGAATTAATTCATCAGCTGAAAGAGCAATATACCATCGTTATTGTCACCCATAATATGCAGCAAGCAGCGCGGGTTTCTGATAAGACAGCCTTTTTTAATGTTAAAACTACGGAGTCAGGAGGTCGTAACGGCTACATGGTAGAGTACGACGCAACAGAACTAATTTTCAACAATCCTCAGCAGCAAGATACCAGAGATTACGTTAGCGGTAGATTTGGATAAATGACTGCACATTGTTGATATTAGAGCAATGAGGGATACTCGGAAATCAAAGCTGTGCGAGATTCCTCTAGTTTTATTGTTTATTCGCCAAAGTTAGCGTATGCATAGCCCGCAGCAGGCATAGCTTGATAGATTGTGGCTGTTTCTCGATCAAGAAAAGCAACAATTAAGCTGTTTAATACAAGATTTGCATTAATTGGGTGGGGTACGATACCCACTCCAAAATTTTTTAGTGAAAATAGTAGGTGTATTTACACCGTGCTGCACTAGCTGATTTTAAAGTTTTTTCTAAGCGGGCGGCGGGAATCGAACCCGCATTAATAGCTTGGAAGGCTATAGTTTTACCACTAAACTACGCCCGCAAATTTCCAACTTTATATATATAACACAGTTGTTGGAAAAATTCAAGCGTCTAATTGGAATTAGCAGGCTGGATTTTGATTCGTACAAACAAATTGCTCAAATCTGGTTTTGTGCCATCGTTGTTATGAGCGGCAAGAAAGTTTTCTGTCTTGAAAACATCATTGAGAACTCGTTCGTATGTGCTTTTTTGACTTTGTAGTATTGCAGGTTCTATTTCTAGAAGTACAGCCTGTTGAAAGTTGCCATTGCGATCAATTATTAAACTAACAAGCATTTGTGCTGGCTTAACTTCGGAATCGCCAGGTAGAAAACTTGAGTCTAGTTGTTTTGTGTTGCTTCCCGTGTATGAAGCGATAACGTCGGGTAGAGCATCTTGTCGAAATCCTCTTGTTTGTATGAACTTAATCATTTCATCTCTGAGCAAAGGGGCTACTATTGCTACCGATGCTCCCCCAGTAGGAGTTGGTGGAGTTTCCCTAGTTGAAGTCGGTGGAGTTTCCCTAGTAGGAGTGGTTGGAGTTTCTCTAGTCGAAGTCGGTGGAGTTTTTATATTTTCAGCTTCTGAAACTGGTGGAGTTGATGGAATACCTGTTGGTAGTGCCGTTCCCTTTCCCAGTTTGATTTCTTGACGGCGGTTCCAAGGTAGATTGCCGACTGGAATTGTAGATGTCGGTGTGGCTGTCGGTTTTGGCGTGGCTATCGCTTTCGGCGTAACTGTCGGTTTTGGCGTGGCTATCGCTTTCGGTGTAACTGTCGGTTTTGGCGTGGCTATCGCTTTCAGTGTAACTGTCGGTTTTGGCGTAGCTATCGGTTTTGGCGTAGCTATCGCTTTCGATGTAGATGTAGAAACTCTCTGTTGTCTATTAGGTTGAGAGGGGTAAATTCGACTCTTTTGCTGAAGATTATCAGCAGGATTTATTGCGCCAACAAAATCTTGATTTTTGGGCGTATTTCTTGCTGTTTTTGCTGGTGCTGGTACAGACTTTTGAGTTATGGATGCTGGCTTTGGCGAAACTCTTTTGACTGTTGATTTTGATTGAGGAGCAATATCTATCAATTCAATGGGAACAGCAGATTGAATTTGCTGAGGAAACCACAGACTAAAGGCATTAGATGAGCGCATCAGCCAGAACGCCAGCAAGTGCAGAGAGACTGAACCTATAACGACAGAAATCCACAAAGCTGGTGGATCGGTGTGTCGCCTCCAGACTTTGGTTGAAATTGGGGTTTTGTCTGCAACCGATGGTGTCATATTATATAAACTGGATATGATTAGGCACTCTTACTCATTGCTAATGCTTTAAAATACCAGTCTAAATTTTAGCGATTAACCATTACCTCTGGTGTAACAGCAAAGGTCAAAACTGTTTCATCTACTCCTTTAAGTTCTAGTGGACTACCTTTAGTAATTTCTTCTTCCTGCAAATAATCTGCCACGGCAGCAGAAACCAAGATAGTACCGGGAAGAGCGGCAGCTTGCAACCTGGCAGCAATATTCACACTTGGGCCAATAGCAGTATAGTCCGCACGTTCAGCACTACCAAACATCCCCACAACAGCCGTACCTTGATGAATACCACACCGAAACTGTACGCTAGTAAGTCTGTCACCATCGAATACACCTTGCTCTCGCCAGCGCTGGTTCAAGTCAGCCAGTGAGCGGTGCATTGCTCTTGCTGTATTGATGGCACGACGTACCTGTTCATTGGGGGTTAGTTCTTCCGGCGCTCCATATAAAGCTAAAATAGCATCTCCCATAAATTTATCTACAGTGCCGCCATTACCAAATACAACCTTGGTCATAGCTTCTAAATATTCATTTAGTAATTCTGCGACTCGTCGGGATCTGAGAGTATTTGATAGCTGTGTAAAACCCACGATGTCACTAAACAAAACTGTAATTAAGCGTGGTTCTGGGCGCAAATCTAATGTTAAATCTCCGGTTGCGGCTTTTTGCACCAATACAGCCGGTAAAAAGCGCTTTAATACTGATTCTGTTAGATAAGTATTTAACTCCACAATTCGTCGTTCATTTTCTTTTAATGCTAAAAGATTCCGAACTTCCGCCAAAAGTTCCCGATCGTTGAATGGTTTTGCTAAATAAGCATCCGCCCCATGTTCTGTACCTTCGATGCGGGTTTCTTCGTCAACTTTCGCTGTCAGTAGAATGATGGGCGTTCCTTTCAGCTTTTCCTCATTGCGGATCATCTGAATCATCTCAAGTCCGCTCACCAAAGGCATCATTAAGTCAGTCACAATCAAGCTGGGTATAATTTCCTTAGCTACACTGTGCCCTTCATAACCGTTACGGGCTGTGCATACATGATAACCATTACGGCGGAAAATTTCAGATACATAAGTTCGCAAATCCGGGTTGTCATCTACAACTAAAATTGAGTGCTGAGTCTTAAGTGCTGAGTCTTGAGTATCAATATTAGGAGAGAAGTTTATTGTAATATCTTCAATATTGTCTGTTGTTGACTCTACCAGTTCTAAATCAGCCAATTCTACGCTAGCGCGGCTTGTGTTCACTTCGGCAGGGGTTTCTAGTACTTGCTGTACAGGTAAATGAGCATTTCCAGTCACAAGCCATAAACTAAATGTAGTACCTTGGCCGTAAACTGATTCCACAGTAACGTGGCCACCATGCAATTCTACCAATTCTTTAACTAAGGCTAAACCCAAACCACTGCCTTCATAGGAACGGTTTGCTGAACCTTCAGCTTGGCGGAAGCGCTCAAATAGGTGGGGAATTTGTTCTTTAACAATGCCAATTCCCGTATCTTGTACTTGTAATATGCAACGATCTTGTTCAGATTTTAGTCTGACGCTGATCGTGCCACCTTCGGGGGTAAACTTCATGGCATTTGACAAAAGGTTATAAACCACCTTGTCGAATTTTTCCATGTCCAAGTACACCGGAGAACATTCATTTAACTGGGTGGCGAGATGCAGTCTCTTCTTCTCACAGTAGGGACGAAAAGATTCCACAATTTGGCTGACAAATTCGACTAAATCGCAGGGATGGAAACTAGGCTGCATTCTCCCCGCATCTAGGCGTTGTAAATCCAGGAGTTGATTTACTAATCGTAGCAAGCGCCGGGAGTTACGCAGGGCGATCGCACTTTGGGAGTAAGATAATCCTTCACCAGCCGCCACCGCCGACTCTAAAGGCCCTTGAATCAAGGTGATCGGTGTGCGGAACTCATGGGAGATATTTTGGAAAAATTCGGTTTTTTGTTTATCTAGCTCCAGTAAGCGTTCAGCTTGTTGGCGAGTTTTTTGATACAGGTGTGATTGTTGCACAGCGATCGCTGCTTGGGCTGCTACTGCTTTCGCTAAATCGATATCAGATGGCAGCCACTGGCGTACTTTTTTACCTTCATGCAAAGTAATACTACCAATACATTTACCATCAGCCAATAATGGTACAAACATTAGCGATCGCGCTGGCATTTTTAACGGCAAATTAAAACCCTGTATATCTGAGGGAGAATGACTCACATTCCCAATTACCACAGGTTCATGTGTCTGTAGCATTTGTTGGAGAATGGGATTCTCTTGTATAGATGATTGAGAATAGGGTAATCTCTGGGCTGATAGATGGTTATTGTCTTGGGTTGGCGATGCCTGTGGCGAGCTGTGCCTACGTAAACTTTCCAAATGTTGAAAACTATCATACAAGGCAACACACTCGACAAACTCATCTTCTTCTGTCCACAAAGAGAGGACGCAACCATCGACTTGTAAGGCTTGTCCAAGTTGTTGAGTAATAGCCGCAAAGATATCTTGGGGGTCTAGACTAGAGCGAATCGCGCTAGTAATCGTATTAATTAAACTCTCTCGCTTGGCAAGGGCACGTACTTGTTCGTAAGCATAAGCTTGAGACAAAGCTAAGGCTGCCTGATCCGCTACCATCAACACTAGCTGCACCTCATCCTCTCCCCAGAAGCGGGGCACAGAACACTGGTGTAGTGCCAGCACTGCCATCAGTTCTTGTTGGCAAATCAATGGCACAACTAAACTAGAACAAATATTAGCCGCAGCAAAAGCTTCCCCACGTTGGCGCAGTTCGGGAGTATTACCGTGAATACGTTCATCATCGGTTATATCGTGAATCACCTGGACTTCGCGGGTTTCCCACACCGTCTGAGCCAAAACAGTCAGAGGGGTAGAGGGGGAGAGGGACACGGCAGAAGAATTATCTGCTTGCACCTCTGCTGGTGTATGTTCCCCTGCTTCTTCTGCAAGAGCTTTCTGATAAATAAATCCTTTATCCGTCAACTGCTCATCTTGGAAGGGACGTAATAGACAGACATCCACCTCCAACATGTGACCCACTGTATCTACAATCGCCTGCAAAATTTGTCTGTAGTCTAAAGCACTACGAATCGTATTTGTGACAGTATTCAGCAGCGACTCTTGTCGGAGTGTGCGTGTAAGTTCGCGGGTGCGGGCTTTGAGGACATTGTGAGTATCCAAAGCTTGGCGTACTACAGCTTTAAGTTCCTCAGCTTCCCACGGTTTGGTGACATATTTAAAGACCTTACCAGCGTTGATTGCTTCCACCAAGTCTTCGACATCGGTGTAGCCAGTTAAAATAATTCGGATAATATCTGGATATTGAGTTGCTGTCAGGCTCAAAAATTCTGTACCGCTCATCATCGGCATTCGCTGATCGGAGATGATCACCGCGACCTCTCCCTCTTGAGCCAGCAGATCGAGGGCCGCAGGGCCAGAGGTTGCCCTTAGCACCTTATAGTCGCGATAAAAGGTGCGGTAAAGCAAGTCAAGGTTGTCTGGCTCATCATCGACAACCAAAATTTTAGGCTTACTGTTTGCTTGGGATTTCATGCACCGCTTTCCTGCTGCAACGGCAGTCGGATAAAGAATAATCTGATCAGGGAAGGATTTTTCTGAGTCAGGTAAGAGCAGAGCATTTCCACCAATAAGGCTCTTTGGCTACATGACTGCTGAGTGTAGGAGCGTTTACTCACGGTAATTCGTTTCAATTGCTTATACCTATTACCGTTTGCTTTAGTGCAGTGTAATTGCTTTCATAGTCAGTTATAGGGTTATAGAGTCGATCCTTGCTAGTCAAATCTTCTTTCACCTCCTGCGAGCAATGTCTAATACTACATACAGCACTCATAGCTAGCTGAAAAATCCAGATGAAGCTGCATATTAAGTTTTCCCTCCGCAGCAGTTGTACTAACACTTGCACGTAAATTTTATTTATGGTAGTCATGGTAGAGTCAGCAAAATTAAAACAATAAGATTTAAAACCAAAGTATACTATTAGACAAATACCTCTTTCTAATTTAGCAATCAGAACTATCATTAAGACAAGTGGTATTGGTGAATAAGTCAGGGATAGGAATCTGCAATATTCCTGCGTAGCATCTGTACAGCCTGTTTCTATTACTTAGCAGCAAAGTCTTGTTAGTGTAGCGTCAATTGCATAAATAAGTTCAGTATTACACCTAAAGATGGTTTACAACTAAAGTTTGTTGTTAGTGTACTTACTTAACAATTTTATAGGTAATGCCTACAGGTAAGTTATGCTATACATCTACCCATTAACCTAAATCTGTACGATTTACAGATGTTTTTGTGGTAAACAGACTGATATACTCCCTATCTCAAGCAAGGGATGCATCTAATCCTACTGAACTTAAGATTCTAGCTTTATGAAGCTGTAACTTCTAAGACTCTTTCAAAAAGACGGACTATAAAGCCCCAAACTAAAGTGTAAAACTTTGTATGCTTATAAGCAAAAGCAAATGAGCAGTCTTAGGTCAGTTCAATCTACTGGGAATATATAAAGTTTTTATGCGGTTAAAAGGGTGTTTGAGGATATTTGAGAAAATTTTCGTTGAATAAAATCAATACTAAACTAGCCTTGAAATATCGGTCTTTTCATCCATACCAGCAACAGCCAATCGATCCAGCTTGCTGCGAATTTCAGATTCGTACAGCTACACCTACTGATTTGATCGGTGTTTCCCAAATTATTGCTGAAAGCTTTCACTCCCAAAAAGGTATGTGGGGATGGGCTTTTCCATTGCTACGTCTGGGTATTTACGAAGACTTAAGGCATCGGATGACATCACCTCCACCCCGTCATGTTTGTTTAGTCGCCTTAGAAGCTAACAATGGTGGGGCTAATAACTTAGTAGGAAGTGTGGAACTGGGTGTACGTTACAGCGATTCGTGGGGCCAGGCTGGCATAGGTTTTCCTTACTTATCTAATTTAGCGGTTCACCCAAAATACCGTAGACAAGGCGTGGCTTCAGAGTTACTGACTAGCTGTGAAAAAGTTTCCCGCGAATGGGGATTTCAAGACTTATATCTTCACGTTTTGGAAAATAATCATCAGGCAAGGCAACTTTATTTTAAGGTGGGATATCGGGTACATAAAGTGGAATCGAATTGGAATACATTTTTATTAGGACGCTCAAGCCAGATGTTATTGCACAAGCATCTGAGTGCTAATTTCAGTATCTGAATTTTTGTAAATTTTTATTTTCTAATTAGTTTGGAGAAAATCTATCACCAATATCGGCAACCAAAGTATAAATTAACCTAATTAAAAAATTAGCCAATGTTAGCTAAATAGGTTGATATGTATAGCTTTAGATAATTGGTTTAAGTAGATTTTCTCGAGATTTTTCGTGGATATTTTTATTAATTTATTTTAATAAAAATATAAGATTGAAAAAATTTACCCAAATAATTAAGTGTTACAATTTGTCTGTTTTAACTTGTCATTAAATAACAACTATTTTAGAGTATTTTATATAGATAGAATAAATGGATTACAATAGAATTTAGCTGTACAAATACCTTATTAAATAAGCGATTCCTCATAATAACTTTGTAATTAAGATATTCATCTTTATAAAAACTTTAATAAAACACTCTCTAAATTTGGGGACAAATCTGGTTATATCCCATAAAATATGATCACTCAATTACTAAGCAATGTGTATTTATTACTATCTTAGTGAAATTGACCAAAAGACTCTTGATAATAAAAGAATTCAAAAATCTGATTTGACATCAAAGTTAGTTACTTTTTGAAGTGCATACTACTACCAAATTCGTTGAAAGTTTAAAAAACATGGATAGCGAACAGCATCGACGCTATCAAATCTCTATGGTATCAACTTATTACCCTAAAACTAGTTTCCTTGACTCTGTTGTCATGCCAGATGGAACTGAGCAATCTCAAGGCTCGGATATCCTTACACGTTTACACAGTGGAGAAGTTTTCATCGTCAATAGTCGTAGACGGAATGGATTAATTCTCTTTAAACGCTACCATGCAGAGTTTGCTGGGCCTGGGGCTGCTGTGGGTGGGGATTACGACTGTGATTGCCAAAGGGCACTGCCCATAGGTAATCTGTCTTTATTAACTCCCGATTCTAATGAAGAACGGCAGAAAGCTTACTTGATTAGGCGGCAGTGGATTCGATTGATCAAACAAATTACAGAAAATCCAATACCTGGGCAGCGAGTTCAGAAAATTCTCGATCAATTTGAACAATACTTTCCACCAGAAATAGTGGCTCTTTTACCGGATGTTGCTTTTGCTCTTTTGGTAGGTGTGCTGCCACAAACGGTAGGATTAGTACGTCGTTTGGGCAGTGAGATGGATAGCCGATTTAATTATTGAGTGAATTGCTAAAATTCCAAATCGGCTATTGCTGCTTGGACTCTCGTAACCGTGCGGGCGTTTTCTTCTATTGTCCCAACAGTAATTCGCAATCCTCCGCTAATGTGTCGTACAAGAGTGCCGAGTTTTCTAAGTTTCTGGTGGAAAGTTTTTAGCACAGCATCTTGTGAATTTAAGCCATTGGGTTTAAGGCGTAGGTAAATAAAATTAGCAGAGCTTGCGGTAATTTGTAGTTCTGGTTGTTGGGATAAAATTTCGATGAGTTTGGATCGTTCACTCAAGGTTTGGGGAATGGACTCTAGTAAGAGGGTGCGGTTTTGTAAAGCAACTAATGCTGCTGCTATGGAAAAGCTGGGAAGATTGTAAGGTAAGCGAACTTTTTCTAAAATGGCGATCGCTTCGGGATGAGCGACGCAATAACCAACACGGAGAGATGCCAATCGGAAAGCTTTAGAAAAAGTGCGTAATATTACCCAGTTGGGGTGCTGCGCTAATTCACCTACTAGGGTAGTTTGACTGAATTCAAAGTAAGCTTCATCAATTACTACCAAGATATGTTCGCTCAGACTTCTTAACCATGCCAACTCTGCCGTAGTTAAGCTATTGGCAGTCGGCGAATTGGGATGTACTACGAAAACTACGCGAATGGGGGGATTTTGAGTTTGTTCGATCGCAGACTGTGCGGCTTTTAAGTCAATTTCAAAATTTGTTTCGTTTCTACCCACCGTTACGACAGGAATTCCCAAAGTTTGTGCCAAAATTCCGTACATAGAGAAAGTAGGATTGGCAACGAGAATTGAACCTTCTTTTCCTAAACAAGTCGCAATTAATAAAGAGCGGATTAGTTCATCAGAACCATTTCCAACAGAAATATTGGCAGCAGTATTGGATAGTGGGAGGGCGGCTGATTCATTGACGTATTCTGCGATCGCATCCTTAAGAGTTTCATGTCCACCATCAGGATAACGATTTGTTTCAATTACTTGCTGATATGTCCAGGCTAGCTTCTCTTTTAACTCAGGTGGTAAATCGTAGGGGCTTTCATTTGTATCCAGGCGATCAAACTGTGTGGGGACAGAATCGGCTGTATCACTGCTGGGATGGGGTTTATAGGCGGTAAATTGGGCTAAATCTGACCGGATGAAGGGAAGCATAATTTTAGTCATTAGTCATTAGTCATTGGTCATTTGTCATTTGTCATTTGTCGTTAGTAATTAAACAAAGGACAAATGACTAAGGACATTAGTTATATGAGAGTCTAATATTTTATAACCTCAAGGTAAATGGCAAAAGAGACGAATTGCCTGCCAAATTTCTTCCATAACATCACCCAAGGCATGGTCACTGTCGAGTTCGACTAACTCCACCCAAGAACGGCAACGCGCAAAGTCTCGACTAGCTTCGATGGGAATAACTTCATCATTTTTTCCATGCAAAATTAGGGTGGGAATAGAACGTTGCAAAAATTTTCCTTGGTATTGGGCAGCATCTATAACGAAATCGTAACTTAAAGGAATTGATCGCTCCTCTGCATAGTGGTAGACCATGATATATTTTTCTTGCTGCCAACGCTGTACTTCTTCATCGCCTAGCTTGGGCAACCAATGGGATAAAAATCCAAAAGCTGGTGCTAGCAGCACAAGGCGTTCTACTTGTAAATATTGCTGTCCTAAGTGTGCGGCGGTCAAACCACCTAAACTTGAGCCAATCAGGGTTACTGGTGTAGAATCATTACTAAATTCTGCGGCAACTTGAGCGATCTGACGAGTGATTGTTAACTGCGAAAAATCGCCAGCATTGAGATCGGGGATTTTAAGCTTTGTTTGAATTTTGGCAAAGCGATCGCCTATATCCCGCGCTTTGGCAGAATTAGGACTGGAAGCGAAACCGTGAAGATATATATATTGCAAAGCTGTAAATAGTTAGGAGTTAGGGCTAATAAGTTAAGAATTTTAAGTTATGAGTTTTTTTATTCAACTTATAACTCTTAACTCCTAACTCTTTC
The DNA here is from genome assembly GCF_009873495.1 of Nostoc sp. ATCC 53789. GTDB lineage: Bacteria > Cyanobacteriota > Cyanobacteriia > Cyanobacteriales > Nostocaceae > Nostoc > Nostoc muscorum_A. Next base: position 6,460,537 of record NZ_CP046703.1, on the reverse strand, counting down.
TTATTACCGCATTGTGACAAATTCTTCGGCTGAGGAGGGATGGATACCAACAGTTGCATCAAAGTCTTTTTTAGTTGCACCCATCTTCACAGCGATCGCTACACCTTGGATAATCTCAGCTGAACTATCGCCCACCATGTGAGCGCCTAGCACTTTGTCAGTGTTGCTATCAACCACCAACTTCATCATTGTCTTCTCTTGCTTCCCAGGCAAACTATAGTACATGGGGCGAAAGCGAGTGCGAAAAATTGTTACACCATCACCGAGTTTTTCACGTGCTTCGGCTTCTGTCAAGCCTACTGTTGCGGCTTCTGGGTTAGAAAATATGGCTGTGGGAACAGTTTCGTGACTGAATTCGCGGCGATTATTGCCAAACTCACTATCAGCAAAAGCTCGTCCTTCACCAATGGCGACGGGAGTTAAATTGATTCGGTCAGTAACATCGCCAACGGCAAAGATATTCGGTTGATTAGTTTGACTATATTTATTGACTGCGATCGCACTTGTGGTCGGATATCCAGGCCCTTCGATAGAACTAGCGACAACATCAACTCCAGCGTTTTCTAAACCTAGTCCATCTACATTGGGAGTTCGACCAGTCGCCACTAAAAATACGTCCGCGATTATTGGTTCTTGGTCTTGCCCAGATAAAGTAAGTTTAAACCCTTCCCCCACACGTTCAACTGTTTTTACCACATTATTCTTAATCAGCCGAATTCCGTGGTTTGTCATCCCCTCTTCAATTTCTGTGCGGACATCTTCATCAAACCCATTCAAAATCTTTTCACCTCTGGTAATTTGTGTCACTTCAGAACCCAAACCGCGCATAATACAGGCAAATTCTGTGCCGATATAACCAGCGCCAAGAATGACGATGTGTTTTGGTTGTTCTTTTAGATGAAAGATTTCGTTAGAGGTAATGCCATATTCCATCCCTGGTAAATCTGGTTTGATAGGACGACCGCCAACAGCAATTAAAATTTTGTCTGCTGTCACTTTGCGTCCATCAACTTCTACGGTGTGAGAGTCTAGCAATGTGGCGCGACCGGAAAATAGTTCTACTCCGGCTTTTTCTAAGAAGTTTATGTGTAGTTGCGATAGTCGCCGAACTTCCTTATCTATAGATGTAATGAAATATTCCCAATCCAACTCAGCATTACCGACTTTCCAACCATAGCCTGAAGCTTCATTAAATAGTGCGGGAAAGTGAGAAGCATAGACCATAAGTTTTTTGGGAACGCAACCGCGAATCACACAAGTCCCACCAACTAAATCATATTCAGCGATCGCCACTTTTGCCCCATAGCTAGCCGCCCGTTTGGAAGCCGCCAAGCCTCCAGAACCCGCACCAATTACAAATAGGTCGTAATCAAAAGTCATAAATTTATGTTCTCTCTAGCAAAAAGTTAGTTACTGGGAACTTACACACAGAATGTCATTGAACTATATAAGGATATCCGGTGAACCCTGTGTAAGTCCTATCCTTGATTTAATCTAGCGTTAGCAGATGTTCTCTGGTCGTAGGGAATATCACTTTTTGCTTTGGTTGCTGTAGAGTCAGTCACTAAAATTGTTCTTGCTTAGGTGTCGGTTATAAGTCTGTGCTACTGCATTGGAGCAGCTAAGTTGTACAGGACTTACGCAAAATTATGATAAAAAGAACCGCGTTTGCAGAGAGTCTTGTACCCCGGATTAGCAGTTTTGTTTTATGTGCTTGGAGAGCCATTTGGGGTTACAGGTGTTGTCTCTGTCGGAGTTGGGGTTACAGGTGTTGTCTCTGTCGGGGTTGGGGTTACAGGTGTTGTCTCTGTCGGGGTTGGGGTTACAGGTGTTGTCTCTGTCGGAGTCGGGGTTACAGGTGTTGTCTCTATTGGAGTCGGGGTTACAGGTGTTGTCTCTGTTGGAGTCGGGGTTACAGGTGTTGTCTCTATTGGAGTCGGGGTTACAGGTGTTGTCTCTATTGGAGTCGGGGTTACAGGTGTTGTCTCTGTTGGAGTCGGGGTTACAGGTGTTGTCTCTGTTGGGGTTGGGGTTACAGGTGTTGTCTCTATTGGAGTCGGGGTTACAGGTGTTGTCTCTGTTGGAGTCGGGGTTACAGGTGTTGTCTCTGTTGGAGTCGGGGTTACAGGTGTTGTCTCTGTCGGGGTTGGGGTTACAGGTGTTGTCTCTATTGGAGTCGGGGTTACAGGTGTTGTCTCTGTCGGGGTTGGGGTTACAGGTGTTGTCTCTATTGGAGTCGGGGTTAAAGGTGTTGTCTCTATTGGGGTTGGGGTTACAGGTGTAGTTGAAGTGTCAGGTTTTGTTGTAGTTGAAGTGTCAGGTTTTGTTGTAGTTGAAGTGTCAGGTTTTGTTGTAGTTGAAGTGTCAGGTTTTGTTGTAGTTGAAGTGTCAGGTTTTGTTGTAGCTGAAGTGTTAGGTTTTGTTGTAGTTGAGGTGTTAGGTTTTGTTGTAGCTGAAGTGTCAGGTTTTGTTGTAGCTGAGGTATCAGGTTTTGTTGTAGCTGAGGTATCAGGTTTTGTTGTAGCTGAGGTATCAGGTGTAGGAGTTAGTTGCACAAAAGAGGGATTTTCAATTACTCCCTCACCTTTTATCGGTGGCTGTGCTTTCAAAGCCGCAGCAGTTTCGGCTTGAACACTGGTGATTGCAGGATCAGGCGTAGGCACAGGACTTTGCCTGTTCAAATCAAGTTCCCGAACTAGTTGGCTCGTTTCATAAAAATTTCTCAGATCAAAATCATATAACCTTTCAAACTTTCCTTTAACTATAATCACCATTTGCCCTGCTTCTAGCACCTTAGTTTCAGAAGCTTCTTTGTTAGAAACTTCAATGCCACTATTTGTTAGCGCACCCACAATCGTGGTGTCTGTTTGTTGGTTGTAGCGTACAAATAATGCTGAACCACGAATTGCTGCTGCTGCATTTGGTGTTTGTATACGTGTTTGCCCCTGTCCTGGTGGGATGAGTAGCAAGACAGTCCCATTTGAAAGTTTAAAGTCACGTGTCTTCGGCAAAAATTGAAATAACGCCTGTTCTCCAACTCGTGCCAGAGAGCCATCATTGAAACGCAAATCTGCTAGGGAAGCTCGACCAGTTGCCACCCCGTCCCCAGGAGTCATTGCGTCTAATTTACGTGCAGGACGTTTCTTTAGCTTATCTTTGGGTATCAGTTGTACTATGTTGCGGAGATCCTGAATCTCTGCTCGCGTTAGAGGAGTTATGGCACTTACCCTATTTGGCAAAGGCAGTACTATAACTCCCCATAAACCAATCACCAATAGTGGAAATGATTTATAAAACATAGTTTGATAATGTGTGAACTTCAACTAATACCAAAAAACTTAAAGATTAAAACTGCTGATAGTTGTTGTAACGATTTATTTATTAAAATTATCTTTGTTTTTAGTCTAAGTCTAAATTTGATAGACAAAAATGAACCATTTGTTTAGTTTATTTAAGTTTTTATCCTTAAGTTGACATTATATACAATAAAGCCTGCTGCGAATTTCAAAGTTAGTACTTGATATCAATAATTAAATGAAAAAAACCTTACATATTATCGATTCCCATCAGATCAATTACAGGGACAAGAAGTTGTTAGGGATGTGTTGTGAAGTAACTCTAGGACGATATTTCACTAAAATTGAGCAGAATGGCTCGTACCGGATTATCTCAGATTTGCAAAAAAATCTAAGATGATCCGAAAATCAGCAATATCAGTTTGTAGTTTCAGTATATACTTACAAGGTTAAGATAAATGCACTCAATTGTATTTTCTGAGTCGGAACTTCTGATACAGCTTGTGGGTCTACATTGGCCAAATGCGATCAACGCAATCTAACAGATGCGACTCAAAAACTGGAAGAATTTGTTTTTTTGTATCTTGTTAGCGTCCAGTGGTGGAAGCTGGTGTTGCATTAGAGTAGATGCGGCAGAATCTGCAAATACAGGGATTTGGCGTTCTAAAAATTTAGCAAGCACACAGGTAACTGATCAGCTATGTCAGAAGTTTCAGCAGAGAGTAATTAACTCTTTGTGCCAGCAGTCGAGTGAGTCACAAACTTTAGATTCCCAGATACCGTTAAATCTGGCACAGCAAACACCCGCAACTACACAAACAGATCAAGACCCAACTGAAGAATTTAGGAATACTCAAAAGCAAAATGACCCGCCACCCCTAGAATCGCAGCCAAGTGTTTTGCCTACATCTCCTTCAGATTCAAAAGAGGAACTATTAAATACACCTGATATAAATTATTCTCAAAGACTAGAGAGGCTAATAGAGCTTCTACGATCGCCAAAATCATCTCCTGAGCCTGATAGCGATCGCGAATTGGGGTTACGCATACGGTTACGACCCCTAGAATTGCCTCCTCTTCCACCGATAGAACAACCCGTACCTAAGTTTAAACCCATAGGTTATCTACAGGGTCGTGTCGGTTACTTCCAAACGACTAATATTTTCTCCTCAGATGATAGTCCCATAGAAGATGGTTTAATTATTTCTGGACTGACCCTAACCTCTGCATATTTACCTTTGGGATCTAAGACTTTTTTAAACGGCTCAATAGATGGCAATCTCATTCGTTATATAAATCAGTCACAATACCATTACAACCAGCTAAGATTCAATCTCAGTGTTTACCAGCAGCTATCCCAGCGAATGTATGGAGAACTCAGTTGGAGCAATCAACAGCTATTTTATGCTAATAGCAGCGATCGCCTGGATAGCTTCAAAGCAGGCGATCGCTTTTTAAATGAGAATTCTCTACAACTATCTTTGGGACGGCGAGATCCATTAACTCCAAAATTAACGCTAGACACCTTTTATGAATTAAGTATAAATTTTGCTGACCCCCAAAGTCGCGATCGGATAATAAATTCTTTTTGGGTGTCTCTGAACTACTACTTGCAAGAACCTCTCCAGGTTGGTATTGACTATCAGGTGAACTTCTCAGACTTTACACAGCGCGATCGAGAAGACCAATTCCATCGGATATTTGGGCACTTAAATTACCGAATATCCGATACCACATATATGAATGTACAGGCTGGAATGAGTTTAGGCAGTTCAACCGCCGAAAACATTGATTTTGATGGCTGGTTCTTCAGTATTAATTACTATTTGCAATTAGGTCGGTTTTGAAATTAGTCCTTTGTCAAAAAACAATGACCAATGACAAATGACAAATGACCAATGACAAATGACTATAAATAAGAAATCCAATCACTCCAGCTACCAGCATAAAGTTTACCTTTGTTGATGCCAGCTAATTCTAAAGAAAGTAAATTTACGCAAGCAGTAACACCAGAACCGCAATAAACCAAGATTTCTTCGGCTGTTTCTAGCTGTTCCCACCGACGGCGTTGTTCCTCTTGAGGAAGTAGGTAGCCGGAAGAGTCTGTAATTTCTTGCCAAGGATAGTTGACTGCACCAGGAATATGTCCGGCAATTTTATCAATTGGCTCTCGTTCACCTCGATAGCGATCGCCTTCTCTCGAATCTACCAATACTACCTTGTCAATATCTTTCCGGGTTTTCACTACATTAATATCCACCACTTTTTCTGGTTGTAGTTCAGCTACAAACGTACCGATCTGAGGTTGAGGAACGACATCCGTAACTGGATAACCAGCTTTTTGCCATCCAGTAAAGCCTCCATCTAGTACCGCAACTTGCTCATGTCCGAGATAGCGTAACAGCCACCATAAACGAGATGCAAAAGCAAAACGCGAATCATCATAAGCTACCACCAGAGTTTTTTGGTAATTTACCCCAATTGCTGCAAATTTGTTAGCAATATCATTGGGTTCAGGTAAAGGATGTCTCCCGCCATGCTTACCCACTGGACTGGAAAGATCCTGATTTAAATCTAGGTAATATGACCCTTTAATATGGCTTGTTTGGTACTGTTGTTGTCCTAGTTGTGGATCGGCTAAAGAAAAGCGACAATCAACAATAACAACTTGCGGATCTTCTAGATGTTCAAATAGCCAAGCTGGTGAAATAACAAATTGGTTATTGGGCATTGGTCATTATTCAGTTTTTTTGTAAGATGTCAGACTTAGAAAATTTTACACCTAAGCTCACAGCAGATGGTTCTTTCACCTTTGTCTCTGACGATTTTGGTGAATCCTTTCATAGCTATTATGGAGCGAAGCAGGAGAGTTTTTTCAAGTTTGTGGAACCTACTCAACTGGCTACAGTTGCTCAAAAACCAGTTTTGCGACTATTGGATATTTGTTATGGTCTAGGATACAACACAGCTGCTGCTTTGCAGACAATTTGGGCAGTTAATCCCAGTTGTTTTGTTGAAGTAATCGGTTTAGAACTGAATCCGGCAGTGCCACAAGGTGCGATCGCTCATCACTTGTTCAACAATTGGAACTGTAACTATATTGAAATCTTGTCCCAGCTAGCTTTTGAGCATCAAGTGCAAACAGATCGTCTGAAAGCAAAGCTACTAATTGGTGATGCTAGAACTACGATCGCGCTAGTACATCAGTCGGATTTCTCGGCAGATGCAATTTTCCTCGATCCCTTTTCGCCACCACAGTGTCCCCAATTATGGACTGTTGAATTTATAAAACAACTCTCATTGTGTCTACATCAAGATGGTTTATTAGCCACCTATTCTTGTTCTGCTGCTGTACGCACAGCACTTTTGTCTGCTGGTTTAGCGATCGCTTCTACCCCACCCGTAGGCAGGCGATCGCCTGGTACTGTGGCAGCACATTCTGCAAGTAATGAGTCTCAAAACCGCTCAATACTTACTCCCCTCTCGCAAGTCGAAAAAGAACACTTACTAACCCGTGCTGCTATTCCCTATCGCGATCCTGGATTGAGCGATTCAACCGAAGTCATAATGATGCGGCGACAACAAGAGCAACAAGCTTCTTCACTCGAACCTACCTCACGTTGGCAAAAAAGGTGGCTATTGGGAACACAAGGCAGGGATTTTATGGGAAGTAATTTGTAGTTGCGATAGTTACGATGGTTATGCCTAAGCAATTGCAAGCTATTTCTTCAGCCCTTAATTTTTAAAACATCCTCTAAGGTCGACTTTATCCAAAATTAAGAATTCGGTTTTCTTTATCCAACAAAAACCTTGGCTTTTTGGCAAACACTCTTTCCGCATCACAAATTATCGATTAACTTAAAAAAGTAAAACGACAGTTCCACAGAGGTTTCAACGATAGCGTTCGTGCAACTACTCCGCAGAAGTATCGCATTGCGAAAAAAATGGATAAAGTCGAGCTTAGAGCCAAATAAATTTAATTTATGATAGTATATAATTTTACAGTTTTTTCAGCAGTCTTTGGGTATTGCAATAACTGAGTAAGTAAAAATATGTATACTTAATCATTACTATAAGACTTCTAACTAAAAACCCTCAAATTTGATATAAAGTAACCAAATACAGTACTTTTTGGCGCTATTTTTATTTAAAAATATCCGTGAAAAGCCTGATTTAACAATTGTGAAAATTTATCATACTGGAATTAGAAGCAAAAAATTTGACAATAAGACATTCATTGTTCATAAGATAAAATATACATGCTGCGAAAAAGTCAGATAGGCAGCTTGAAATAATGCATAATCCCTATGAAAACTCTAGCTCAGATACATTCAGATATTAAATTTATTTTTCAAATCTGACACTGTTAACTTGTGCAAAAACTTGGAGTGCCTTTGTGATTCAATGGAAATCCAACCATACAGACTTTACAGAACAAATTGTTAGTGAGTCAAACCCCATTAGCACAGTAAAGAGTATTGGTTCAAATCATGTTGTAGGATCGCAGAATAATGTGGAGGCTTATTCTTTAGGCTTATCTCAGGAAGACCTGATGCTTGAAGATAGCCAAGCAGTATCTTCTTGGATAAAATCTGATATTAATTGTGGTGATGATTCATTGGTCTCTAGAACACTACAAGTCAAAGGTTCTAAAGTGAATGGGTTTGATTTAGATCCGCCGAAGGTTTTAGTAGTTGACGATCATGCCGCCAGTCGGATGACTGCTGTTGCCCTCTTGGGGATGGAAGGATACGAAGTCATTGAGGCAGACAGAGGTTCTACTGTTGTAGGATTGGTAACTCAAAAACAACCAGATTTGATTTTGCTGGATGTGATGATGCCAGGAATGGATGGATTTGAAGTTTGCCAATTGCTGAAACAGGATGAGCAGACTAGGCTAATCCCAGTGATTTTTATTACAGCGTTAAATGACAGGCGATCGCGCATTCGGGGAATTGAAGTTGGGGCAGATGATTTTCTCACCAAACCTTTTGATCGTGTAGAGTTGGCGGCACGTGTGAAGTCCTTGGTACGGCAGAAGCGTCTGAACGAAGATTTAGACCATGCCGAACAAGTATTATTTTCCATTGCTATGTCGATTGAAAGCCGCGATCCTAATACAGGCAACCATTGTGAACGACTGGTAAAACTAGGACAACTTTTTGGTGAATACCTCAACCTCTCACGCTACCAAATTCGAGATTTGATGTGGGGTGGTTATCTCCACGATATCGGTAAGGTGGGTATTCCCGATGCCGTGCTGCTGAAAAAAGAACAACTCACCGCCAAAGATTGGGAGATCATGAAGCAGCACGTTTTGATTGGGGAAAAAATCTGCCAGCCACTACGCAGTATGCGGGGTGTAATTCCTATTATTCGTCATCACCATGAACGCTGGGATGGTTCAGGCTACCCTGATGCACTCAAGGGGGATGATATTCCCTATCTGGCACAAGTATTTCAATTAATTGATATTTATGATGCTTTAAGTAGTGAACGACCTTACAAAATAGCTTATACCACAGAAGAAGCACTTTCAGTGATGCTAGAAGAAGCTAATTCTGGTTGGCGTAATCCCAAACTAATGCAGCAATTTGCACAGTTTATTCGATGCTGTCAGGAATAGGGGTATTTGTAGCTACCCTAATGAGCAAAAATTGGTATAATCCTGACTCATTGTATATTTCAGTCTTCTATGATTAGCTTGGTATGATTTGAGCCTACATCTTAAAGTACCAACAGCATTAATCATAATTTCACTGATAGCTGATAGCTAATTATGGTAGTTGTAGCAATTCTAGCGGCGGGACGCGGCACACGGATGAAATCACGCTTACCCAAGGTTTTACATTCTTTGGGTGGGCGATCGCTAGTCGAGAGAGTTATCGAAAGTGTAGAACCACTTTCGCCCTCACGACGAATCGTAATTGTCGGGTATCAGTCCGAAGAAGTGCAAACCGCCATGCATTCAATTCCCAACTTGGAGTTTGTTGAACAGACTGTACAACTGGGAACCGGTCATGCCATCCAGCAATTACTTCCACACTTGGAAGATTACACAGGGGATTTGCTGATACTTAACGGCGATTTACCGTTGATACGCAGCGAAACTCTCCAGCAGATGTTACAAACTCACGCCCAAAATCAGAATGCTGCCACCATTCTTACCTCGCACTTACCAGACCCGACGGGCTACGGGCGAGTTTTTTGTAACGATGAAAATATTGTGCAGCAAATGGTCGAACACAAAGATTGTACTGCTGCTCAAAGACAAAATCAGCGGATTAACGCTGGAGTTTACTGCTTCCGTTGGCCAGATTTGGCAAAGGTGCTTCCCCACCTTCAGGCAAACAATGCCCAAAAAGAATACTATCTCACTGATGCCGTCACTCAGGTGGGACAAGTGATGGCGGTGAATGTGGAAGATAACCAAGAAATTCTCGGTATCAACGATCGCCTGCAACTAGCAACAGCATCTGAAATTTTGCAAAAACGAGTCAAGGAAAAATGGATGCTAGCGGGTGTCACCCTCATCGACCCTGCAAGCATTACCATTGATGAAACAGTGGAATTACAGCCAGATGTAATTATTGAACCCCAAACTCACCTGCGGGGAAATACGGTAATTAAAACAGGGAGTCATATTGGGCCGGGAAGTTTAATTGAAAATAGCCAGTTGGCTGAAAACGTCACGGTGCAGTATTCAGTAGTAATAGATAGTACTGTGCAGGCGGGAAGCCGAATTGGCCCTTATGCTCATTTGCGCGGTCACGTACAAGTCGGTGCTGGTTGCCGTGTGGGGAATTTTGTGGAATTAAAAAATACCCAATTAGGCGATCGCACGAATGCAGCACATTTGTCATATATAGGTGATACCATCGTCGGCAATCAGGTGAATATTGGTGCCGGTACAATTACTGCCAATTATGACGGCGTGAAGAAACACCGTACAAAAATAGGCGATCGCACCAAAACTGGAGCCAATAGCGTTTTAGTTGCTCCAATCACCTTGGGGGATGATGTTTACATTGCAGCTGGTTCTACCGTCACAGAAGATGTGCCTAATGATTCTCTGGTGATTGCCCGTAGTCGTCAGGTTGTGAAACCAGCTTGGCAAAGGAAAAGTGTTGAAAATGAAACCAAAGATCAACATAAATAATTCATCGATGTTAATCACGGTTGATCTATGGTTTGAGAGCATAAACCAGGATTTTTGCAAGATGTCTAATCTAGCTAGATTAGTAGTGAAGCCAAAATCTCAAAAAATAACATGGAAGAACTGCTAGAACTTAGGCAATTTCTAGAACAAGGCAAAATCCATGAGGCGTTGCTGTTGGTGGATGAGTTAGAAGAAATGAGCCTCAGTGACAAAATCAATAAAATTGATAGTTATGGTGTAATTCTGCTCATCCACTTAATTAAACAAAAGGCTGAAAAACGTTCGACTCGCTCTTGGGATGTTTCGATAGAAAATACAGTGCGGGAAATCAACAAAATAAACAAGCGCCGCAAATCCGGTGGTTATTACTTGAATCAGACAGAATTAATGGATATTCTGCAACAAGGATATCAAGTGGCACTGAAAAGAGCGGCGCTAGAAGCTTTTGAGGGGCGTTATGAAGCCCAAGAATTGGCTGCAATGGTTGACCAGGAAGAAATCTTAACTCAGGCGCTAGAATTTATTCAACAATAGCCAATCAATTCACTATCATTCCATTCCAAAGTGTCACCAATTTTTTCGCCGTCATGGTAGGCGGCGAGTAAGATTTCGCTAGTTTTTCCCCAAGCGATCGCTCCACTAGCATCTAAAGCGATCGCTCCTAAATCTCGTTTGTTCTGGTGTGCTTCTCCAAAGGAACGCTGCATAGCCTCCTTCAGGGACATCCCATCAGTGACACGTACTACAATCCGGGGAGCTAAACACTCATCGATGATATCTTCCCCAATGCCAGTACAGCTAACACCAGCATTATTAGTAGCATAATTACCTGCTGGCATCGCAGAATCACTTACCCTTCCAATTCGCTCAAATCCCTTACCACCAGTAGAAGTGCCAGCAGCTAGCCTACCAGAGACATCTAAAGCTACTACGCCAATGGTTCCGCGTCCAGCATTGCTGGTTTCTAGCAGTTCGGGTTCTGCTATCACGCCAGCCATTGTGCTTTTAAAATTATCCTGGCGCTCTTGCATCCACTCTTGTAACCGCAAATCAGTTAAAGCGTTATAGCTGGGAAGTTGCATTTCTCGCGCCAACTCAGCCGATCCGAAATCTGATAGCACTCGGTCTGGCGAGTTTTGTAAAAATTGTGCTAACTCAATGGGATTTTTCACCCGCGAAATATTAATTACACCACTAAACCGCCCTAATGCCCCATCCATTAGGGAAGCACTCATACGGATTTGACCATCAGATTGCAATACTGAACCAGTACCAGCATTAAAGCGGGGGTTATCTTCGAGCATTTGGCAACCCTGCACCACCGCCTCAGAAGCAGTTGCTCCTGACAATAGCAGAGAATAGACTTCTTCTATTACTGTATGGAGCGATCGGCGCACGGTCTCTAATCCGCCTTTACCGTGGAGAGAACTACCAGCTCCCCCATGAATAATTAATTTAGGTTGCACCTGTAACTCCATTAATCCCCTGCGCTATTTGCGTCTGTGTTGCGATTAGTTTCATTTTGAGCTTCAGAACGGCGACGACGACAACGTTCTGAGCAGTATTTCACATCGTCCCAGCAATCTTGCCATTTTTTACGCCATGTAAAAGGACGTTGACATACCGGACAAATTTTTGTAGGTAGGTCAGATTTAGAACGAACACGCCCCATATAAATGCTGTGTATATGAGAATTTGATTTCTGAGAGAGATGGAAGATAATTATAACCAGTTTGCTATGAAGGGAGAATACTTTCGGAGAACAAATGTTATGTCAATCTATCGTGAGACTTATTTTTTGGGTATATGCTACTGTAGGTAATTTGCTTCGGCTTCCGAGTAACTTTTTTAAGTAAAGAGAGATTTTGAAAAAAATACTAAGAATCATGACCAATTAACGGCAACAGCAAGCGGCTAACTACCCGATTATCTGGTAATTGATAAAAATTCAACTCTCCTCCTAACTCCTGCATGAGGTTTTGGCAGATTAGCAGATGTAAAGCTGGGGGTTGGTCGAGGTTGGTGGGAGCAAGCACATCTTTGAGTGTATTGTCATGTAGTTCTGTTAGTAGCTGTGGTTCGATCGCACCGTTGTATGTAATCGACAGTTCCAGCGATGTCTGTTGACCCCCTCCACTTGTAGAAGAATACTTTGCCTCCGAGGGTTTTGACGCATCTAAACGACGACACCAAATGTCAATTCTGCCACCAATTGGAGAACGGTTACAGGCAGTAACCAATAATTCATGGATAACTAATTCAATTTTGACAATATCACCAGCGATCGCCATTGCAGATTGAGAGCTAGAAGAAGGAACGCCTCTGGCTAATGGAGAATTCTTTGCTGATTCTTGCTCCTCAATTGTTTGTCCCAAGCCATGTACACCAATCCACAGCTTTTGTTGTTTGAGTAAATTGTCGATGCGTTCGAGCGATCGCTTCAGTAAACTAGCTATGGGCATAGTTTCCCAACTGATATGTAGCTGCCAGTTCTCAAGTTTTAGCATTCCACTCATGGAGGTGGCTGTGTGGTCTAATTGTCTTAGCAATAGCTGGTAGCGCATCTGAGTCAGTTCATTCGCAGGAGTACCCAAATCATGTATTTGTTTCAGGGATAGTGCCGTTATTCTTTGGATTTCCTCTAGACGACGATGTTTGTACCAGTTGAGTTGTCGTAATTCCTCTGTTGTGGATTCTAAAAGTCGGTTAATTTGCTTTTGACGACGCCACCAAGCTAATTGAGAAATTAGAGTTGCGATCGCATTCAGGTTTTGTTGTGACCAGCGACGCTCTTGATAGTCTGCTAATAACACTACACCTGTGATTTCATAATCGGCATTGGTGCGTAATCCCATCACCAAAATTTGACCTTTATCTGGAGTATTCAACCATTTTCGAGTTTCCGAGGGTAAATTATCCACCTTCAAAGTTAGGTAGTTCTCCGTAACCAGTGCCCACTGAATTAAGGCTTCAGACTGGATAGGAATAGAGGCATCGGAAAAAATCCCAAATTGACTATTTTCAATCACTCCAGGAATAATTTCTGCAAAATTTTCACCGGGCGACCAAGATAGCAGTAACGCTAGGGGACAACCCAGAATTGATGCTATTTGTTCGAGTGCTGTATGTTCTAAATGCTTTTTATTGACCTCGACTTTGCTGTTCTGGGTTTGCGTCAAGATATTTAAGCATTGCTCAAAGGCCTGGGAAGTTTTTTGCTGCTGGGTAGTGCGGTTGTGTAATTGCCACTGACGAACAATCACGCCTATCTGTTGACTAACAGCCCACAGTAACTCTTTTTCGAGAGTTGTCCAAGAACGATAGGTTTCGTGAGTGATGACCAAAAGTGCTGCTGGGATAGTACCGTTAGTGCATTTACAAATAAGTAGCGATCGCACTCCACTTTCTAGTAAAGAAGGCCGCCAGTTAAAAAAGCGTAAATCTTCATCTAAATTCTCAATCTCGACGGCTTCCGTTGAACGTTGCAAAAGCTGTCCATCTAATTCTTTGAGAATATTCAGGCTAAATGTCAATGGTCGGCGATTTTGAGGCTGACTTTGGTAAATAAATTGATAATTATTCTGTTCAGGATCGTACTGCAACAGTAAAAAACGGGTGGCTGTTAGTCGAGCTAAAACTTTTTTAGCACAGCTGTGTAAGGTTTCCTGAAGGTCATGTTCGCTATAGATACCTTGGGCAACTTGACTAGTCAGTTGGGCATCTTCTTGAATCTGTTTAATAGTGCTTTCCATACTTTCGTTAGGTGCAATCAGGGATATTAAACCAGCCACACCCTGAACAAAATTTTTGTCTGCCTCCGTCCAGATTCGAGGTTCATTGCTTTCCACCGCCAGAAAACCGAGTAAGTTCTTTTGCCAGATTATTGGAGCGGCCAGGAGCGATCGCACTTTCAGCTTTTGCAGTAATTTTGCCGTAAAATGGCTTTTCAAAGAACTGCGGGCATCACCAATTGAAACAATTTGGTTCACTGCTAAAGCATAATAAAAGTCACTCAAGTCTTGTACAGTCATTCCCGCAGCTTGCTGAGTGCTGGAATTGCGATCGATTTTGACAAGCTGATTGCTCATCCGACACCAAAAGTAGCGTCCTTCCCGCTCAAACCAGTAAACATTTGTCCGGCTAGGAGAAATAAATTTATGAGTTGCTTGCACCCCTGCTTCCAGCCTTTGATTAAGGTTATTCAGGGTGCGTAAATTTTCAAGCAATTCTAATAATGGCTCATCGGTTCGCTTGGTTTGTTTTTGCTGCTTATGTATCTCCTGTTGATAAAGCAATGCCCCCAATTCACCTAAAACCATCATCAAACGTGCTTTTGCTTCCCCTGTCAGTAAATAGCCCCAGCGTTCTGAACCCAGTAACAGCAAACCTAAGCAACGGTCTTTATAGCGAATTGGTAAAAGAATCGTTCCTTGGATCTGCAATTTTTCAGCGATTTTGCGCCATTCGGCGGCGCGAATTTCAGTTTGTAAATCAGCTATGCCCAAGGGATGCTGTTCAATCACCACTTGCTCTAATAAATCCCCAGGACTGAGAACAACCTTTTGGTATAAAAAGCTTGTGTCACGATCCGGTGAAATACCGCCTTTGCCGAATAATATGTGATTCAGGCGATCGTAAAGAGCAATCCAAATCAGTTTGTAGTCAAACTGTTCTTTAAGATAAGAAATAGTAGTTTCAATCAGAACGTCAACATCATCTTCTTCTCTGAGGCTCTGGAGGACGCGCCCCAAAGAGAGGATCTGCTGTTCGGCGGCTATAGGTTTTTGCGGCTGCCCCATCTGATTTATTGGTTAACATAACTTGTAATATATAAGATGCCCAGAAAACCACCCTGAGTAATATCGCCATAAGTGTTTAATATTGAACCAGAACAGCTTAATAGGCGGTTATGTACCCACAAGTACCTATAGCAAAACAAACCGTTGAATTTTTCTTAGTTTGCGTCAGATTAAGTAATTTACCTTAAACAGCAAGAAGGCTAACACTGAACCCTACGGATTCAGTTTTGAGATGAATTGCGCGTGAGTTGACGACAGCCTTCTGAACGGGAAAGTGAGGTTTTTATGACCGATAGAAATCTTGCTGCAATGAGCAGAGAACAATTAAGAGACTACGTGAAAAAACATCCACAAGACCAGGCCGCTTTCCAAACGTACATGGACAGACTACAAAATGAACCTGGTATTGAAATAACTTCAATGGATCAATTTGAGCAGCTAGTCCGCGAGAGAATTAGACAATCTCAAAAGGAATGATCTGCGCTACTTCCAAAAATCAAAGCTAATGGATATTTATAAATTTGCAATTAGTCCGCTTTTGTTCAATGTGGTAAAAACAGACCCGGAATGGTTACACCAGCAGACGATTCGTAGTTTTAGCTGGCTATCACAAACCCCTACTAGTTGGACAAACCAACGCCTACAAAAATCTTTATGTCTGTACGATTCACGCCTAGAACAAAATTTGTTTGGGCTAAATTTCCCAAATCCCGTAGGATTAGCAGCTGGGTTTGACAAGGATGGAGTCGCTGCTGGTATTTGGTCTAATCTGGGTTTTGGTTTTGCAGAACTAGGAACTGTAACTTTTCACGCACAACCAGGAAATCCGCATCCCCGTTTGTTTCGTTTGCCCTTGGATAAAGCTGCTCTCAATCGTATGGGCTTTAACAATCTCGGTGCAGCAGCAATGGCGGCCCGTTTGACAAAGGAAAAACAGGAGTCAACCCACTTAATACCCATAGGGATAAATTTGGGTAAATCTAAGGTAACTCCCCTAGAAGAAGCCGCACAAGATTATCTCGATAGTTTTCGCTTACTCAAGGATTTGGGAGATTATTTTGTTGTTAATGTCTCTTCCCCGAATACGCCGGGGTTGCGATCGCTCCAAGATGCTTCTATGCTCAGTGCCATCTTGAATTTGTTGCAACAAGAAAATACTTCACATAAACCTATTTTTGTCAAGATAGCGCCAGATTTAGAATGGGAAGCGATCGCTGACATTATTTCTTTGGCTAAAACCTACAATTTGGCGGGAATTATCGCCACCAATACCACCATCCGCCGTGATGGACTCAAAACCCAGGTAATTAACCAAACTGGCAAATCACCTCAAGAAGAAGCTGGCGGAATTAGCGGTGAACCATTGCGCGATCACTCCACTGAGGTAATTCGTTTTATTTGGCAGCAAACCCAAGGAGAAATCCCAATTATTGGCGTTGGTGGCATTTTTTCCCCAGAGGATGCTTGGGAAAAAATTACTGCTGGTGCTAGCTTGATCCAGGTTTATACCGGCTGGATTTACGAAGGCCCACTGATGGTACGCCGGATTCTAGAAGGTTTACTTGTCCTACTAGAACAAAGCGGATTCAATTCCATCAAAGAAGCTGTGGGCTTAGAAGTAAAAAATAAAAAGTAAACCTTTAAAATTCTTACTTTTGCCTTTTGCCTTTTAACTTTTGCCTTCTTATTCCTCTTCTACTGGGAAAAACTCTTTAGTTTTTTCTGAGTATGACCAGGCAATACCATCAGGGTCTTTACTGCGACTCCATTCAGGAAACTCTGGATCGTTTCGTCGTTTATAAACCGTGCTGGAATAGACATTTAGTCGTTTGGCAAGTTCAGATTGGATCAGAGAGCCAAAAATTAACTGTTTTTCCAGCGATCGTTTAGCTTCCTCATGGGTTAGGGTTGGCTGTGGTATTGATTCGGTTTCTGTTTCTTCCTCCTCAAGTGTTGTTGGTGGTGGTGCTAGGAGCGATCGCGCAGTTTTAGTAACTGGTTGAGCCGGAAGTTCTTTGACAGGCTCACTACTGTCAAGAATATTGCCGAGAATGCTGGCAGTTATAAAGTAATAAGACTGGCCCGCTTCTTCGGAATTCACTATACTGGCACCAAATTCCGAGGCTTTACCATCCAAGTAGCGTTTTGCCGTTGTTCCGGGAAAATTGCCCTTGATTGCCAAATCCATAGGCGTAAGTCTGCCCTGATTTTCTCGAACCAACTGATGAAAAATTGGGTTAACTCGTATAGTCCACTGTTGCCATTGATATTCCTGCCAAATCTTGAAGCCAATTCCCAGCACAATTAGCGCTAGCAAAATCCTCCAGGTAGCAACCAGGAAAATAATCAAAAACGAGATGGGCAAAAGTAGAACGAGAAAAGCCTTGCCGTTGTCTTCTATGGGTTTTTCACTCATGCCGATTTTTGCCAAGTGAATTTGTGGAAATAATATTATATATATTGGCAAAAATTGTGACACTTTTTTGTATTTTTTGGCAAAGTTGCGGCAAACTTGCCGGCAAAACCTTTACCTTGTAGGTGTTATAGCCTATTGAAACTGGAACTTCTCTTATTGGTCTGCGATGCCTACGGCGGTAAACTACGCACAAAAGTTTTTACCCAGAGAAAAAAGAAGGCTTTTAACTCAACCAACAAATCTATAAATTTAAATCGTCAGTCCCTTGACAACAGATAATACATGTACTACATTAATAATACAAGTCAACTTTCACCAGAGAGTTAACTTGCGCCAGTAGCGGATAGCTCAAATGACAGAGTGCCCACCTTGCCCGGAAGGGCCGAAGTATCAAGGGTTATCGTATATAACTTAAACACCCTCGATCAAACTTCTGGAGGTGTAGGTAAAAATCCTACTTCGCTACACCAAATTCAGTACTGAGTCACGAATTTTAAATGTTTAACTAATAACTTTATATGTGGTGGGTAGCTCAGTGGATAGAGCGCCTAAATATCCTTATTCACCCCTTGCCTGAAAAGGCCGACGAATCGAGGGTTATCGCCTGCCAAGCGGGAGGTCGCGGGTTCAATTCCCGCTCCACTACACCAAATCTAGTGCTGAAACTTTTAATTTTTATGTGGCGGGTAGCTCAGAGGTAGAGCGCTAAACATCTTTTTTCACCCCTTGCCTGCAAAGGCCGACGAATTAGGGTTATCGAATAGGGTTCGAGAGGTCGCAGGTTCAAGTCCTGCTCCGCCACCTTTCATTTTTGCCCGCGAGGGCCGGGAGATGAAGCGATGAATTACAATTTTTTCACTAAAAATAAGACTAAAACACCCCAAAATCAGCCTATCCCCGGACGAGAAGCAGAAATGGTTCAGGGACGCTCCGGCGGCTGGATGTTTGATGCTGGCATTTGGAAAATGCTGCGTCGCTGTCTTTTGGTTGGTACAGCAAAAAGCACTTACTACGCTGGTAAACAGGAATTAACTGAGGATTTTGTGACAGTTGTCAGACAAGCTGTTGCCGAAAATCCCGGTCGTGTAGCGGAAGAAATTTTGTATGCTAGCGATGGACGCGCCATTAATAACAGTGCGCCTATCTTAGCTTTGGTGCTGCTGTCGATGGGTGAAACACCAGAAGCAAAACAGGCATTTGGTGAAATCTTCTCGCAAGTTGTCCGCACTGGTAGCCACTTCTACGAATGGCTCAACTACACAAAATCTCTGCGGGGATTTGGTAAAGTCGTGCGGGAAGCTGGTAGAACTTGGCTCTCAAGGGAAGATGTCAAGGGTTTAGCTTATCAACTGTTGAAATATCAACAGCGTCAAGGCTTCTCCCACCGAGATGCTTTGCGGTTGTTCCATGTCAAACCGCCTACAGAAAATCACCGTCAACTATTTGAGTGGGTAGTTAGAGGCTGGGAAGAATTGCCAACAGACATTCCCTCAGAGGCGTTAGCGCAGATTTGGTGGTACGAGTGGCTTAAGCGGAATCCCACCCAAACCCATGAAGCTATTTCCCAAGGACGCTTAACCCACGAGATGGCTGCACCTGTGGGCAAAATGGATCAGCAAGCTTGGCAGTTGCTATTTCAGGAAATGCCAATAAGTGCAATGTTACGTAACCTTGGTTCTTTAACTGAACTAAGTGTATTGCGAGCCGATGAAAGCGCCAATTTGCTACGAGTGGAAGCAGTTCTCAACAACAAGGAACATCTGCGTAAAGGTCGCATCCATCCGATTGATGTTTTGAAAGCACTTAAGACTTATAAATCTGGTGGAACATTAGGACGCAGTAAGAAAACTTGGAATCCAGTTCCTCGGATTGTGGACATTTTAGAAAAGGCAGTTGAACTGTCTTTTGATGTTGTGCAACCCACAGGTAAAGTTTTTATGCACGCCGTGGATGTTTCTAGTTCTATGGGTAGCTTGGTTGCAGATATGGGGCTGAGTTGTTGTGAAATTGCCACCACAATGGCACTAGTGACAGCAAAAGCAGAGAAAAACTATATGATTCGCGGCTTTTCTACCGAATTTCGTGAATTAGGTATCAGTGCCAAAGATAGTTTTAGTTCTGCGGTTCGCAAAGCTAGCAACCAAAACTTCGGTGGAACAGATGCGTCTGTAGCTTACGACTGGATGATTAAGAATAAGTTCAAAGCTGATGTAGTCTGCTTCTGGACTGACTCGGAAAGCTGGGCCGGGTATAAGCATCCAAGTCAAGCACTGAAGGAGTACCGCAAAAAGGTAAATCCAAACATCAAGGCGGTGTATGTCACCTTGACACCTTACCAAATTACTTTGGTAGATCCTCAAGATTCGCTATCTTGGGATTTAGCAGGGTTCGACCCAGGTACGCCTCGGATTATCCAGATGCTAGCTACGGGTGAGTTGTAGATATTGCTGAAGGGTAAAGGATGAAACACTTTATCCTTCATATTTCATGGCGGGTTATCCTTGTTCGCAACTTGCCTCTCGGGGCCGAAGAATTAAGGTTATCGGTTATGTCTCCACCATTGTGGGGATTAGCGGGTTCAAACCCCGCACCCGCCTTTGTTTGATTTTTGATGTGCGATCGCATACCAGCCCGAAGCGATCGCAATTTTTTACAAGCACAACCCGAAAATTAGACATCGCTCATCATTTATTCAACTACCGAATGCTTAATTAAATAATCCCCCCATGAAATTGATAATTGGTTTCCAAAATATACCAGTTAGCACATAAGGAGCGTATTGTAAAAGCGGTAAGCTAGTCTGCTTCGATGGCTTCAAAGGTAAACACTCCAAGAGAAAAGGCACTATACAGGTAAGCCCATAAGCAGTTGCTAAGGCTGTATTCCATTTAGGTTCATCTCCTGGTATGGGGCTATAATAAATACCCAGCATAATGAACGAGATCATTAAAAACTGCTCCCATAAAAACCAGGATTGAGGTGGTAGAAAATAAACTAACTGGAGAAAGCTGTTGTTGTCTATTTTTTGTCGCATCCCCAAAAGTACAGCCCAAGTTGCAGCTCCAACAATACCATCATCTTTCAGTCCATAAATTCTTTGAAAGCGTTTAACGCCTCTCTCAGTTTCACGACTAAAATACCCGTCAGGTTCTTTTTTAAAAAATCCTTCTTCATTGAGAATAATTTGCAGTTCTTTAACTGCATCATGTAACTTTGGAGACATACTTTTTTGATTGCGGTAAAGCTTGGGGTAGAAAAGGCAAGACCAACTTAGTGGCCCAACTATCCCATCTACCTGAAGATTATTAGCTTTCTGAAATTTAATTACAGCCTCTTCTGTTTCTAAGTCAAATTTACCACTAATAGTTGAGAGAAAACCCTGAGCTTGCAGTCGCTCTTGGAGTTCATTGATTGATTCTTGTGCAGAGTTTGGTGAAAAGCCTCGGTATAATATGGGACGTTTATTGAATACACAGACTTGTTTTTCTTCTGGAAAATAACGTCGGGATTGTTTTAGTCCCAATAAGAGGTTTAGAACGTTAAGTGTTTTATTTTTCATACTTTTATTGGGTAATTGGTGAAAAAATCATCAGGCAAAGTTTTAGAGCTTACAAGTCGATATGGTCGGCAGCCTCTACGTACTAGAGACAAAAATAAACTTACAAATTAGCTTACTGGTTAAATTTAAGACAGGAGTTAACACTGTTAAAAAAATGTTACTAATTTGTCAAACTTTTGTTCGTTAAAATGTTGCTAACGCCACATTGATGACGAATTTATTGGGTAATATTTATGCCAGGTCAGTCAGAAGATTGGAATTTACCTAAAAGTTGGAATCGCAAGATTTTGCAGGACTGGGAGATAGACCGACTACTGACGAATTTGGAGGTTACGCTGCAAAAGCGTTACAGACAAAGTACTAGGAAAGACCTGTTACTTGGGCTACTCTGTGGGTACAGCTTGAAAAAGATTGGTCAAGATTTGCACAAAGAAAACGCTGCTGTCAGAGCAGGGTTAAGCAATATCTATCGGGATATTGAAGTTTTGACAGGAGAAGCAAATAAAAGTGTTAAGTCCAGCAATCTTGTCTACGTTTTGGAAAGACATGGTTATCGTAGAGGGTCTGTTGTAGCTGCTATCCAACGCCGTGACATCCCCCACAATTTGCCAGCACCGACTTACACCCAATTTATTGGTCGGGAGGCAGATATGAAAAAGCTATTAGAACGCCTTTCGTCAGTGCATGGCGCTCACATGATCACAGTACATGGCATTGGTGGCGTAGGTAAAACGGCGCTGGTATTAGCAGCTGCTTACCTATGCTTAAAAGCTAGTAACGAAAACTCTTCTGACGCACCCAAATTTGATGCGATTATTTTCACTTCAGCTAAACAGCAAGAACTTATTCCCACTAATAGTATCTTGTGGCGGCAACAGGGACAGCGTAATCTACGCGATATCTTTCGAGAAATTGCTAATGCTTTAGACGACCCGACAATTCTTCAATCTCCTCCCAATGACCAATTTGATCGTGTTCGCCAAATTCTCTCAAAACGGAGAACACTGTTGATTGTGGACAATATGGAAACTATAGAGGACAGAAATGAGGTTATTGAGTTTTTATATAATTTACCCATTTGCATCAAAGTAATAATTACTAGCCGCGAACAAATTGCCTTGCTGCCAATCCGTTTGCGAAACTTACCTCCAGATGATGGTTTGCAGTTGATTCGACAACAAGCAGAAGAAAAAGGTATAAGCATCAACGATGAAGACTCTGAGCAACTCTACGCTCACACTGGCGGCATCCCTCTGGCGATCGTATATTCGCTTGGTCAATTATCCGGTGGCTACTCCCTAAACTCGGTATTGAATCGATTAACCTCGGCTACAGGTGATGTGGCTCGTTTTTGCTTTGAGCAATCAGTACAAGGAATCAAGGGACAGCCACCGCACAAGTTACTCATGTCACTGGCGATTTTTCCTGACTCTGCCATACTCGCAGCTGTGGCTGAGGTTGCTGGGCTAACAGCCGCTCCTGATGTTGTAAATAATGGCTTGGCGCGTTTGCAGCAACTTTCCTTGGTGAATCTCAACCCAGAGACTAAGCGGTTTGATATGCTATCTCTGACTCGTGAATATGCCTTAGCAGAATTAGCCGCTTACCCAGATTTTGAGAGAGAAGCACGAAGGCGTTGGGTGAGATGGTATCTGGATTTTGCCCACAATTATGCCGGAGAAGATTGGGAAAAATGGATACACTACAATAAGTTAGAACCAGAAGAAGGAAATCTGCGAGCAGTACTTCATTGGTGTGAAGACAAAGAACACTATGAAGCAGTTAGAGATTTATGGCTTCTCTTAAGCCACTATGCAAATCTCTATGCCTATTGGGACGATCGCTTTTGGCTGCAATGGCTCATAGAACAATCAGAACGGCGTGGTGAATGGTCTTGTTTTGTAAAAATCATCGTCCGCAAAAGCTGGCTACTAATTCGAGAGTGTTCCTCTGTGAGTCTGAAAGAAGCAGATAAAATTTTGCGACGGACGTGGATTTTGCGTGATCATGCAGATTTATGTGTTCAGGCTGACTTAGCCGAAAGTATGGCTAGGCTGCAAATTAGACAGAAGGATTATCAAGATGCACGCCACTGGCTAACGGAAGAAGAAAGATTGGTGATCGAGGCGAATCTAGAAGAGCGACAGCATATCCGCTATTTTATTCCTGTTCTTTATCATCAGGCTGAAATCCTTTATTTAGAAGGTGAATATCTTTCAGCAAAGAAGCTCTTTCAAGAGGTGATGAAAAGTGCAGAAAAAATTAGTTGGCATCGGGTGATCAATTCTGCTCAAAATTGGCTGGCCGATATTGCAATTGAACAAGGCGATCGCGACGAAGCTCAAAAGCTATTAATTCAAGGCTTGACTGTTGCTGAAACGACTCACAACAAGCGACGTTTGGCTCGCTATCGGCGTTCTCTTGCCCGTTGGGAGAAAAAGTGGGGAAGTGCAGAGAAAGCCTACCAATTGTCAATTAAGGCTATTGATGGTTTTAAGCTCTTGGGAATGACACGAGATGCAGAGGAGATGCAAATTTTCCTTGATTCACTGTAATCATAGGCGCTGATGTTGCCCACCCGACAAGATGGGATAATTTATTTATCAAGGAAGGCAGAAGGCAGGAGGCAGGAGGAAAACTGCCCGACGCTCTCTACGAGACGCTGCGCGATCGCATATCCACCAAAACTAGGCAAGATATTTTTTTACAAGATAATGTAATATAACTTAGCAGTATTCTAGCGATGCCTAGGTTGGGCTGCGCCTACGCTATTCCTTTTCAATCTAATTGCAAGCAAAGCGGCAATTTGCTACATATCAGAATGGTTCCATCCAAACTTGTCCACCCAAAGACAGTAGATTAAGTTTTGTCTGAATAACTATAAGGAATGAAATAGCTCTGCTTTCCAGAAAGTAAAAAAGGAACAGATTTTTATGGCATTTGATTACAACCTGTTTGTCATTGGTGCTGGGCCTGGTGGATTGGCAGCAGCTAAAAAAGCAGCTAGTTACGGTGTTCGTGTTGCTATTGCCGAACAAGAATCCATCGGTGGAACCTGTGTAAATCGCGGTTGCATTCCCAAAAAACTGATTGTCTACGCTGCTGACTTCGCCCTACAAAAGCAAATAGCCCCCAGTTATGGATGGAGTGAGTACCAAACATATTTTGACTGGACATTATTCATTAAGTCAGTACATCAGCATCTTGACACCCTCAACCAGACTTACTTTCAGCAATTACAGAAAGCTGGAATTGAACTAATTTGCGATCGTGCCACTTTCATCGATGCTCATACTGTCGATATCAATGGACTTAAAGTTACAGCCGACAAAATTTTAATTGCTGTGGGAGGGCAACCCCTCAAGCCCAAAATCCCAGGTATAGAATATGCCATTACATCCCGCGAGATGTTTCAGTTACCTTATCTACCGAAACGTTTAGCAATTATTGGCGGTGGCTACATTGGCGTAGAATTTTCCAGCATGATGCACGCTTTCGGTTGCCAGGTGACGGTGATTGAAAAAGACGAGATGATTTTATCAGGGTTTGATGATGACATTCGCTCTGCGGTACAACAAGGTTTGAGCAAACGCGGAATTAAGTTATTGACTAGTAGTACTGTTCAAGAAATCAAATACTCTGATGAGAGTTTGTTATTAACTATTACTGGTAAGAAGCGACAAATCATTACAGCAGATACGATCTTGGTTGCCACAGGTTACGCTCCAAATACCAAGAATCTTGGTTTAGAAAATGCCCATGTTGAACTTGGCGAACATGGTGCAATCAAAGTAGATGAATACAGCCGCACCACCCAAGAAAATATTTTTGCTGTGGGTGACTGCACCAGCCGAGTGCAATTGTCTCCCGTGGCGAAGGCAGAAGGTATTGCTTTTGCCAATACAATTTTTGGCAACAAGGTGCAAAAACTGGATTATGATTATGTGCCCTCTGCTGTTTTTTGCCGTCCAGAAGCGGCTGGTGTGGGGATGACGGAGGCGAAGGCACGGGAAAAATTTGGTGAATCTGTACAATGCTACTGCACCCAATTCCAACCACTTTTGTATCAGTTAACCGAACAGAATCAGCCAACCACTATGAAGTTAGTTTTAAATGGCGATTCTGGGCAAGTTTTGGGCGCTCATCTGGTGGGTGAACACGCAGCAGATATCATTCAAAGTCTGGGTGTGGCAATTCGCAAGGGCATTATCAAGGAAGACTTGGATGAAATAATAGGTATTCACCCTACGGTAGGAGAAGAATTTTTTTCGTTAAATCAGGTGCAGGAATGAGTGAAGGGGGCAGGAGGCAGGAAGAAAACTGCCTTCTTTATAGATTTTTCTTCCCGTGTCCCCGTGTGCTTCTCAAGAAGTTTCTGAGGATACCTCTGAGCAAGATTTTGTGGGAGCGTTTAATTGGTCTAAAGTATTTGTTAATGAGTCATCCCCTAGCATTGGGTATCCTCTGTGGGAATTTACCACATTGTCAAAAGCTTTCAGATCCTCAAGAGCCTCTGATGCAGACTGATATCGGTGTTTGAAGTCATCCAGCACCATTTTACTGAGAATATTAGCAACGGAGCGGCTTACCTGAGAGCGTAGTTTACCGCCGTAGGCATCACTCCATTTTATCTCTCCATCAGCATCTCTATCTAGCTCACGGGGTGCTACACCAGTCAAGGCTCTAATCCCAACCATACCCACTGCATAGATGTCACTACTGTATTGGGGACGGCCAAAACATTGTTCGCTGGGTGCGTAACCCTGAGTTCCAATGCCAATGGTAAAGGGGGTTTGCTCTTCAGTATCAAGCTGTTTTGTGCTGACTTCTTTGACGGCTCCAAAGTCAATCAATACCAGTTTTCCATCTGAGTGTCGCCGGATAATATTACTGGGCTTAATATCCCGATGAATCACATTATTTTGATGAACAAATGTTAATGTTTGCAATAAGTCTCTGACAATTTTGATCGCGGCAATTTCATCAATTGCTCTACCTGGTGGCAATTCCTGATTTAAAGTATGACCAATTATCTGTTCTTGCACTAGATAAAATTCTTCATCTTCTTCAAAATACGCCAAAAGTTGAGGGATCTGATCGTGTGTTCCTAATTTTTCTAGGGTTTGCGCCTCTGAGTGAAATAAACGTCTGGCAAGTTGCAAGGCTTCTGGTTTAGTGCTGGCTGGTTTTAGTTGCTTGACAACACATCGCGGACTCCCAGGACGTTGGGTATCTTCGGCAATGTAGGTTTCGCTGAATCCACCGGAACCGAGAACTTTGACAATTTTGTAGCGTCGAGCCAAGACTTTTCCTGATAAGGCTAAATCTCGTTGCTGGATTAAGTATTGCAAGTCATATTGTTGACTGATAATCTCTTGAACAACGGGAGATGTTTGATACTTCTGGAAAATGTTTACTAATTGACGTTTTCTGATGCTTTCTCTCATGACTGAGGTTCCCAGGTAGGAAAGTCCGGTCATGGCGATCGCAATCATTGGTACAATCGTAGGAAAAATTAATTGACCATAGACAAATAACCCATAGCTAATTCCTAACCAAGCGCCAGATAGGGCGAGGCTATATAAAAATCTATTGATGCTACGCTTGTGTCTGCTAATCATCAAGGCTGCACTGCCAACTAGAACTAGCACAAACAAACCCTGCAATGGTGGAGTGTTAATTCCTGGAGCGATCGCTTTCCCTAACATCAAAGTTGCGATCGCATTGGCATGAATTTCCACGCCCGACATCGGTTTAGCGCTGTTGCTAGCAGCGACTGGATAATAATCATTATTTAACTTATCTGTCGCACCAATCAGCACTATCTTGTCTTTGAAGACCTTTCCCTGCTGCAAATAGGTATTCCAATTTTCCGGGTCGAGTACGTGCCAAAAGGGTATTTGCTCAAATGTACCCGCAGAACCCCAAAAATAAATGCGATCGCCTTTTGGTCGCGGATAATTTACTCGTGCTGTCCTGAGTACTGCTTCATCAAAAGAGGGTAGCTTCTCGATCAAATTATCTTCACCCAACGACTTAGAAAACTCACTCGCCAATCGATGAACTTTACCATCCACCTCTACGGGGAAATTAACTGAGCCAATAGAAACTGACCCTGTACGAAACATCTGTTGTGGGTCTGTCAGTTGTGTAAAAGTCCCTTGGTGCGTCTGAGAATTTTCGTAGACGGCCGCTAAGGTAACTTTACTGCCATATTTTTGCAATACTGCCTGGAATTGGCGATCGTCAGTAACTCCATAACTACTCGGCGTGTCAAAAACTACATCTATCGCTACAGAGCGGACACCTGCTTTAATTAACTTTTTAATTATCTGGGAGTATGCAGCACGTTTATAAGGATAAGATTTCAGTGTTTCTAGGTAGGCATACTGTTTTGGATTTGTTTTATAGTACTGTTCGGGAACTGATATTGACTGATCGTCTATTGCTAAAATTACGATGTCTTCTGGAGGCACAATCGGCCCACGCAGTTGAAAAAAGCCAGAAAGCGCCTTATTTTCCATCAATTTAACCGATTCGCCACCAGAAGCACTCAGCAATGCTGCACCCATTACGCAAGCTCCAGCGAGGAGATGACCTAAGTGAATCATCCATCTAGACTGGCGAGCTGATGCTGTTGACGTTACTTTTGTCGGTTTACTTGACAGTCTATTGGCAGCAGAGACATAGTTTTTAGTTAAGGTAGATGTAGGTTCTTCTGCCATATCGTGTTACTGATTGATTTAAGTCCAACACTTTTATTTATTCAGACCACGTTTTAGTGCAAGCACATTGAAATAAGACTTAAATGATAATCTTATACATTTGTAAAGTATCTTCTATTCATCAACAAACCTTTATTGGCAGAGCTAGCCCCCAAGAGATTCCTACTCAGGTACTGCCTAAATTATTGTTTTTCTGTTAAGTGAGTTACAACTAGTGATTGTCTCACAGATCAGAGCCGGATCTATTTCGCCTCTGCTAATTGGTTGCGGCGAGATTTGATCCTAACCTAACCAACAGGTACGCTCCTAACTGGGTGTTTTACCAGAAGCTGTCCCAAGGCCGTCTTCTGTCTTTGGCGCAATATTGGTACTCCCAGAAAGCATGTCCTGATACTGAAAGCTCTACCTATAGATAGGCATAAACTTATATCCTACCCTAAGCTTATGCTATACCTCTTTAGGAGTAAACTTTAATGTTATACAGCGATAAATGCTGTTACTGGTTCAATTTTATTGGTAGATTTTGATCAGAAGGTAGCTCTTGCAGTGCTGGAGGTGAATAAGGTTTAGCACCCAGCATCTCAACTCCAATGTTGCATCCGTTGTTATGCCTTGAAAGAGGTAGGATAAAAGCTATAGATGAAGAGCTACTTTATAGATATTAGCAAACTTGCTATTTGAAAATTGCTATAATCTATTGTTCCATCTAAATTCATATATATTATTAGGTGTAAATTTGTATGGGTTCTCCAATGAATCGTCTGTCTATTTTTGTAGACGGAAACAATATGTTCTATGCTCAACAAAAAAATGGGTGGTTTTTTGACCCACGGCGAGTCTTAGAATACTTTAAACATGAGCAATCAGAAACAACATTAATTAATGCATTCTGGTACACTGGCTTAAAAGACCCACAAGATCAACGAGGTTTTAGAGATGCTCTAATTAGTCTAGGATATACAGTCCGAACTAAAATCCTTAAAGAATATTATGATGATACTTCTGGTCGTTACTCGCAAAAAGCGAATTTAGATATTGAAATTGTTGTAGATATGTTTAATACAGTAGACCAGTATGACCGAGTAGTATTATTCAGTGGTGATGGAGATTTTGAACGAGCAATCGAACTATTACGCTCAAAAAATACACATATTACGGTAGTATCAACAGAAGGAATGATCGCTAGAGAACTACGGAACGCTACTGATAGATATATAGATTTAAATGATATCAGAGATCAAATAGAAAAAACTGAAGGTTAATAGCCTTAGCAATTATTTACAAAGGTAAGAGTAAAAGAAAAACTAAGGTTGAAGATATATTGAGCCACAAGTAAAAATTAAACAACAAACCGCAAATGACAAACAAAACAGATCGAATTATCATTTTTGATACTACACTGCGAGATGGAGAGCAGTGTCCGGGAGCGACTCTGAATATAGACGAAAAGCTAGTTATTGCCAAGCAACTAGCGCGTCTGGGTGTGGATATAATTGAGGCAGGCTTTGCCTTTGCCAGTCCCGGAGATTTTGAAGCAGTCAGCAAGATTGCCCAAATTGTGGGGACAGAAAATGGTCCGGTAATTTGCAGTTTGGCAAGAGCGATTAAAGCAGATATTGAAGCGGCCGCAGAAGCATTAAAACCAGCCGTAAAGGGCAGAATTCACACATTTATTTCGACTTCTGATATTCATTTAGAGTATCAGTTACGGAAGTCACGGGCAGAGGTGTTAGCGATCGCCGAAGAAATGGTAGCTTATGCTAAATCCTTCATGACAGATGTCGAATTTTCGCCGATGGATGCGGCTCGTTCAGATCCAGAATTTTTGTACCAAGTGTTAGAGCGAACGATCGCAGCTGGTGCAACAACAGTTAACATTCCCGATACCGTGGGTTACACCACCCCAAGCGAATTTGGAGCCATAATTAAAGGCATTATTGAAAATGTCCCCAACATCGACCAAGCGATTATTTCCGTTCACGGTCATAATGATTTAGGCTTGGCAGTTGCTAACTTCTTAGAAGCCGTAAAAAATGGCGCAAGGCAACTAGAATGTACGATCAATGGTATTGGTGAACGTGCCGGCAATGCCTCACTAGAAGAATTAGTAATGGCGTTGCACGTGCGGCGGCAATATTTTAATCCCTTTTTGGGAAGACCAGAAGAATCTCAAGAATCCCTGACAAATATCGACACCCGACAAATTTATAAAACCTCACGCTTAGTTTCTAATTTGACGGGAATGTTGGTACAACCAAATAAAGCGATCGTTGGGGCGAATGCCTTTGCTCATGAGTCTGGGATTCACCAAGATGGTGTCCTAAAAAACAAGCTCACTTACGAAATTATGGATGCCCAATTGATTGGCTTAACAGACAATCAAATAGTTTTGGGCAAACATTCAGGGAGAAATGCTTTCCGCACTCGATTGAAAGAATTGGGTTTTGAACTGTCGGATAGTGAGCTAAATAAAGCCTTCGTTAGATTCAAAGAAGTAGCAGATAAAAAGAAAGATATTTCTGATTGGGATTTGGAAGCAATCGTTAACGATGAAATTCAACAAGCACCCGATTTGTTCCGGGTAGAGTTGGTACAAGTTTCCTGCGGTAGCAACGCCCGTCCTACTGCTACAGTTACCCTGCGTACCCCAGAAGGTGAAGAATTAACCGATGCTGCGATCGGTACTGGGCCAGTGGATGCAGTTTACAAAGCCATCAATCGGGTGGTGAATGTGCCCAACGAATTGATTGAGTTTTCTGTGCAGTCAGTAACAGCAGGTATTGATGCCATTGGCGAAGTAACAATTCGTTTACGTTATGAATCTAAAGTGTTTTCTGGTCATGCAGCGAACACAGATATCATAGTGGCATCTGCACAAGCTTATGTAAATGCGCTGAATAGGTTGTATTCTGCGTTGCAAAGACAAGAAAAGCCAGAGGAAGTAACTGCACAGAAAGTCTGAGATCGGCATCTGTGAAACTGCTAGTTTTTAGCTGATGCTAACAAACTCCTCTCCAACTTTGGGGAGGAGTTATTTGTGAGTTCCAAAAATTTGTTAGAAATTATGCTGACAGAAAAACATATAACTATCAGAGAAGCTACTACCAAAGAAGACTCACTGATTGCAAAACACTTTTACCAAATGTGGCTAGATATTGGTGTTGATGAGAGTAATATTATTCTGGAGTGGCAGAATATTACCCTCCAATTTATAGAAGAAGCGCATCGAGATTTATTTTATAAGGCTTTTATTGCAGAGATTGATAATACAGTTGTGGGTTCTGTAAGTTGTCAACCGTTTGCAGGTTTATACCCGAATGTTTTAAAAGATGAATATCGCAAGTTTGGATATATTTGGGGCGTTTATGTCGAACAATCTTACCGCAGACAAGGAATTGCCAAATCCTTAACTAATAGAGCAATTGAATATTTAAAAGCGATCGCTTGCACGCGGGTGGTTCTTAACGCCTCGCCATTGGGCAAACCAGTTTACTCCAGCCTCGGTTTCTCTGAAGGGAATCTAATGCAATTAGATTTGATTTAAGGACAGCAATTTTTTTGCATACTAAAAAGCTTTTAAATCCAATCGAATAAGTTTCTAGCTCAAGAAGCATCTGTGGTTGCTTGTATTTGCATTTATACAATATTAATTTAATTATAAATATTGTTTAATTTTTTGGATTTTTCGATTTACTTGATAAGCATAAAACTTTATTCTAAGAAACGATGTTTATAATCAGTCAGCTTGTATGAGTAGCGAAAAAACAACAGAATTGCCACTCTGGGTACAAGATAGAGATATAGTCATTGCTCATGATGAAGAAGTACAATGGCGAGAAGGAAAACGCCCGGATTATTCTTATACCAATGAATTTCTTTATCAAGAGAGTAAATTTCAACATCCTGAAGGTTCTTTAGAAGCGATCGCTCAAAACTTAGTCCGCACTTTTGAGATGGAAGCTTCTAATAAATCTAACCCTCAACAGTGGCTTTCGATTGTTACTGATAAGTTTAAAATGAGTACCAATGGGGGACAAAAATTCACTGCTGAAGATGTTGCAACCGAAGGTACTTATAACCTGTTTTTGGGTAAAACTGAGCAATATGACTCTGAAACAGAAACCTTTGAATCTTCATTTCAAGTTTTTCATACAGCCTTTCCTAATGGCTTTCTTTGGGAATTAACAGAAGTCCTTTCGGGACCGCCTAATGTTACCTTTAAGTGGCGACATTGGGGAACATTTAATGGTTCCTATAAGGACTATGCACCCACGGGTGAAACAATAGAAATCGTAGGAGTTAGTATTGCTCGCATCACTGGGGATTTGAAGATTGAGTCTTTAGAACATTATTTTGATAATAATGTCTTTCTTCAAAAATTAACAGCAGGTGGTTGTCCTTTCCATTCTCAAAATCAGAACAATCACTAATTTTCATTTAGTTATAGTCTATCGAATAGCACGCTCATCGGCGCTCTTAGCAAACAGCAGTGAGCGCCGATCGAGTGATTACAATCATCGAAAGTCTGCAATAGAAGGGAATGCAGAGAAATTTAAATAAGTTCTGGAGTTTGGACTAAAAAGCTAGAGAAAAGCAGTCAGCAGTAACACTGACTGCCGTAAAGTCAATGAAAGTAATCGATAAATCATTGACGTGATGATCCTGACACAACTAGAAAAATTCCGCCAAGGTATCTACGATTGTTTGGGAAAGGCCAAAGATGCAGTATTTGAATTGATGGATGCAGTATTAACAAGTCCGAGTATCCCATCGTTTGTAAGCTTGTCACAAAGCCCAGTATTTCGACGGCAATGGTCGAGCATTTATGCAGCACTACATGATAGTCGTCCACCAAAAAGAAAACTGATGAAGCTACTGGTACAGGAGGTAGTGACGGATGAACAGCCATTTCTAGCAGGAGATCATAGCTTTTGGGCAAGACCAGAAGCGAAGACACTAAAAGAAAGAACTTTTCATGGGGACTCCAGGGGAAGCATAGGCATCGGACAAAGTTACAGTACGTTAGCGTGGATACCAGAAGCGGATGGGAGTTGGGCATTGCCGTTAAAGCACGAACGGATCACCAGCTTTGAAACGCCAACAAGTAAAGCCGCATTCCAACTTAAACAAATAACCCGTGAGTTAGGCAAAAGACCGCTTGCTGCTTATGACCGAGGCTACGGCAACGCCAAATTTGTCCAAGCCACGGAGAAGATTGACGCAGACCTGTTGCTGCGTTTAGCTTCTAACCGATGCGTATGGGGTACACCCGGTACTTACAAAGGACGAGGCGCACCGTGTAAACATGGTCATAAGTTTAAGTTCAATGACTCGGAAACTTGGGCAGAGGTAACTGAAACTCTAGAAGTTGAAGACCCGCAAGTTGGTCGAGTAAAAGTCATGCGCTGGAGTGGGTTTCATTTTCTTCAATCTCCAAACCGGGCAATGGAAATCATTCGCGTCGAGGTGATCCAACCAGTTGGACGCAATCGTAAGTTCCAACCCTTATGGCTAGCTTGGTTGGGTCAGACAATGCCTCCATTAGAGGATCTCTGGCAAAAATACCTCCGCCGCTTTGCTCTAGAACATTGGTATCGATTTGCCAAGCAGAGGTTATATTGGACACAGCCTCAGCTTGGCTCTACTCAGGCAGCAGAGCGATGGAGTGACCTGATGCCATTGTTAACTTGGCAATTATGGCTAGCTAGACTTGCCTGTATTGATTCCCCCTTGCCTTGGCAATCGACTCAGGATAAACTGTCTCCAGGACGCGTAGCACAAGCCTTTCCTCTAATTTTAGCCACTATTGGCACTCCTGCTCAACCCCCGAAAACTCGCGGTAAATCACCTGGGCGTGCCCAAGGGCATCAGCCACCTTCGCGTAAGCGTTATCCCACTGTCAAAAAACACGCATCTAAAAAACCTAAAACCGAAGAATCACTTAAGAACGCTGATCTAACTGCTGCTTAGTTTCTGCTTCTTTTTCAACGATTCAACTTAACTCAGCCTCTAAAAGAAGTTGGGTAACTTTTTCTTGCTTTCTATTCATTGCTGCTAAATGCCAATTAGTCCAAACTCAAGTAAGTTGGAAAATGCCGTTTATGGTATTCGTGTTTGCACAGTAGTAGCTGCTGTGTTGACTGAAGGTGTAAACCCAGCCAGTTTACCCGACTTCTGGGGTACAAAATCCGTTTCTTTGCTACCTTGAACCTCAGATAAGTAGCAATCTCGCACTGCTAACAACAAGCCTTTGATGGCATCTGGTGCGCCTGTTTTAACTAAATCGTCCGCCTTTTTGAAAAAATGCGATCGCCATTTACCATCGTTATTGCCATACAATTCTATTAAATACCAACCTGCAAGATACTCAGCTAAAGGATCGAGACAGAAACGGATTCTGTCTTTGGCAGAACCGATAGTTTGAATCAGGTGCAGGCGTTTTTCCAGATAATTGAGGTGTGCTTCCGGATCATCAATACCCAAAGCTGCTAATGCAGCAACCGCATCTGCACGCTTGGCGGTTCCTGGTTGATAACTTTGCTGCAAGCATTCCCAGGCGATGGTTTTGGCAATTTGATGAACAGTGCGGTCATCAAATTGCTCGTCTGTAACATCACGATTGAGTTCATTGATATAACCCAGCATCAAATTAGGAATATTTTCTGGCAACGCAGAAATATTAGATGTAACGTCTTTACTAGCAATTAACTGTTCAGCATAAAGTTTAGCCAGCAAGACAGTGATATTATTTTGACCGACCATCAGAGAAAGACGATTACAAGCGTCAAAAAATTCTTGGTCAGTAAAGCGATCGCGTTTACCTCGCTGCATGAGATAAGCTTCCATAAAGGACGATAGTTTATTCGCCTCAATCCGCAAGGGTTTAATTATCGTTTTATTAACCCGCCCCAGCTTTTCCTCAATTCGGGAAGTAATCACCAACGCATTCACCGGAAACTCTGGCGACTCCGGCTCAATTGCTTCTCGTGTAGTCGCATTCATTTCTGAGAACCGGTCTACAATCACTAGAATGCGTTTCTTTCTTAACAAACGTAACAGTAATTCTTGACAAATCGGCTCTGGTTCATCAATTAAAGCTTGCAACTGTCCTCTGATAGCTTCTAAAAGCGGCGACTTACCTTCAGTTACCCGAAATTCTTCTTCTAACAGCACTGGTAACATCAAATGTTTGCAGAGTTGTTGGTCTTCATCCTCAGCCATTGCCCATCCAGCGATTCGACATGCTAAACTGGTTTTACCTACACCCCCTTCCCCACCAATTACTAGGCAGCTACGTTGTTTCTCGAAAGTTGAGCGCAGATTCTCATTCATCAGTTGGGGAACTGTTGTACCATCCAGAACAACGGGAATGGGAATGTAACAGGCGCGACTGCTAACTGTATCCTTTTTAGGGAATTGTTCGCGGGCTGCTTTGATATATTTAGCTACCCACGCATCTAATACTCTGGGATGGTAATGAAACCAGCCAACAAATAGCACATATCGCAGAGGTACATTAACGCTGATAAATGGGAGAGAAAAATCTGTGTAGGGTTTGAGGGCGTTGTTAATTTTCAACAACCATAAAGGGGCTACCCGCAAGAGAATTAACCAAATAGAAGGCAATAAGATAAGGTAAGCGGCAATTCCCAAGAGTAATTTATGCTCAAATAGCGATTCCAGAACTCTATCAAAGAGGCGAGTTTCTTTTTCTGCTTTCAGGGCATTGAGAGGGCGACGTATCAGCCTAATGTCCGTCTCTGTGAATTTATCTTTGTATTTTTGTATAGTTGCCAATACCTGCTCAAAGTCTGAGATGACTTTCTGCAACTTGGAGGTAGGTAAAGCATTTGCTTTGTCCTGAAAGCCTGCCGCTATTCCTCCTAAACCTTTGATAGCACCTAAACGCACGTAAAACTGGTTATCATTCAACAGGGCAATTAAATTCGGGACAGAAGATACTGCTTCTGTACCCATTGCACCCAAAGCGTAAGCAGAATTGTAACGTACAGTGGGGTTCTTATCTTTTAAGGCAGCAGTTAATACTGGGACAGCTACTTTCGCTTCTACACCAATTTTTCTGAGTGCAGAAGGAACATAAATGCGAACGAATTGCTCCTTGTCTTGCAATGCCGCCATCAACGATGGAACTGCTGCTTTGGCTGCTGTACCAATATTTCCTAAAGCTAAGGTGGCGTACAAGCGGACTTGTCCATCTTCATCCTGTAATGCTGCACTTAAGGCTGGAACTGCTGGTGCTGCTTCTGCACCCAAATCTCCTAAAACCGAAGCGGCGTGCCAGCGAAGATTAATATCCTGATTTTTCAAAGCTTCAATCAGAGACGGCACTGCTGCCGAACCGATATTAACTAATGCATCTGCTGCAAGGCTTCTGATGTGGGCATCGTTATCTATCAGCTTCTCAATCAGAGGAGCAATTTTGCTGTCAGTAGTGATTTGCGCCCAACTATTGCTTGTGCATAGTAGGAACAGTGTCAGGCATAAGACAACTACCTTGAGCGCACTAAGTAATACTTGTCTGGTATGCTTTGTCATTGAATCGGATTGAATCACCCGATGAACAACTCCAGTCAGAGAAACTATACCTAAGATTGTAATCTAACTGTCAATGTGGGTTAGCGATGTCTACGACGGGCTACGCCTACGCACTGGCTTGCTCCCGCTTTACTCAAACTCGATTAGCATTGGGATTTAAACGCATCATAATTTTCTCTGGTTATGTCAAATTTTTAAACCCATAACAGCGATAAAGTCCATGAGCATCTTTTGTGCCTAACAACCACCTTGACGAAACACCTTGGTACGAGGAAGGTAAATATCGATGGTTATGGGTAGCAATTACAAAATACAATTGCGGTTTACCACATCGGTAGTCGTCGTGAGGAAAGGCTATTACGCCTAAACGCTTACGGCATTTGTGGGATGGTTAGTTACCAATCGAGAAAGCAATGCTGTTAAAATCTAGATAAGAATATCTATTATATAGAGCTAGAAAATATGTACATCCAAATTAAACCAGAACTAGAGCAATTTATTCAGGCACAGCTTGCAAGTGGTAGATTTACTAATGCAGATGATGTTATCAATGAAGCCTTTAAACTATTACAAGAAAGAGAGCAGCGACTTGAAGAATTACGGCAAAAAATTGCTGTAGGAACTGAACAAATTGCTAAGGGGCAAGTAACTGACGGCGAAGTTGTATTCGCCAAATTACAAGAAAAAATTCGTCTAATTGCTGAGGAGTCTGCTGAATGAGTAATTATTCATTTTCAGATGCAGCAATTCAAGATTTAGATGAAATTTGTGAATATATTGCTCGGAGTAGCCCAAAAGCAGCTAGTAAGCTTTTTGATGACATTCGCTCTAAATGTAAATTAGTAGCGAGTTTCCCCAATATGGGAAAAAGTTATGGAAGGTTTGTACCAAATCTGCGCGGTTTTCTTGTGGATGATTACATTATATTTTACTATCCAAGAGAAGACGGAATTAGTATTACTCGTGTTGCCAGTGGTTATCGAGACTTAGAATCTTTGTTCGTAGATTAATAATTAAACTGTAACTATGTTTTTGGTCTAGTACTTATCGCTCTATTAAGGGGCATTAAACTAACTTAGTACAATACAAATACGATACAGCTATATATAGTATTTCAAAATGCTTCAATTATGGAATTAGCATGAAAATTCACATATTAAGTGATTTACATCTTGAATTTCAACCCTTTAATATTCCTGATATTAATACTGATATTGTTGTCTTAGCTGGAGATATTGATTTAAGAGAAAGAGAAATTAAATGGGCAATTAAAAACATTCCCAATAAACCAGTGATATATGTATTAGGTAATCATGAATACTATGGAAGTGCTTATCCAAGGCTTGTTGAGAAGCTGAAAGATTATTCATTAGGAACTAATGTTCATGTTCTAGAGAATGATTTAGTTACCATTGAGGGTGTAAATTTCTTAGGTTGCACTTTATGGACTGATTTTAAACTGTTTGGTGAGCCACGTATAGCAGGTGTAGAAGCTAGTCAAGTCATGAACGATTACAAGAAAATTAGATTAAGTCCTCAATACTCAAGGTTAAGAACTATTGACACAGCCCTAATTTGTAAAAAATCAGTTAATTGGTTAAAAAATACATTATTTGGCTTGTCTGGTAAAAATGTAATTATCAGTCATCATGCTCCTAGTGCAAAGTCTATACCTTTCCAATATCAAGAAGATATTTTAAGTGCTGCTTATGCTTCAAATCTTGATACTTTAGTTGAGGAGTCTGGAGCATTATTATGGATTCATGGCCACATTCACACTCAATTAGATTATCAAATCGGTTTGACTCGCGTTATTTGTAATCCGCGTGGTTATCCAGATGAACCAAATAATTACTTTAATCCAGGATTATCAGTAGAGATTTAAGGAATAGTTCAGGAGTCAGGAGAAACCCGCTTTATACCTCAATACAGTTCAGTTAAGATGATGAAATTACTGAACCATTAGCTGCATAACAGAGGCTATATTCAGCATTCAATGATATGGGTGCATATAGTTATTGATTATGAATCAACCTACAACAAAATCTTGGCAAGAAGTTCGCGCTGCTTTCAAACAAATCTGGGGTTATGAAGATTTTCGTCCACCACAGGGAGAAATTGTCAGCAGTTTATTATCACAAAAAGATGCGCTGATTATTATGCCCACAGGTGGCGGAAAGTCAATTTGTTTTCAACTTCCCGCACTGCTACAAACAGGATTAACCTTGGTAGTTTCGCCTTTGGTGGCGTTGATGGAAAACCAAGTTCAGGAACTACGAGAAAGCCACCAAAAAGCAGCACTTTTGCATAGTGAATTGTCTTCATCTCAACGCCGTGCAACTCTGCAAGCTTTGGAACGTCAACAACTAAGATTACTTTATTTATCGCCCGAAACTTTGCTCAGTGCGCCAGTGTGGGAAAGATTATGTCACCCGCAATTGCAAATTAATGGCTTGATTTTAGATGAAGCTCATTGTTTAGTGCAGTGGGGTGATACTTTTCGCCCAGCTTATCGCAGATTAGGGGCGGTGCGTCCGGCATTGCTCAAATCAAAACCACCAGGAACAAAAATTAGCATTGCCGCTTTTACTGCGACTGCTGACCCCTCAGCCCAAAAAATTATTCAAACAGTTTTACAATTACAGCAACCAGAGATTTTCCGCTTGAATCCTTACCGTCCGAACTTGCATCCCAGCGTTCGCATCGCTTGGACACCAAGAGGT
Source organism: Nostoc sp. ATCC 53789 (assembly GCF_009873495.1). Classification (GTDB taxonomy): domain Bacteria; phylum Cyanobacteriota; class Cyanobacteriia; order Cyanobacteriales; family Nostocaceae; genus Nostoc; species Nostoc muscorum_A. Next base: position 6,421,304 of record NZ_CP046703.1, on the reverse strand, counting down.
AGGAAACAACAATTATTAAAGTTTATTCAAAATAGACCGCAACAATCGGGGTTAGTTTATGTTCGCACTCGGAGAGATAGCGAAGATTTAGCTGAATGGTTGGCAGAGATGGGTTTTGCTACAGCTAGCTATCATGCGGGATTGGGTGCAACAGAACGCCGTGAAGTAGAAGCAAGCTGGTTAAGTGGCAAAATCCCTTTTGTTGTGTGTACCTGTGCGTTTGGTATGGGGATAAATAAAAGTGATGTTCGCTGGGTAGCACATTTTCACGCGCCGCATCTGCTATCTGAATATGTGCAAGAAATTGGCCGTGCTGGAAGGGATGGAAAACCGGCAGAGGCGTTAACGTTGGTGAGTGAACCTACGGGGTGGTTAGATTCAGGAGATAAGCAAAGACAGGAGTTTTTTCAAGAACAAATGCGATCGCAACAACAAATAGCGCAGCAATTTGTGAAAAAATTACCAAAACAGGGAGAAGTGAATACTGTAACCCGACAATTTCCTGAAGGTGCGACAGCACTGGCTTTACTCCATAGCAACGGTCAGCTAAACTGGCTCGATCCTTTCCATTACACCATTGGGCAAAAAGCGGGAAATCAGCCACCAACCCAATTACACGCTGCTAAACAAATGCAGCAATACCTAACAACTAAGCAGTGTCGTTGGCAGTTTTTGTTAAATGCCTTTGGTTTTGACAAAGAAGCAGCTAACCTGCATTGCGGACATTGCGACAATTGCCGTCAATGAGTATAAAAGACTCGTTCACGAGTATCAAAGACTCGTCGCCGAGTATCAAAGACTCATCGCCGAGTATCAAAGACTCGTCGCCGAGTATCAAAGGCTCGTTCACAAGTATCAAAGACTCATCGCCGAGTATAAAAGACTCGTTCACGAGTATCAAAGACTCATCGCCGAGTATCAAAGGCTCGTTCACAAGTATCAAAAACTCATCGCCGAGTATCAAAGACTCGTCGCCGAGTATCAAAGGCTCGTTCACAAGTATCAAAGACTCATCGCCGAGTATAAAAGACTCGTTCACGAGTATCAAAGACTCATCGCCGAGTATCAAAGGCTCGTTCACAAGTATCAAAAACTCATCGCCGAGTATAAAAGACTCGTTCACGAGTATAAAAGACTCATCGCCGAGTATAAAAGACTTTGACTTTTGACTTCCGCCTTGCGGTACTAGGTTCATCCTATTGGATGAATTGTCATTTTCACCACCAAGTGACAATAAGGTAGTCAAGTAGAGGATAAAAATATGTCATCTGCTCAAGCGCCCTCGCTACCACCGTTGATTCCGCGCGAAATCCTGTTTGGGAATCCCGAAAAAACTAGCCCACAACTCTCTCCTGATGGCAAGTACTTGGCATATATTGCCCCTGATGAGAAAAATGTCTTGCAGGTATGGTTGCGAACTATAGGGCAAGAAGACGACCAGATACTAACTGCCGACAAAAAGCGCGGTATCCGCATTTTCTTCTGGACTTATAACGCCGACCAGTTGATTTATATGCAAGACTCGGATGGCGACGAGAACTTTCATCTCCACTTGGTTAATATTCACTCCAAGATTGTGCGTGACTTAACGCCATTCCAGGGTGTAAAAGCAGAACTCGTGGAACTGGAACCTAAATTTCCAGATCAAGTGCTGGTAGCTTTGAACTTAAACAATCCCCAAAAGTTTGACGTTTACCGCATCAACCTCAAAAATGGTGCGGTTGAGTTCGACACTGATAACCCCGGTAACATTATCAGTTGGACATCCGACGCTGATTTTCAAATACGTGCAGCGACAGCTAGTACACGCGATGGTGGTTACGACCTCTTATTGCAGAAATCAGATAAACAGTGGGAAATTCTCCGTCATTGGGGAGCAGAAGAAGAAGGGAATTCTGTTAGCTTCTCAGATGATGGCAAAACCCTTTATATTCAAGGGAATCACGATGCTAACGCCAAACGTCTGCTAGCTGTTGACCTAGACACTCGTCAAGAAACCGTCATTGCTGAAGATGAGCAGTATGATGTCGTGGGGATAATCATTCAACCACTGACGCGAGTTATTCAAGCAGTTTCTTTTTATAAAGATAAACAAGAATGGCAGGTAATCGATCGCAGCATCGCCACTGATTTTGAAGAAATCGCTAAGGTGCGTCCCGGAGAATTCTCCATAATTAGCCGCGACTTGGAAGATAAAACCTGGCTAGTAGCTTATAGAACTGACAATGGGCCAGTTTACTACTATGCCTACAACCGAGAGTCCAAAACTAGCACTTTCCTTTTTAGCAACCAACCCAAACTCGAAGCGTTGCAGTTAGCTTCAATGCAACCAATTTCTTACGAAGCGCGGGATGGCTTAACTATCCACAGTTACTTGACAACCCCTGTGGGAATACCTACGCAGAATCTCCCAACAGTACTGCTGGTTCATGGCGGCCCTTGGGCGCGGGATGTTTGGGGTTTCTCTCCCACAGCGCAATGGCTAGCTAACCGGGGTTATGCCGTTCTGCAAGTGAACTTTCGCGGTTCCACTGGCTACGGTAAAGCATTTTTGAATGCTGGGAATCGGGAATGGGCTGGTAAAATGCACGATGACTTGATTGACAGTGTTAACTGGCTGGTGGAACAAGGCATTTCCGATCCGCAAAAGATTGCGATTATGGGCGGTTCTTATGGAGGTTACGCCACTCTAGTAGGATTAACTTTTACACCAGAAGTATTTGCGGCTGGTGTCGATATTGTCGGGCCGAGTAGCCTGATTACTCTGATAGAAACTATACCGCCTTATTGGGAACCATTGAAGGCAATGCTTTCTCATCGTGTCGGTAACTTGGAGACAGAAGAGGAATTTCTGAAATCGCGATCGCCTTTATTCTTTGCTGACCGGATTCAAAAACCTTTACTTATCGGTCAAGGTGCAAACGATCCACGAGTGAAACAATCAGAAAGCGATCAAATTGTCAACGCAATGCAACAGGCTGGTTTGCCAGTGCAATATGTACTTTACACAGATGAAGGACATGGTTTTGCTAGACCAGAAAATCGGTTGCACTTTTTTGCGATCGCAGAAGAGTTTCTCGCCAAATACTTAGGCGGTAGATTTGAACCTTTGGCAGATATTCCAGGTCATTCAGGAATAATTAGATAAAGTTTCAAAATGGTGGTTAGTGTGATTCACCAACCACCTTAATATTTTTAATTACAGATGGATGTATTAACTTATCAGGTATTCGGTTTCGCTCAATGTATTCATTAATCTGGGCTTGATGATTAAGATACAAACCCAAGTCGCTATACTTTGCTAGGTTTTAACTTCGTTGACATTAAACTTATGGGCAAATTTGAGAAAAAGTCAAGTTTTTAATGGTAGATTTTGTATAAACTCTTACTGCTAACTCTTCGGGTTGTCCTAGACAATCACCATAACATCCGTTAACAAAAGCAGTCCCCCGATCTCCAACTAACTCAAGAACAAAACGACCAGCTTCTCCTCCAGCAGAAAAATCAGTTTGCTGATAGTGTCTACCTTCTGCAAACCCCTGTGTTTGTATATGACCGATATGATTTTTGAGTTGTTTGCACTCATTCAATTGAGTAATTGCTTGTTTGTAATAAGAGTTATACTCTCTAAAACCTAGATAATTTCTATATTCAATTGGTATAATTAATCCTGGAGTTAATTTTGTAGTACAAGCTATACAGTAAGAAATTAAAATTACTATCAATAATGGAAGTATATTTTTTAAAATATGCTGGTTGCGATGTTTTTTTTGATTTTGGATTGTACAAGATATATAAATACAACCAATAGGTAATATTAGTAAAAAGCTACAAAGTAGATTAATTATAATAAATATATCTGTATATATTAATTTAGATGTGACTTTAAATGGGTTCCTCGGTGAATTTGCTTTTGTTAAAATACTATCAATCGTCAAAGTTATAATTAGAATTATTGGAGATATAAACAGAAAAGCAGTCAGTAAATATAAAAATATAATAATGCTATTAGTATTAATAGGTAGAATTATTAAATTAAGAATGCAACCTAGAAGTGCAGCAATAATAATTGCGGAAAAACAAAAGTCCTCACGCTTATCACTAAAAGCTACAATAGTCGCTGTACTGCAACATAGAGCAACAAATAATGCCATAGAAAAACTAAAAGGAAAATCGCCTGGGTTATCTAACCAAACTCCAACAAAATCATCTCTGAAAATAATACTTGGCAATGCTAATAAAATCAGAAATGGCAAACTAAACAGAAAGATTAAACTAGTAATAGCTGTAGCTGATGTTTTAGAGTTTAAATAGTTATAACTTTTCTGCATTTTAATTTTTTTATCCATAAGAGTTAATTAAAATGCTTAACTAGGAACTAGGAAATAGGAAATAGCAAATAAATTACCGGTCGTATGTCTTTCTTTTAAATTTTTACTAATAAATGGAATCATCCACATTGCTTTCTCCAGCTTTGAGTACTTGCTCTGTGGTTAGCTGTAACTCTGGGAAAATAGTAGAAGCGATCGCAGTGTTTCCTGCAAATCTGGTTTCTTCATAAAATCCGTCAACTAATATAAGTACTGTAACTCTGTTCATTTGTGGATCGACAATCCAATATTCAGCAATTCCTCTGGCTGCATACTCGGAACGTTTGTAGCGATAGTCCCGATCTTCGTTAGCTTTGCCAGGAGAAACAACTTCGACAACTAAAGCCGGAGGTGGCATATCCAAGGTGATTGTAGATCGCGTTGCACCTTCTAAAGCTGTTGCAAGTTCATCCGTCAGCACAACTAAGTCAGGAATGCGAGTTGTAGCACGAGAACCAGCAACAACAATTTCAACTTTGTTACTTAACCGATTAACTGGAACAAACTTGAGGAAATTTACCAGCAAAAATAGAGATATCTGGACATTTTTTGGGCTTTCGGGTGGTATTGCAACTAACTCACCTGCTACCAGTTCATACTGGCTATCCGTGCCATCGTCATATTTCAAGTATTCCTCAAGCCTTAAATGTTTGCCAATGATTGCAGTCATATCACTTCAATAGAAGTTACGTATTGATAGTTTATTAAATTCATCAATCCCGATTTATTATTTAAAACCACAGATAATTCATGGGTATTTATCTGTGGTTATATTTTCATCTAATTGACTTTTGCAAATTTAGTAAACGCCTGATTATTTAAAGCGATCGCTCCCCTAAAATTGCTGCAAAAACCGCAAATCGCTAGCATACAAGCGACGAATATCATCGATTTGGTGTAACACCATTGCAAAGCGTTCTACACCAAAACCCGCAGCAAAGCCTGTATAAACTTCTGGGTCATAACCCACAGACTTAAGTACATTTGGATCGACCATACCGCAGCCCATCACCTCTAGCCAGCGACCATTCCACTGCAAATCTACTTCAGCAGAGGGTTCGGTAAACGGGAAATAACTGGCGCGGAAGCGAATAGGTAAATCGCCAAATATTGCTTGTAAAAATACTTTAATTGTGCCTTTGAGGTCTGTAAAAGTTAGCCCCTCATCAATGGCTAAAAGTTCTATTTGATGGAAAACTGCTGAGTGCGTCGCGTCTACATTATCTCGCCGATAAACTCGTCCTGGAGCCACAACCCTAATTGGTGGTTCTTCTCTTTCCATGTAACGAATTTGCACTGACGAAGTATGAGTGCGTAAAAGATTCCCGTCTGGCAGGTAGAAGGTATCCTGCATATCACGGGCGGGGTGATCTGGCGGGGTGTTGAGAGCCTCGAAATTATAATAATCTGTTTCCATTTCTGGCCCTTGAGCTACGGTGTAGCCCATACCGACAAAGATATCCAGTGCCCGGTCGATAATGCCGTTGAGGGGATGAATGCGACCTTGGGGGCTATAAATTCCCGGCATAGTTACATCCAGAGTTTCCGCCTCTAGCTGTAGCTGAATTTGTGCGGATTCTAAGGCAGCACGTTGCTGGTCTAGACTAGTTTGCAGGGATTCTTTGACTGTATTGGCGATCGCTCCAATTTTTGGCCGTTCCTCTGCACTCATTTGCCCCATACTTCGCAACAGCGCCCCCAGTTCCCCTTTCTTACCCAGATAGTTAACTCTGAGTTCCTCCAGACGTTCTAGGGTGTCGGCGGCTGCGATCGCTTTTTCTCCTTCTTGCCGCAGTGCTAAAAGTTGAGCTTCTAAATTGCTAGTCATTAGTTATTAGTCATTGGTCATTAGTCATTAGTCTATAGTCAAAAGCTGTGAATCGGTCGATAAATAAACTTACAGTCATACCATTAACATCAGCTAAAGGTGAGGGTTGAAACCAAATCTCTGTTTATCAGTTATAGACGATTGGGCTAGTCTAGCAGGCACGTAAATCCAGGTAACATCTTACTTAACCAGACTTGAGGATTGAGCAACTTGTCTTAAAGGTAGGCAAAATTCCGCCACACTGTCTAGTGAGTATAAATATTTTTTTGCTGCTTGTGACCTCAGACATTGACAAATGGCTAATAACAAATAACTAATAACTAATGACCAATGACTAATGACCAATGACCAATGACTAATGACTATGAAATTACTAATTAGCAACGACGACGGCGTTTCTGCTTTGGGGATTCGTACCCTAGCCAACTACTTGGCAGAAGCAGGTCATGATGTTAGTGTAGTTTGCCCAGATCGAGAGCGATCGGCAACTGGACATGGATTAACTTTACACCAACCCATTCGCGCCGAAATTGTTGAAGGGATTTTTCATCCTGCTATCAAAGCTTGGGCTTGCGATGGTACGCCTTCAGATTGCGTCAAATTGGCGCTGTGGGCTTTGCTAGATACTCCTCCCGATTTGGTTCTCTCTGGCATTAATCAAGGTGCGAATTTGGGAACTGAAATCTTGTATTCTGGAACGGTTTCGGCGGCAATGGAAGGTCTAATTGAAGGTATTCCCAGCGTGGCCCTAAGTCTTATTAGTCACACATCTAAAGACTTTCAACCTGCTGCTAAGTTTGCCAAAGTTCTCGTAGACCAGTTAGCCCAAAAACCTCTACCAGATTTAATGTTGCTCAACGTTAATATTCCTGCTGTCAAGTGGGAAGAAATTGCTGGAGTGACACTTACCCGTCAAGGAGTACGGCGTTACATTGATGTGTTTGATAAACGAGTTGATCCTCGTGGAAAAACGTACTATTGGTTAACCGGAGAGGTAGTTGAGGAGGTGGAACCTCCAACTGGATTAAATCTGCCTCAAAATGTACCGACAGATGTGCAGGTTGTACGTAAAAACTACATCAGTATAACCCCGTTACAATACAATCTAACTTACGCAACTGGACTAGAAAAATTGTCTGATTGGGAATTCAATTTTCCCTCAATCATTTGATATATCAGGATAAAACTGGAGTTATTTAAATGCATCAGAGAAAAATGTAGGCTATAACGTAGGGGCACTCTTGAAATAACCGATACACATTCACCCCAAAAGCTAGAAAATTCTCCCGGAGAGTATTTCATCCACATTTACACAATCAGCCAGAAACAGGGTATGCTGTTTTACCAAGAAATCTTCCCTTTAATACAATCGGTGAGACAGCATAGACTTAGACAATTTAAGTAGTAATTTTTCCAGTTATCGCCCGCTCAGTCCAGCAAGCAACACCCATGTCTAGGATAGAGAATCAATTTACCGTACAATTTTGGGGCGTTCGCGGCAGCATCCCCAGTCCAGGGCCACACACCGTTCGCTACGGCGGTAATACCCCTTGCATATCAATGCAAGCGGGCGATAAACGCTTAGTTTTCGATGCTGGCACAGGACTACATGTTTTAGGGCAATCTTGGTTGCGCCAAATGCCGTTAGAAGGTCACATATTTTTTACTCACTCTCACTGGGATCACATGCAGGGTTTTCCCTTCTTTACCCCAGGATTTGTCAAGGGAAATGACTTTCATATCTACGGCGCGATCGCACCTGATGGCTCGACCATAGAGCAGCGCCTCAACGATCAAATGTTACACCCGAACTTTCCCGTACCCTTGCAGATTATGCAAGCCAATTTAAAGTTCTACGACATTCGACCGGGGCAACCAATCCACATCGATGACGTTACCGTAGAAACAGCACCTTTAAACCATCCAGGAGAAGCCGTAGGATACCGTGTCAACTGGCGTGGTGGTGCTGCTGCTTATATTACTGATACCGAACATTTTCCTGACCGACTCGATGACAATGTGCTGTGGCTAGCTCGTAATGCTGATATTCTGGTTTACGATTCCACCTACACAGATGAAGAATACCACTCCCCAAAAACCCCAAAAATTGGCTGGGGACATTCTACCTGGCAAGAAGCGGTGAAAGTGGCACAAGCTGCTAACGTCAAAACTTTGGTAATTTATCACCACGACCCCGCCCACAATGACGATTTTTTGGATTGTGTAGGGCAACAAGCCTCTGAGAAATTTCCCGGTGCTATTATGGCACGGGAAGGAATGGTACTTCAGATTCCTACTTCAGTAGCCTTATCAGAATCTTTTCCTGTTAGTAAGTTTTCTACTTAAAGATTGCGATCGCAGGAATTGGAGATTTTAGATTAGATTGGTGATCAGAAGCTTTCAGCAGTCATTGGTCATTGGTCACTTGTACAGAGTTTCGACTGCGCGGAAATCGAGCGTTCGCGTAGCGTCTCCGTTAGGAGAAGTCGAGATTCAACTACCGCGAATGCGAGTGCGTCTCGTAGAAAAGCCATTGGCGGAGCCTCTCGTAGAGAAGTATTGGTTATTAGTCATTGGTTATTTACAAAAGACAAATGACAAAAGACAAATGACAAAAGACAAGTTGGTACTAGAAAAGCTGTCCTCCTGTCGGCGGTTTACCATAAGGTAGCTTCATGCTGATAGCTAAAATAAACCTAAAATCTCAGAATCCACGTGCTAAATTTGTCTCAAAATGGGTGTTCTGTGTGGGTTGCTTCTTCTAGCGAAGGGCTGCTAACGCCGACTGCTGTTGCCCTTGGCAAGTTTGATGGTGTTCATCTTGGTCATCAAAGGGTAATTCAACCAGTCTTGCACCCTAGCGATCGCTTGTCAGTAGCCAGTAGTCCCCAGTCAAAGGAAAATCAACAACTAACAAATCAAGAATATACCTACTCAACAGTTGTCACCTTTGACCCCCATCCACAGGAGTTTTTCACGGGGCAACCCCGGACTTTGTTAACGCCACTGGATGAAAAAGTCCAACAATTGCGATCGCTTGGGGTAGAACAACTAGTATTACTACCCTTTGACAAAGAATTATCTGCTTTGACACCCGAAGAATTCGTCCAAAAAATTCTCGTCCAGCAACTGCAATGCCAGCGAATTAGCATCGGGCAGGATTTTTGTTTTGGCGAAAAACGCAGTGGCACTGCTAAAGATTTGCAATTAATCGCCGCCAAACACAATATCCCCGTTACCATCGTTCCCTTACAAACTTATACAGGTGACTCGCCCACCCAAAGTAGTTGCCTCAGTACTAATCCAACCCAAGATGCCCGCATTAGCACTTCATTGATCCGCCAAACCCTTGAGCAAGGCGACATCGAAAACGCAAATTTACTACTAGGTCGCCCCTATACTCTCTTTGGTGTTGTAGTTCAAGGTCAACAATTGGGTAGAACAATTGGCTTTCCCACCGCCAATCTCCAACTACCAAAAGAAAAGTTTTTGCCCCGCCAAGGAGTTTACGCTGTCCGTGTTTTTACTCTTAGTGAAACATCAGATGCTGCTTCTAGTGAAAGCTTGGGCGTAATGAACATCGGCAACCGCCCAACTGTAAATGGTACTTATTCATCTGCGGAAGTACATTTATTCGATTGGTCTGGTGATTTGTATGGCAAAAAACTGGCTGTGGAACTAGTTAAATTTTTGCGCCCTGAACAAAAATTTGCTTCTCTAGAAGCCTTAAAAACACAAATTCAACTCGATTGTGTTGTTGCTAAAGAAATTTTGAGTGCTGAGTGGGAACAATAGATAGGGCATGGGGCATGGGTTATTAATTCATCTTCCCAATTCCCAATGCCCAATTCCCCATTCCCCACTCCCCCCGCTGCATGAGAGAAAAAATTGACGCTTTAACACAAAATCTGGCTCTTACCATTGTTGGCAAAGCTGAGGCAATACGCTTAGTGCTAGTAGCCTTGCTAGGTGGTGGTCATGCCCTGCTAGAAGATGTTCCTGGTGTTGGTAAAACCCTACTCGCTAAATCTCTAGCTCGTTCACTGGATGGTAAGTTTCAACGCCTACAATGTACCCCTGATTTACTGCCAACTGATATTACTGGCACTAACATCTGGAACCCAAAAAGCGGCGAATTTACTTTTCTTCCTGGGCCAGTCTTTACCAATATTCTCTTAGCTGACGAAATTAACCGCGCTACACCTCGCACTCAGTCAGCTTTGCTGGAAGTTATGGAAGAACATCAGGTAACAGTCGATGGTGTCTCTCGTCCAGTTCCCCAGCCCTTCTTTGTCATCGCTACTCAAAACCCGATCGAGTATCAAGGTACTTTTCCCCTGCCGGAAGCGCAAATGGATCGGTTCATGTTGTCGCTAAGTTTGGGCTATCCTTCGGAGGCAGAAGAACTCCTTATGCTGCAAAATCTCCAAAATGGTGTGAAGGTTGCTGATTTGCAGCCTTGTATTACCTTGGCAGAAGTACAGGAATTGCGTTACATCTGCTCTCAAGTAAAAGTAACAACTTCCTTGCAACAGTACATCCTCGAATTGGTACGGGCAACACGCCAAGATGAAGAAATTGCTCTTGGTGTCAGTCCGCGTGGCACATTAGCATTACAACGGGCTGCCCAAGCGCTTGCTTTTCTATTAGGGCGTGATTATGCTATTCCCGATGATGTGAAGTTTCTCGTTCCTCACGTTCTTTGCCATCGCCTTATTCCTAGAGGAGGACGCAACGCTAGAACTGTTGTTGAGCGATTATTGCGATCGGTTTCTATTCCTTAAGGTAAAAAAGGTAAATAAGGGTTGTTTCTCAATCTTGGTCTAATTGTTTTCTCTTGAAATACTACTAACAGAACCTGAAATCCAATGCAACCCTTTATTAAAAGAAGGGATAGACTTAAATTCCCTTCTCTTGCTTGGATTTCAAATGTTAGGATTTCCTACAAAATAAGATAGAAAACAAATGAGTGAGTTATGAAGCAGGATTGATGCAGAAACTACAAGTATTTTGCTATTGACGATTTATTCCAGGTCGGATCGAGAAGATATTAGCGCAAATAAAATCTAAGATATTTTGGCTGATTTTTCTATTGAGTCAGGTTAAAACCGCCAAGATATTTTTCGTTACATAGTCAGTGGTGTGCCACTGTGATTAATCTTAAGAGATGTATAAACGCAGAGCTACTTGCCATTACTAAAACTACTTATACAAAATTTGAAACACTGTCAATACTGCGTAAGTCTTATGATTAGCACAAGCGCCACTTCTAAATATCTGGGAATGTGAGGAATGTCAATTTTTGTTAAGCGCAAAAACCGCGATGAGCTACGCTCCGCCCGAAGCGATGCCTACGGCGGGCTACACCAACGCCAAGGGTTACAGCAAAGTGCCGAACGTGAATTCAAACGCCAATTTTTCGGTTTACTTCTGGTAATTGTAACGTGGAGCCTAGCTATGGGTTGGCTTCTAGCCTTGGCAACTAACGCTCACAGCGCTACTCCCCCCGTCGAAATTGGCACTGTTGACGTAGTACCTGCACAGTACCAACTGGGGCAAGAACTGTATTTGGAAAACTGCTCCACCTGCCACATTGCCTTACCACCAGCCGTTTTACCCACCCAAACTTGGAAAAATCTCCTGCAAGACTCGCAGCACTACGGCGCACAACTAAAGCCTTTGGTCGATCCGCCGCGCATTTTGGTGTGGAAATATCTTTCAACTTTCTCGCGTGTGCAGCGAGACGACGAAGAAACACCTTATCGCCTCAGTAACTCACGTTATTTCAAAGCTTTACATCCAGGAGTTAAGTTACCACGTCCCGTGCAGCTTGGCAGCTGTGTCAGCTGTCATCCCAGCGCTAGCGACTACAATTTCCGCCGCCTGACAGCAGAATGGAAGTGAGGAGTAGAGACGCGATTAATCGTGTCTCTACAGGAGTTAGCCCGGATTTCTCACAATACTGTGGGGAGTGTGGGGGGTAAGACTTCTTCCCCATCCTCCCACACCTCCCACACCTCCCACACTTCCCCCACTCCCTCTCTGGCCCCATCTGGGGGCAAAATGATACTATGAAGAAAGACTAAATATAAGATAAGAGTTAAAACCAATCAGTTTACTAAATGATTGGCTAGTTTTTCTCCTGTTTTTGAGGTAATTCTCATTTGACACCCATCCACAACCAAGACGGTTGGGTTGGGTTAAATGTTTATAATCAATGCCGAACCTTTAATCCCCATCCCCCTTGATTCAGTTCTATAATCTGCCATGCTAAAACTTTTGTTGGGCGACCCCAACGCTCGTAAGCTTAAAAAATACCAACCTTCTGTTACTGAAATTAACCTTTTAGAGGAAGAAATTAAGGTTCTTTCCGATGAGGAGCTAAAAGGTAAAACCGTCGAATTTAAACAACGACTCGCCAAAGGTGAAGCCCTGGATGACCTTTTGCCAGAAGCTTACGCCGTTGTTCGGGAAGCAGGACGGCGAGTGTTAGGCTTGCGGCACTTTGATGTCCAACTCCTTGGCGGTATCATTTTGCACGTAGGGCAAATTGCCGAAATGAAAACTGGTGAGGGTAAAACGCTCGTAGCAACCTTACCAAGTTATTTAAATGCCTTGACTGGTAAAGGTGTACACGTCATTACCGTGAACGATTACCTGGCTCGTCGGGATGCTGAATGGATGGGACAGGTGCATCGGTTCTTGGGGTTGAGTGTGGGGCTAATCCAGTCAAGCATGACTCCCAGTGAACGCCAGAAAAACTACGATTGCGATATCACTTATGTCACCAACAGCGAAGTCGGCTTTGACTACCTGCGGGATAACATGGCGACATCAATGGCAGATGTGGTGCAACGTCCGTTCAATTATTGCGTAATTGACGAGGTAGACTCGATTTTAATTGATGAGGCGCGGACACCTCTGATTATTTCTGGGCAGGTGGAAAGACCTACAGAAAAGTATCTGCAAGCTGCTGAAATAGCATTCACACTCAAAAAAGACGAGCATTATGATGTAGATGAAAAAGCTCGTAACGTGCTATTGACAGATGAAGGCTTTGCGGAAGCCGAAAATCTTTTGGGAGTCACAGATTTATTTGACCCGGAAGATCCTTGGGCACACTTCGTTTTCAATGCGATTAAAGCTAAAGAACTTTTCCTGAAGGATGTAAATTACATCGTCCGCAATGGGGAAGTAGTAATTGTAGATGAATTTACTGGTCGGGTATTACCTGGACGGCGTTGGAGTGATGGACTACACCAAGCTATTGAAGCCAAAGAACACGAAGAGATTCAGCCAGAAACTCAAACTCTAGCGACAATTACTTATCAAAATATGTTCTTGCTGTATCCAAAACTCGGTGGAATGACCGGAACAGCAAAAACGGAAGAACCAGAATTTGAAAAAATTTACAAACTGGAAGTTGCGGTAATTCCTACCAACCGTGACAGAAGACGCGAAGACTTGTCTGATATGGTCTTTAAGACAGAAGCAGGTAAGTGGGGTGCGATCGCCAAAGAATGTGCCGAAATGCACGAACTGGGCAGACCAGTGTTAGTGGGAACCACTAGTGTAGAAAAATCCGAACTTCTCAGTCGGCTGCTGAAACAGCTAGAGGTTCCCCATGAATTACTCAACGCCAGACCGGAGAACGTCGAGCGTGAAGCGGAAATCGTCGCCCAAGCTGGACGCAAAGGTGCTGTCACCATTGCTACTAACATGGCTGGTAGAGGTACAGACATAATCTTGGGTGGTAACTCCGAATATATGGCACGTTTGAAGCTGCGGGAATACTTCATGCCCCGCATCGTCATGCCAGAAGATGAAGATAGCTTTGGCGTTCAAAGACCAGCCGGATTGCCTACAGGACACGGTGGTGGTCAAGGCTTTGTCCCTGGTAAAAAAGTCAAAACTTGGCGGGCTTCACCAGAAATTTTCCCCACCCAGTTAACAAAAGAAACAGAGAAACTACTCAAAGATGCAGTAGAAATTGCAGTCCGAGAGTATGGCGATCGCAGTTTACCGGAACTGGAAGCAGAAGACAAGGTAGCTGTAGCTGCCGAAAAAGCTCCCATCGACGACCCTGTGATTCTGAAATTGCGGGAAGCTTATAACCGGGTTAAGCAGGAATACGAACAATTTACTACCCGCGAACATGATGAGGTAGTGGGAATCGGTGGTTTGCACGTAATTGGTACAGAACGCCACGAATCGCGGCGGATTGATAACCAGTTGCGCGGACGTGCAGGAAGACAAGGCGACCCTGGAACCACGAGATTTTTCCTCAGCTTAGAGGATAACCTACTGCGGATTTTTGGTGGCGATCGCGTTGCTGGGTTAATGAATGCTTTCCAAGTGGAAGAAGATATGCCCATCGAATCTGGGATGCTTACCCGCAGTTTGGAAGGCGCACAGAAAAAAGTCGAAACCTACTACTACGACATCCGTAAGCAGGTATTTGAGTATGACGAGGTGATGAATAATCAACGTCGTGCTATTTACGCTGAACGCCGTCGGGTGTTAGAAGGTCAAGATTTGAAAGAACAGGTCATCAAGTACGCTGAAAAAACGATGGATGACATCGTTGATTACTACATCAACATAGACTTACCCTCCGAAGAGTGGGAGTTAGAAAAGTTGGTTGAGAAAGTCAAAGAATTCGTCTATCTACTAGCAGACTTGCAGCCAAATCAATTAGAAGATATGACAGTCGGCGAGATTAAAGCTTTCCTCCACGAACAGGTGCGAATTGCTTACGACCTCAAAGAAGCCCAAATTGACCAAGTTCAACCCGGACTGATGCGCCAAGCTGAACGTTTCTTTATTTTGCAACGCATTGATACCCTGTGGCGGGAACACCTGCAACAAATGGATGCCTTACGCGAATCAGTGGGGTTACGTGGTTACGGTCAAAAAGACCCGCTAATTGAGTATAAGAGCGAGGGTTACGAACTCTTCTTGGATATGATGGTCAACATCCGCCGAGATGTGGTTTACTCGTTGTTTATGTTCCAACCGCAGCCGCAGCAGATGATGCAGGCTTCGTCTGAGATGGTATAGAAGTTAGAAAAGATATCTCATACAAAGGCGCTAAGATGCAAAGTTTTCTTAGCGCTTTTGCCAAGCTAGCCTATAAAGTAGCTGATACAATATGAATAGCAGTCAAGAGGTCTGACCTTTTCAGATCGCGGAAGCTAGGTCTTCCCTTGACTGATTTTTATTGTCTAAAAATATAAAACAGCCATGTATTTGCTGTATGCAAATGAGTCTGGCACAACGCACCGTCTATAGAGCAATCTCATCTCACAGAACGTTTATATAGGGTCGTGCTATGCTACTGGAGTGTCTAATGAAGAGAGTCATGACTGCTCCAGTTGAAGAATTATTAAGCACCTTTGATCGTTTGCCAGAGTCAGAGAGACTGGAAATAGCTCTGGAGATTTTAAAAAGGGTAAGACATTTGGACTTTCCATGTTTGTCTAATGAAGATTTGGTTTGGAATGCAGAAGAAATTTTTTTGGAGTTAGATCGGCAAGAAGCTTCTGATGAGTAGCCCTAATCGTGGAGAAGTTTGGCTTGTCGATCTTGGCTACACAGCAAAAGTCAGACCATGCTTAATTATCAGTATTCCTGCACTAGAGCAAGATCGAGCGCTAGCAACCCTAATTCCTCATACGACTAGCTCACGCGGTTCAAGATTTGAGGTGGCGTTAAAGGTAAACTTTCTCCGAACAGGAGTGTTTGACGTACAAAATATTATTACAATTCCACATGCAAAGTTACTCCGAAAGTTGGGAGACTTAACACTAGAACAACTAGTTGAAGTTGAAAAAGTATTACTCTTTTGGCTGGGATTAGAAGAGAGAGATTTTGAGAGTGATGAGTAGCAACTTAATATAGATAAAAATCCTGGATTCAAAGGTTTATAAAATACTATCGCTTCATATTAATTAATGAAAAAGCTCTTATTTATCTGTAGCCAGAATAAACTACGAAGTCCCACCGCCGAGGCTATGTTTTCTGAATATGAAGGACTTGAAACAGACTCGGCAGGTTTAGATCGCCATGCTGAAGTACCATTATCAACTGAGGCTATTCGATGGGCTGATATGATATTTGTGATGGAAAAACCTCATAAAAGCAAGCTATCAAAAAATTTTCAGCCTTTTCTTAAAGATAAAAAAATTATCTGTTTAGATATACCAGATGAATATGAGTATATGGAACCAGCTTTAATTGAGTTGTTAAAACAGAAAGTTATACCAATATTAAAAATAAAAAAATGAATATTCAAGAGGCTTTTAATGCTGCCGCAGGAGATTACGATAGCTTACGTCGGATTCTAATTCCCTGTTTTGATGACTTTTACAAAACAGCTGTTGAAATCATCCCAAGCGAGCGCACCGCACCGATAAAGGTTCTAGATTTGGGTGCTGGTACTGGACTTTACTCAGGTATGGTGCAATCTGTTTTCCCAAATGCAGAGTTCACCTTACTAGACTTAGCCCCTGAGATGTTAGAGAAAGCTAAGTTGAGATTTAGCAAAATGGGTAAATCTCCCAAAATCTTAATTGGTGACTACATTGAGACTGATTTGGGTGATTCCTACGACCTGATAATCTCTGCCCTATCTATTCATCATCTTTCTGATTTTGACAAAGAACTTCTTTATCAACGGATTTATGATGTTCTCAATCCTGGAGGGATATTTGTCAACGCTGACCAAGTTATCGGCAAAACCCCTGATTTAGAAGAACTTTATCGTCAACACTGGTTAGATTCTATCCATGCTAAGGGTATCTCAGAAGAAGATTTTAAAGCTGCACAAAAACGCATGGAATACGATCGCATGGCAACCCTTGAGATTCAACTTCACTGGCTAGAAGCGGCTGGATTTAAAAATGTGGATTGCTGGTACAAAAATTTTAGCTTTGCGGTTTTTGGTGGTTATCGACCGACTATTTAAGCACTATTTTTATAATCAAGATTCCATGCAGAATTGATTATTTAGCAGAACAGTAGGTATTAATTTCCTTAACTATTGAACTTTCTTCGGTACTACTTTTTTTCAGAGATACCAAAAAACCCTTTGCTGCTGGTAGATTCTTTTTATCTATAGCTCCTGCGGCATTATTCAATTCCTTGCTGATGTTCTGATAGAGTGTGATAAAGCGCCCTTGAAAACCTTGCAACTTTTCATCTTTAATTTCGAGGGTTTTCATCTCTTGGGCAAGTGGATCTATCTTACCAGCAAGTTCAGTTAAAGCTTTAGAACCTTTTACCGGATTGGGATTTTTACCAAATTCCTGACCTAGAGTAGATGCTTGATTAGCAACCTTGATGACTTTGTTACATTGGGCAACTTTACTTTCTCCACACCCTGCAAATAATAATGCGATCGCAGTGGTGACTGAAAGCATAAAACTTTGTTTAAATACACGTTGCATAAATCCTATTATCTCCAACTAGGTTTTGGGAAAGTTGGGCAGCAGAAATAGATGGCCAGCGAAAATACTTTTTTCTAAAAATAATCTTGATTTCTGTTGCCCTGTTACTTTATACTTCATTTTTTCGACAACGTGTATGTAATTACACTTAAGTAGCAAAATTTAACATTCTATATTCAGGTTGCACTTTATTCTCCCAATTTGGGAATTAACTTCAATGTCGCAGCAGTGTTATCTGTGACATTCTTTTGTTGCGATAACATCTGGTGATATTCAATATTGCGCCAAGAGTCAACCATATCGTTGTAGTGGGTATGGAAAGCATGTCCTGATTGTCCGGGTGTATGAATTGCAACTGAGTTATCCAAATTTCCCAAATCTACGATCATCCGTAGAGAAGGAATATCTGTCACCTCAAAGGATTTATTTGCTCTCCATCGGTTAGCATTAACTGTTTCGCCGTTACCAGCCGTCGCAAATGCACCACGATTAAATAAACCTTCAATCGGTGCAACCCCAGATTTACCCAAGGTGGCATTACGGAAAGTAACAGTATGTAGTTTGCCCCAATTCCAGTTTTTCGGGTCTTTGCTTTGAATCCGTTCTAGTTCATCCACGGCTTCTGTAAAGGATTGCCGCAAGATTTCGTCTCGGTTCTCAACTTTTGGGGTGTTGCGATTATCCCACCAAGAACTATTGGGCTGTTTTACTAAATTTGCTACCACAGCATACCAGCGATCGCCCCCATTGGGAAAGTATCTCTCAGGTAACTGATCGTGAAATGTGTCTCTTAGCAAGTGTTTCCAGAATACTTCAAACAAGGCAGCAGCCGATGATGTCATTCCCAACTGCAAATTCCAATCTTGCAAAAGTTTTTGGGCTGCTTGCAAGCGAGGAGTATCAACAGTGATAGATTGCAGTATCGGTACTAATGTTTGTGCATTAAGATTGCGATCGTCACCCTGTATCTGCTGCACATCTTCTAGAGAAATCGGTTCGGTTTTTTGTGAAATCATCTCAACGATGCGCTGTGCCCGATAGCCATAAACCCAATCTGCGGTAATTAAGTAAGGATATTTACGCATCGCTAAATTATTGGCAGTAGCAATATAGCCTTGAGACGGATTGAAACTTTTGGGTAACTTCTCAAAGTCAATATAGCCTTGCCACTCATATTCATCTGTCCAACCAGGAACGGGATAACGCCCATTTCCCTTGGCTCGGATGGGGAATTTACCAGGCATTTGGTAGCCAATATTGCCATCAACGTCAGCGTAGACCAAATTTTGAGCCGGGACATCATAATTACTAGCAGCAGTGCGGAATTCTTGCCAGTTTTGGGCGCGATTGATTTGGGGAATAGCATACCCTAATTTAGAAGGTTCTAGGGCTGTCCAGCGTAAGGCTATAGCGTAGTTTTGCGGTATTGCTAAAGGCTGACTTGGCTGGAACTCCTTCAGATTGGGTGAAACATCAGAGAGAATCGGCCCATGTCGGGTATAGCGCACCGTTTGCACAATCGGCTGACTACCCGCAACTTGAATCGTTTCTTGCACGAGTTTCATATCAACCCATTTGCCATTTACCTCATACTGATTGGGGTTTTTGGGATTGATTTTCTCGATGTATAAATCCATCACATCAGATAGTACATTAGTTACACCCCAGGCAATGCGATCGCTATGACCGATAATTACCCCAATCATTCCCGCAAAGGAAAAGCCTGTAACGTTGTAGGGACATTCTGCACTCTTAGATATGCAGTGCAAACCAACCTCGTACCATATAGAGGGTATTTGCACACCTAAGTGGGGGTCATTTGCCAAAATTGGCTTACCTGTATCTGTAAGCTCACCGGATATCACCCAGTTATTGGAACCAATGCCTATTCCCGTAGGCCCTATGAGTTGTTCCAAAGCTATCATCGGCTTGGTAATTGACTCTATTACCTCCTCAATACCAAAGGCGGTGAATTGTGTCTCGTCAGAATTTTCATCCTCTCCTGTTTTCCCTTTTTGGAACTCAGGTAAAATCGCTGGTAAGTCTTGAGGATAAGGTGGATAAAGTTCCTCTACTTGAGTGGGAGTAAGGGTTTTAAGTAGTATGGCACGTTCAACTTCACTCTGGAAATTTGTACCCAAATCGTAAGCCATCACCTTCCCCCAAGTCAGAGAATGCAATATTTGCCAAGGTTCTGGCTTATACCCAGGATTGAGGAATTTTAGCACAGCATATTCTAGACTCAGGGCATTACCTTGATGCTCTTTTAGATAAGCATTGACACCATCTGAGTATGCTTCCAGGTATGCCTTCATCTCTGCATTAATTTCCTGAATTTCTTGCTGCGCTACCCTCGCCCAACCCATTGTCCGCAGATATCTATCAGTGTCAACCTGAGAGGAACCAAACATTTCTGAGAGTCGCCCAGAACCAATGTGTCGCCAAAAATCCATTTGCCAAAAACGGTCTTGGGCGTGAATATAACCTTGCGCCATAAATAAATCGTGAGAATTGGCAGCATAAATGTGGGGAATTCCCCATTTATCGCGCTGGACGGTTACTTCAGCTTTGAGTTCAGGTAGTTGAATTGTGCCACTCTCTTGCGGAAAGGATTGGCGCACAGTGTAGGTGGCGAATCCCACTAACAATAGCCCCACCACTAACAGCACAATTAAAGTTCTTTTGAGAATCCGAGGAAACCAACGTTTCCTGAAGTTTTTTATTTGGGCTTGCAGTGGCATTGTTTAGTGAAATCACGCGATGTTACAACGTTGATATTACAGTAGAGCGAGCAATATTGATTTGATGCCCAGAAAATTCTGGGGAAACTCCTCTAAAGAAGTTGGCTGGTTGAAAAAGAGGCAAGGAGAGTAGGGAGCAGGGGACAGGGGAGCAGGGGGCAGAGGGGAAAGGGCATGAAAAAGAGACAAGGAAGAGGTGGGAGACGGAGAGACTTGTTCGGTAAAATTCCCCCTTGTCCCCTTGTCCCCTTGTCCCCCTGCTCCCCTACAAGTCTATTGGTCAAAAAGCTTACTTCAAAGTCCCCAAAACGGGCGCTACCTCAACCTCTGAAATTTGCGGAACCAATAATCGATTAGCATAAATCTGAGGATTTGTTTGCGAGACTATGGCATAAGACTGGCGAAGATTAGCATTGACTGCCACAGTTTTCACGTCGTACATTTGCATCGCCATCTTGGGATAGAAACCAATACCAATAATCATCAGCAGAAAACAGGCAGCGATAAACACTTCACGAGGTCTAGCATCGTCGTAGACTGCATCCTCTGGCACGAAGCAATCTGTACCAAAACAAACTGTTCCCTCATCTTCTTGATTTTCTGAGCCTGCATTATTGATGTCGCATATCAGCGCTGCACCGTCACCATAAAATACCTCTCGTAGCATGGAAAGTAAATAAATAGGTGTGAGGATAACTCCAACTGCGGCGAGAAAAACCGTGACAGTGCAGAAAGTTGAACTGTAAACGTCACTGCTTGTCATGCCAACAAATACCGATAGTTCGCCAGCGAAACCGCTCATACCGGGAAGTGCTAGGGATGCCATTGCTCCGATGGTGAACAGAGCAAAGACTTTGGGCATAGCTTGACCAATGCCACCCATATCTTTCATTACCATTGTGTGGGTGCGATCGTAAGTAACTCCAGCTAAGAAGAACAGCACTGATGCAATTAAACCATGCGAAATCATCTGCAACATCGCACCGTTGATTCCCAAATCAGTGAACGACGCAATCCCAAGCAGCACAAACCCCATGTGGGAAATCGACGAATAAGCCAAACGCCGCTTCATATTCGTCTGAGCAAAGGAGTTTAATGCACCATAGATAATGTTGACAACACCCAGAATGGCTAGAACTGGCGCAAAGTAAATGTGTGCATCGGGGAGTAGTTCAAGATTCAGGCGAATTAGTCCATATCCACCCATCTTTAGCAACACACCAGCCAAAATCATCGATACAGGAGAAGATGCTTCGCCGTGGGCATCAGGCAACCAGGTGTGCATCGGGAAAACAGCAAGCTTGACACCAAATGCAATCAATAACCCTGCATAAATTAGCAGTTGTAGAGTAAGGGGATATTCTTTACTTGCGAGGGCAGTTATATCAAATGTCATATCACCGCCGCCGTATAACCCCATTGCCAAGGCTGCGACCAAAATAAATATAGAAGCAGCTGCGGTATACAACAAAAATTTCGTAGCCGCATAACGCCGTCTTTGCCCACCCCAAATGCAAACTAGTAAGTAGACGGGAATTAGTTCTACTTCCCACATAATGAAAAATAGCAACAAGTCTTTGGCAACGAACACCCCAACCTGTGCAGAATACAGCACCAGCATTAAAAAATAGAAGAGGCGGGGGCGGTGATCGACTTGCCAAGCTGAAAAAATTGAGAGTGTGGTGACAAATCCTGCTAGAAGCACAAGTGGTACTGATAGTCCATCAACTGATACTGCCCAGTTCAGACCCAACTGAGGCATCCAGGCATAACTTTCTACCAATTGAAAACTAGCACTGCTGGCATCGTAATGTTTCCAAAAGGCATAGCACATCAAGGCAAAATCTGCAATACCTACACCCAGTGCATACCACCGCACAAGCTTGCCATCTTTATCAGGCAGCACAGGGATGAGCAAGGAAGCAACGAGTGGCAGCAAGACAATCGCGGTAAGCCAGGGAAATTGATCCGCTATCATGTATATGAGGAAAAATACTTATTTGTTCGTCAATTATGTCATTTTACTAAAGTGTGTAACAATTTCTTAATAAATCTTTTTACAGGTAATCGTTTTGACTAAAAAACAATTACTGTTCAGGATATTTACGGTACTAATCCAGCGCGCAAAGCACGGACGGCAGCCTGTGTACGGTCAGCAACACAGAGTTTATTGAGAATACCTCTAACATGAGTTTTTACAGTACCGACTGTTAAATAGAGCCTTTTAGCAATTTCTGCATTGTCACACCCAGCGACAATCAACTCTAAAACATCCATTTCCCGGTGAGTTAAAGGATAGCTGACTATACTTTTCTCAACATCGGGATCAATACCTTCAATCAAGACTCTTTTTCCAGATGCGCCTCTGCTACCATCAGGGAAATCTTGACGTATTTGTTGTAGTACAAGGTCTGCGATCGCAGGATCAATCCATGAGCTACCTGCATAAGTCGTTTGCACAGCCTCAACTAGTTTCTCAGTTTCGATATCCTTCATGCAATAAGAATCTGCACCTGCTGCAAAAGCGGCTAAAACTGCCTGCTCGCTATTCTGCATCGTTAAAATTAGCAGCTTTGTGGTGTAATCTTCATTCTCTGCTTGATATTGCCTAAATGTGCGTGTTAGCTCAATACCATCCATGTCAGGCAAACCGATATCAATAGTGGCAACATCAGGCTTGAGAGTTTTCAGAAGCTTGATGCCGTCGGCTGCATTGGCTGCTTCACCAACAATGTTAAACTCTGGCTGGGTTTGTAAGGCAGACCGCAAGCCGATTCTTGTAAGGTTGTGATCTTCGATCACGAGGATCTTGATTTCACTCATAGTTGCTTAATTTTACTGTTATCTATCTAGAGTACAGATTAAAATAATCTCGTTCTTCTATTCGGTATCTTATACAAAAAGCAATGCTTTTGGTATTTTTCCTGAACTTCATCTACCATTAGACATAAATAACTTTATCTTGGAAGTTTTTCTTAGGCAAGAGTTTCCATCTGGGAATATAATTCAATCAAAAAACATTTTTATACATTCACCGGATGATAGATGTTTTATGGTAGACAATTTTTCACTGAAAATCCGCTAGCAAGCAAGAGTCGGTAACTATTAAATAATTACCATTGCAGTGGCTATGATAACGTAAATACAATAGATTAAGCGACCTTAACCTAAGACCCAGACACAAATATTGTTTGGAGAAGTAAACGAATAATCTACTCAGTAGAGAATACTAATATTAAACTAATCAATGCTAGGCTTGTGTAGTTAAACAGTATTTTTACTTAGAAAGCAAGATACTCAATTCGGGAAATTTTAAAGGAAAATGTGAATCCTTAATAATTTCAGCGCTGGTAAAGTAAGCTATTACTAGATTTGCTAGGGATAGCCAAGCACTTCTTTTTTTTATTCAGCCATGTCTTTAACTAAAAGTGTCAAAAAAGATAAAATTCTCGCTGTCGATGATGTTTTTGACAATCTACTGGTCTTAGAAGCAGTCCTAGAAGATGAGGGCTATGAAATTAGCTTGGTGGAAGATAGCAAAATTGCTCTGGCTATGGTTGAGGAGTCACCACCAGACATCATTCTCTTAGATGTGATGATGCCGGAGATAGATGGCTATGAATTTACTCGACGCATTCGACAGAATCCGGCGTTGCCATTTATCCCTATTCTGCTGCTAACGGCTCACTATGAGTCTAGCGTTGTGGAAGGACTCGATGCTGGTGCAGATGACTTTATTCGTAAACCATTCGATCCTGATGAACTACATGCGCGAGTGCGATCGCTCCTGCGCCTCAAGCATAGCATCGACGAACGAGATCAGATGGCTAACCTGCGGGCAGATTTTGTCTCGCGTTTTACTCACGATTTACGTATACCGCTAGTAGCCTCCAACCGCGTCTTAAAATTATTGCTGGAAGGCAGGTTTTGCGAAGTTTCGCCACAATTGCAAGAAATCATTGATACCATGATTGGCAGTAATCAAGACCTGCTGGAAATGGTAAATACCTTGCTAGAAGTTTATCGTCATGAAGCGGGCTGTAAAACCTTAAAAATTTCTCCCTGCAATATTGAAGAACTAGTTAGTGAAGTTACCCAAGAATTAACTCCCTTAGCTGAAGAAAAAGGATTAGTTGTAAATATAGAGCGAGATGAAACTGCAAGCACCGTCATGGGCGATCGCTTAGAACTGCGGCGAGTTTTAACAAATATTATCGGCAATGCTATCAAATTTACAGACAAAGGTTCTGTAGATATTCACTGCCATCTCACTCCAGAAGATGTGACTATTGATATCCAAGATACGGGGCCGGGAATTTCTAAACAAGATCAGGCAATATTATTTGAGCGATTTCGCCAAGGTAAACACCAGCGATCTGGTAGCGGTTTGGGACTATATCTATCTCGCTGTATTATCGAAGCACATCAAGGCACAATTGATGTAACATCTGAGCAAGGGCAAGGTAGTACATTTACTATTCGTCTACCTGTAGCAGCCGACAATTAAAAGTGAGGAAATTTTAGAATAAAAAATAGTGTTCACAAACAAAATCCGTGAACAGTGACACACTCCGCACACTGAAATTGGTACTCCAATTTCAGTGTGGGCTTCTCAACCAATCCGGCTATTGCTTAGGAGGCGTTAAGCTTTAAGAATCGCATGTCCGTCGGCTCTATTTTTTATATTTACTGCCGCGTTATGGTCACGATTAAGACTGCACCCACACAGACACAAATGCCATCTTCCATGCAGCTTTTTAGAAACTTTTACCCCACAACTGGAACAATCTTGTGACGTACCCGATGGATTGACTGCAATTACCAACATTCACGAGATTTAAACCGAGGTCATCTACTTCGTTTTCCGTTGCTATCACCTTTTAAAAAACGGTCAAACGTCACTTTCACTCGCTTAACTATATCCTGTAGCACCTGCGAGTAAATTTCACCGTACCAAGGATGAGTTTTTTTGAGATTTAGTAGCGTTTTATTTTGTGAATAATAGTCTGGTTTGTCCCGCAATTCTGGTATATGGCAGATAAGAGGACAGGCATTAATTGATGAACGATTGCGCTCATACCAATCAAATCTATCAGCCAACAAGAAATTATATTGAGCGCATAACATAGACAGCCATCTGTCTATCTCAATGGCTTGTTTTGTTGTTGGTCGTAGCTTGTAGTCGAAATGTTTCGATAGCCTGGGAAATATTTCGATTTACCCACGCCAGCAAGGGAATCTAAGGACACCTAGAAGTTTTACAGGTCTACCCCTAAGTTAAAGATTTGAGATATATCTAGCAAACCCTCATTAGACTGTCCTATGCTTAAGACACGTTTAGGACAATCTAGTGTGTTTTAGGACTGCTAAGTATCTCTGGAAAAAGCCCGTGACGAGGATTGAACTCGTGACCTCACCCTTACCAAGGGTGTGCTCTACCACTGAGCCACACGGGCGAAACATAATTCCGATTTTTCAGCTAGAAGTTAAATGCTGGGAGTTTTGATGCTTACCCAGACATTATAACTTATAACTTCGTAAGTGGTGGGCCGGGCTGGATTTGAACCAGCGTAGGCGCTAGCCAACGGATTTACAGTCCGTCTCCATTAACCACTCGGACACCGACCCGATTTGTCTCACGATTTAAAATCTTAGCACCACCTTTTATAATTAGCAAGTGGTTAGAAAAAATAACTTGTGGGTAGAGATCGCAACAAAACTGCGTCTCTACCTTATGGATAAAAATACTGGTTACACGCTCATCTCCAGCATTCGTTGCATTGGTCGCAGTGCAGCAAGGCGAATATCCTCTGACATGGTAATTTCGGGAGTGCGATTTTTCATTGCCCAGTAAAGCTTTTCTAGGGTGTTTAATCGCATAAACGGACATTCGTTACAAGCACAGTTATTCATCGGTGGTGCAGGAATGAAGTGCTTGTCAGGAGCTAGTTTTTGCATTTGGTGAATGATTCCCGGTTCCGTAGCAACGATAAATTCTTTGGTGGGGCTGCTTTGACAATACTTGAGTAAAGCGGCTGTGGAGCCAATAAAGCTGGCGTGGCGCAATACACTACTTTCACATTCTGGGTGTGCGATCGCCTCTGCTTCGGGATGGGCTATTTTTAACTGGACAATTTTCTTTTCCGAAAAGGTTTCATGGACAACACAGCTACCTTGCCATAGCACCAAATCTCGTCCAGTTTGTTCCATCACATACCGACCCAAATTTCGATCTGGGGCAAAAATAATCGGCTGTTCTTTCGGTATCTGCTGCACAATTTTCACAGCGTTGGAACTGGTGCAAATAATATCACTCATCGCCTTGATATCAGCAGAGCAGTTGATATAAGACACCACTAGATGATTTGGATGCGCTGCTTTAAAAGCTGCAAACGCCTCTGGTGGACAACTGTCTGCTAAAGAACAACCAGCATCCAAATCTGGTAAAAGTACTAATTTATCGGGATTAAGTATCTTTGCTGTTTCTGCCATGAAGTGAACACCAGCAAAGACAATTACATCCGCATTGGTTTTTTCGGCGGCTCTTGCTAGTTGTAATGAATCCCCAATAAAGTCTGCAATATCCTGAATATCTGGCTCTTGATAATAATGCGCCAGGATAACGGCGTTGAGTTCTTTTTTGAGACTCTGAATCGCGGCAAACAAATCTAGTGGTAGTTCACCCAGTTGGGTGTTTTTTCGTTGAGCTAGTGCAGTGGTAAACACAGTTTAGGGGTGCTTTATGTTGCAAATGTATGTCCTGTGGATTCAATTATAGTAGTTTTTACCAAAAATAGTGGACGGTTGATATTTTCGGGTTGTGTCCAAATCGGGCTGAGTTTCATATCCTGGAGATAGACGGCAAGGAAAGTGGCATGACCAGTCAGAAAACTCAATCGATAAACCTCAAAATTGCTGTAGTTGGAGATATTCACGACCAATGGGAAGTGGAAGATGGCGTTGCACTCAAGCATTTGGGTGTTGACTTAGTGCTGTTTGTCGGGGATTTTGGCAATGAATCGGTGGAAGTGGTCAGAGCGATCGCATCCCTCGATATTCCCAAAGCAGCCGTGATGGGCAACCACGATGCCTGGTACACCGCCACCGAATGGGGACGTAAAAAGGCTCCTTATGACCGCTCTAAGGAAGACTGGGTACAGGAACAACTCGATTTATTAGGTTCGTCCCATGTCGGTTACGGTAAGCTGGATTTTCCCGCTTGGAATTTAACTGTAGTGGGGGGTCGTCCCTTTACTTGGGGTGGCCCAGAGTGGAAATTCGCGGAAATCTGTAAAGAACGTTACGGTGTGACGAGTTTAGAAGAATCCGCCGATCGCATCTTCAAAGCAGTTAAAAGCGCCGCTTACGAGACAATTATATTTTTGGGTCACAATGGGCCTAGTGGGTTAGGCGATCGCCCCGAAGATCCCTGCGGCAAAGACTGGCATCCAATTGGCGGCGACTTTGGCGATCCAGATTTGGGCGAGGCGATTTCTCAAGCCTTGACTGCTGGTAAAACCATTCCTCTGGTGACATTTGGTCACATGCACCGAGATTTACGCCATACCAAGAAGGTGCAGCGCAAACCCATCTTTAGAAGTCCAGAGGGGACAATTTACTTAAATGCGGCTAGTGTCCCCAGGATTGTGGAAAATGACGGCGAGAAGTTGCGTAACTTTTCCATTGTCACCCTAGAGGCGGGTGTGGTTTCGCAAGTTTCCCTAGTTTGGGTGGGGAATGACTTTCAGGTGGCTAAGGGGGAAATTTTGTACGAGCGATCGCGTATTGTGTCGTAGACATTCGCCTCCAGTAGTGCAATCTGCGTAGATAATAGGGTATAGTATTATCTGTCAAGTTTAGTGCTAACCAAAAAAAGCGCCTGAATAGCGTCTGAAACAAGGAGCGGCACAAGTTTGACAGATTTACTGGAGAGGTGGCAGAGTGGTCGATTGCGTCCGACTTGAAATCGGATGAGGCTAAAACCTCCGGGAGTTCGAATCTCCCCCTCTCCGTTTAGGAATTAAAAATTGAAAATTAAAAATTAAAAATTGAAGAGGTTAAGTAGAGGTTTTGGTGGAGATAATTATGGCACCAAGAATTTTTGTTAGTTCTTCGGCTTCGGTTTGGAGTTGACTAATTTTTGATTGAGGTACTATTTCGGCAGCAATGAGCAATCTTAACCAATACCGAGTTTCACGGGATTCTTTTAGTGCAATCATGAGCTTGCTGATAAAATCAGCTTTGCTTTGAGCAGCTTGCGCTTCTTCTACATTAGCTCCAATCGATGTTCCTGACCTTAATAACTGTTGAGAAAGGGTTCGTGCTACTCCTGGTTTGTCATCTAAAAACTGGCACAATTTGACTATGCGAACTGAAAAAGTAAAAGTGCGATCGCAAATATCTTTTTTCACAGGTAAATTTAACTATATTTTGGATCATTTATCTGCTTTTAGCTGTCTTAACAACTTCTACTAATTGTTTAATTTTCATTTGGTAACAGCAAAGTATTTTCAATTTCTTGCCTAACTTCCCAGCTTACATAACATTCACTATTTAGGCACTCTAGTAGCAACTTATTGGCATATAAATACTGTTGTAAGAGTGTTTGTTGGGCTTCATTTATCTGCCAGTCATGTCCAATATTGCAATGCTCAATCATGACGGTTCTAAGCTGTTCATTCCACTCTTGACCATCAGTTTTCCACCAGTGTTCAAATGCTTCGCTGTCGTTTTGTGAAGGTGGCAATTGGCTTTTCAGGTTTTCAAGCAAAATTTGTAACTCAGGACGTGGGTCATTTTCTAGATCAAAATCAAGATTTGAATCAAAGTGATTAGGAAAGAGAGTATTTGAGCTTCGTCTATCTACTCGAATTTTTTTTTCTTCAAAAAAGACAACAATTTCAAAACTCAAGGCTGGAGTAACTATCGCGATAATCGTTGGCTCGCAGGCTTTATAAAAGTCGCTGTCTGAAGTACCAGTAAGAGCCAGATCGAAGGCTAGAATACGAGGAAGCTCCGTAAAATCTGAACGCTTACTCAGAATAAGACTATTTATCAAACTTAAATAGATACCTCTAACTTCTGCTAGCTGATATGGCACTGTAGCTAAAGAAGATTTTTTAGCTACCCACCTCATCAAATTTTGTAATTGTTCATCCGTACTGATTAGTCCATCAATTTCAGACTTTATTAAGTGCATCAAATTATCGGCATTTCGCATCATCCCTGCTGTGAGCAAAAAAACTTCCCGCCAGCGTTTCTCTATCAGATGCTTAACCAAAGTTTTATAGGCAGAGTTAGCTACTATTTCTCTTGCAGCAAAATACTCGTGGAACGTCAGGTGAGAAAAAGAATAGATGCCTTTTGCTCGTTCTACTAGTAGCCCATGCTGTGCTTCAATAGATTTTAAAACGGCTTCACTATCGAGTTTCAAGACTTCTGGATCTGTATCAGCATCACGTAAGTTACGGATAAAATCAGCAATGTATATTTCGGTCGTTTTTTGTTTAAAGAAATAGTTTTTCTGCTCAAAGGTAGTTAAGCCTATTTGACTCAGCAAGTCTTCCTTACGCTGCAAAGACAGGTTTTTATACACCTGCTCTCTCTCAATGTTGCGTTTGGCATCCCATTTTTTCAGTAATACATCTAATCCTTCTTGATAAAGTTCAGAACGGTTTGCTGGGAAATCTCCACTATCTCCAAACACCAAACACAATAATGTCAGCAGTAAAGGACTACTTGCTAGTTCTTGGATTGGTTTATTCTCCTTTAGTTTTTGAATGAATCTTTGACTTTTAACTGGATCAGTCAACTCGAACCAATTTTGAGCAAAAATTGCTATTTGTTTTTCATCAAAATCTGCCATTTCTACTTCTGTGAAACTTTGATAGGTGTATTCTTTGGCAGCAATCCGACAGGTAATTACAAACTGATTGGTATGAAACAGGTCAGAAAATTCCCGAATTTGTCGTAAAACACGCTTGGTGTCTTCCTCTCGTACTTCATCTAACCCATCCAGCAATATGAATGCTTTACCCTGTTTCAACAGTTTCTCTACTGCTGTACTGGCATGAGTTACCCCACAGCTTGATAATAGTTGAACAATAAATTTCAAAATATCTGGTTTTTTAGCTGCTTCTGCAAAATCTTTTAATGTGATAAACAAGGGAACTCTGTTTGCTTGAAATCTCCCTTCAATACACTGCATTGCTAGATATTTTAAAAAAGTGGTTTTTCCTGCTCCTGGTTTACCTAAAACCATCAATTTACTATGACGCTGTACAACCTCTAATCCTGAGACTCGTTTCTGTTTTACTCCGCTAAGTCCAAGCCGCTCAAAGTTATCATGCTCACAGCTTTGCATTAGTTCCGTAACTTTTAATCGTCTTCGTCCTGTTATTGCCTCCAGAATATTAACATTTGTGTAAATACCTTGTTTTCCTGTTAACTCAATTGGCTTAGGCATATCTAATACCCGCATAGTTCCGCACTTTTCTTTGATGTAGGGTTTGATTTGTTTGCGGATTTCTTGCACTAAGGTATCAATACAATCATCTAGGTGATCTGTAGTTAAATCGCCAGAGGGTTTTTGCTGTGAGTATCTTTTGCTCAGATACTCCCGTAAGCGGCTTTCTTTAACAGGGCCATTACAAGTGATGCAAAATTTTTTGTAAATACCTGTAAGACAAGTACCGAGGTTACTTTCAGAAATATTTAACTCTTGAGCTACGTTAACTCGACTCTTACTAAGACCAAATATTTCCAGAAAGACTTCTTTCTCTCGGTGCGACAATTCACTGTATTGCTCCAGCTGCTTAAGAAAGTCCTCTGGTATAGACATTGACCACTCCCACAATTACTTATAAGCCAGTGTAGCCAAAGTTTTTATCAAAATGTGGAGTTAAATCAGTGTCAGTCAGGCTAAGTCAAGGTAAGTCAGATAAATAACTACAAAAGAAAATTGCGACATTGAACTCAGTCAAGCTACTGAGGCAATCGCAATGCTAGAAACACTAATTCCTTTGGTTGTAAATAAGTCTGTTGAAGTTGTTGTTGGAATACTGTTGGAAAAGTTCTGTAAATGGGTACTAAGTGATGCAAATATCAAAAATGCTAACAACTTTCTGAAAATGCAGATTTTTGTACTTTATCTTGATTGGGTTTTACGAAAAACATCAATCAAAGCTCTGTCAGAGGAATCAGAAGAGAAGGATTAAGAAAGAGGTGGGTAGTAGAGATAATAAAGCGATCGCACCCACAAACCAAAGGCGATCGCCCCTAACCTGTCCCCCTAGTGCGATCGTGCTACCATTACCAATAAATTCGGGAGGTCAATCAATGGCTACCATTCATGCGCTCAATATACCTGATGAGTTATACGAACAACTCCAACACTTAGCTAAAGCTGAAAATAACTCAATTGATGCTCAAGTTATTACAATCTTGCAGAACGCTTTGCAGGCAAAAACACAGCCAACGGAAAAAGAAAGGCGAAAAAATGTCCCAAAACTCCTAGAGGAAATTAGTCGCCGTCGCCGCCGCTTGAATCCAGCAGACTTTGGATTACCTGATAGTACTGAATTAATTCGAGAAGACCGCGATAGATGAGCAATCCTCGTTTCCTCGTTATAATGACTTTGAGGTTCCGCCGTTGGAGTCAATGTAGAAGCGATCGCCTTTCCTCACCATATATTTAACCCCAAGGCATTGAATGAGGCTAAACAAATCGATACAAATTCAGAATTGGGGAAATTAAATTTTTATCACTGACTTATCTTAGTTGCAATAAAATTAGTTTGTAAAGCAGGAAATAAACCTGCTGTTTTTTAATATTCAATTGTCAAAAATGCCTTTTACTTATAACCGCACGGTTCGCTTTCAAGATACTGATGCTGCTGGAGTAGTTTATTTTGCTAATGTTTTGGGTATTTGCCATGAAGCTTATGAAGAATCTTTAGAAGCATCAAGTATTAATTTCAAAGATTTTTTTACTAATCCTTCTGTAGCTTTTCCCATTGTTCATGCTAGTGTCGATTTTTTGCGCCCTATGTTTGGTGGGGACAAGTTACTGATTAGTTTAATACCCCAAAAAATAGGTGTTGAGAAGTTTGAAATTACTTATGAAATTGCTGTGGCTGAGGTGGTAGTTGCTAAGGCTATTACTCGTCATGTTTGTATTGATGTGAGTAGTAGAAGTAAGCAGGAATTACCTGATGAGATAGTTCAGTGGTTGGAGACGAACCGCAGAGACGCAGAGGACGCAGAGAGAAGAAGGTCGAGAGAGATTATGTGATGGAATTTTGGAGGAATTCTGTGGCTATTTGTTGTAATTTTTGGCGGTTAATTTTACCTTGAGAGTTACGGGGTAAGTTTTGCTGGGGAATCCAATATTTAGGGATTTTAAATTTGCTGAGTTTGTCTTTGAGTAGGGTTTGGATTTTTAAGGCAGAGGTATCTGATTTTT
This sequence comes from Nostoc sp. ATCC 53789, assembly GCF_009873495.1. Classification (GTDB taxonomy): domain Bacteria; phylum Cyanobacteriota; class Cyanobacteriia; order Cyanobacteriales; family Nostocaceae; genus Nostoc; species Nostoc muscorum_A. Next base: position 6,388,455 of record NZ_CP046703.1, on the reverse strand, counting down.
TGGGAATGTAAATTGCTGTTAAAGCTTGTCCCCAGTGTTTATCTGGAATACCAATGACACAGATATCACTAACCATTTGAGTAGCTTGTATAGCTGATTCAATCTCTGTTGGGTAAATATTTTCCCCACCTGTAATAATTTTATCGCTGTTACGTCCGACTATATTTAAATGTCCTTGTTCGTCTAAAAAACCTAAATCATCTACTTGGAAATCAGTTTGATTTTCTCTAATTTTAGGATAGTAACCAAGGGCTAAAGATTGAGCATGAATGGTGATATTTCCGATTTGATTGGAATTTAAAATCTCGCCTTGCTGATTGCGAATAGTTACTTTTGCATGGGGAAGAATCTGACCACTACTAATTTTACCTCTCAGAAAATCATCCGGTTTGAGGGTAGCAATTTGAGAGGCGGTTTCTGTCATGCCATAGGTAGGTGCTAATCGGATGCGGTGAAATCTGGATTTTTCTAGTAGTTCGTTCCATGCTGGCGCACCTCCCAAAAGTACACTATTAAATTGAGATAGCCATTCAGTTAATTCTGGATTTTGCAAGAGGCGTTGTAACTGTGTTGGTACTAAAGATATGAAAAATTCTGATTGTTTAATATTTAATATTTGACCGGATTCTACGGCTTTAAATGGTTGAATAGCTAGTTTACCTGCGGTGGTGAAAGAACGCATAAATTGCATTAAACCGCTAACGTGATATAGCGGTAACACACAAAATGAATTGACTTGTTTGATTTGAAAGTATTCTGTAAATCCTTGTACCGATGAGATGAGAGTTTCCCAAGTGTGGATGGCAAATTTAATTTGTCCTGATGAACCACCTGTGGGAATCAGAATCAGTGCTGAGTGCTGAGTGCTGTTAGCGGTAGCGGGGCGTTCAGCCCGTGCTGAGTGAGAGAGTAAAAAATGGGGAGAGACGCGATTAATCGTGTCTTTACTTAGGAGTAGGGGAGTGGGAGAGTCGAGTAGTTCTCCCCAAATGATGTCTGGCTCTACTAAATGAAAGACTTGTTGCCATTCTTGTGTTCCCCAGTCGGGGTTACAAAGAAAAACTGGACAATTAGCTGCACAAGCAGCAATAAAACTTGCTAAAAATCGCAATGGTTCGCGTTCGGCTAAGATAATTTTTGGTGGTGTTCCACACGCTGATAGTGGTATTAGTTCTAAATATAATTCTTGAGCTATTTGATTAAATTGACGGTTGTCATAACCGATAAGCCAATCATCCTGAAACAGATTGTTAAGACAGTCTAAAGGTCGTTCCATAAAGTTTGCAACCACGTTTCTTCTTGTTCAAAAAAATGGTCGATGCCAAAACCAACTGCTCTGTTGTTTCGGGATAATTCGGCTGCTAGCTGGAGTGCTGCAAGTCTAGCGATCGCAGTTTCAAATACTGACGAAAATACAGTATCAATTTGATGCTGGTGGCAAAACTTTCTCAGACGAGATGGCGATCCAATTATCCCAGGCTTTATGACAAAAATCCCTCGCCAACCTTGTTGATGACAGGCGGCGAGTTGCCTAAGTGTGGCGACAGATTCATCTAAAGCGATCGCAGTCTCATAACTCATACTCAATTCCAACATCCCCTGAAATTGTTCAACGGGTAGCGGTTGTTCGATAAATTCAATTTCTATGGGTAGTTCTGCATTTGCCTTGAGATTGTCGCAAGTCCACAGCCATAAGTTAGCTTCTTCATAGCTGAGTCCACCGTTGGCATCTAATCGCAGTTTCGTAGAGGCTGGTAAGGTGTGTATGAGTGACTCAAAAATTTTTAGTTCATCAGCGATCGCATACACACCAATTTTCCACTTAAATGTGCGATATCCTTGCTGCCACAACGTTTCCCATTGATTTAAAGCCGCTTCCCCTGCTACTAGCAAGGCGCTGTACAAGAAGAGTGAGGATTTAGGAGTTATAAAATTATCTCCCCCACTCCCCACTCCCCACTCCCCACTGCCCCACCCTTGCGCTGACTCAAAGCCAAATTGACAAGCAGGTAACTCATCTGGGATAGAGAAAATTATCTCGTCTGTAATTTCTCGTGGGAGTTGGCGACAAAAATCTAAGGCTTGTTCTAAGGTTTCGGAACCAAACCAGCTAATGGGGGCAATTTCTCCCCAGCCGAGTTTACCTGATTCATCGGTGAGACGGAGGATAATACCTTCACGAATATCCCACTTACCATGATTGGTGGTAAGCGATCGCAAAAATCTTCGCTGATATGGACGAAATTGAAACCTGTAAGTCATTAGTCATTAGTCATTAGTGATTTTCCCTTTGTTTCAATGCCCCATGCCCAACTAAAGAATAAATCCCAGTCCGAACAGCAAGCAAGCCCAAAAATGCACGGCTACAGCGATAAATTTACAGTTACTAACTTTGTCTGGCTGGTTGTGATTTTCTTGAACATGGCGGCATAATTTGACAGCAAAGGGTAAACTTACCCAACTTAGCAATGTCCAAGCTGGAGAAATTCCCAATAGCACAAATAGCAAGGTGAGGGGATAAATGCTTGCAGTAAACCAAACTAGGACTTGGGCCCCTTTTTGGGTTCCGAGACGGACGATAGGCGATCGCTTACCTGCGGCTATGTCATCCTTAACTTGGTGAAAATGTGAGCAAAACAAAATTAAGGTTGTGGCAATCCCAACAATCACTGAAACTGCTAAACTTGTCATTGACCAAGTTTGCGTTTGGCTGTAGTAGGCTGCCTCCACTGCTAAGGGGCCAAAGGCAAAAAAGCAAAGAATCTCGCCTAAACCCTGATATCCTAAGCGAAAGGGAGGCCCTTGGTACATATATCCCAAACCACAGCATAGTAGAATGATGGCGATGACAGTTAGGTCTTGTTGCCAAAAAGCGATCGCTAGTATGCCCAGCAACCCCAAACCTAAACACAAATTTCCTATCCAAAATATTAATGGCTTATTGCTAGTTAAATTCACTAGAGAATGGTGCTTATTTTGATCGATACCTGTTTCGGAATCAAAGACATCATTACTGATATTTTCCCAGGCAAGAATTAAAATTGCCGCAGCTACAAAAGTAGAAAATACTGCACCATTGAACATTTTAGTTTCAGCAAATGCGACTGCTGTTCCTACCCAAATGGGCATAATAGCAACGCTGTACATGGGCGGTTTAATCGCTGCCATCCATAACTTCGTGTTGGGATATAAAATTTGCTTGGTAGTCATCAGTTGTGATTAATTAAATTACCGGAATATTACTCACACTTTAGATTTTATGATTTAAAGAGACGCTAGAGATGAGTGATATACAAACAATTGTCACTTTTACTATGGGTTGTTAGCCTTGTGTTGTTAACACTCACTCTCACATTGCAGTCTTAGGCTGAAACTGTCTTATCATGGTCTAGGAACACCATAAACAAAGCAAATCCTACGCTGGTGAAATGGCAACTTAATATGTTACCTGTAAAAATACGACCACGATTAATTACACTTTAGGAAGTTAACTTAAAAAAAATTTACTATAGATCCATGACAGTTTCACCATGTCGTAGCAACTTGTTTGTAGAGCGCAAAGATTTATATCAATTTCTGCTATCAGTCCAAGAAAAGTGCCTCCAAAATAATGGCAAGCAAATTGTCAGTATCTCTCAAGAGATCGATTTAGTTGATCCTTTACTTGTATTGGATAAACTTACACAAGCAAATGAAATAAATTTTTACTTTGAGGACAGAGCTAAAGGAGAAGCGATCGCAGCAATTGATTCTGTAGCAAAATTACAGATTGATGGTGCAGATCGTTTTACTCAAGCCGAATATTTTATCAAATCTTGTCTAAAAAATATAATTAATTTTGGTAACGCTAATCAACCTTTTTCTGGGCCTCACTTTTTTTCTTATTTCAGCTTTTTTGATAAAAACGCCCAAGTGGATTATCCATTTCCATCTGCTACCATTTTTCTTCCACGTTGGCAAGTAGCTGTGAAAAATCAGCGTTGTATATTAGTAACAAATATAATTATTAATGAAAATGCAAATATTCAAAGGTTGTTGGAGAATCTGCAAAATAAAATTGAATTTATCCAATCTTTAGAATATTACTCTGCTAATATTGATTGCTTCCCAGCAACCTTATATAAGAAATCTGTCACGAATGCTACTCAATTTAAACGTTCAGTAGTATCTGCTTTAGAAAAAATTCGGTCTAGTCATTTAAGCAAAATTGTATTAGCAGATATATTAGATGTAAAGTCAAGCAACCACTTTAGCCTAGTTAAATCGTTAAATAATCTTAGACAAAATCATCCCAATTGTTATATTTTTTCGACAAGTAATGGAAAAGGACAAAATTTTATTGGTGCAAGTCCAGAAAGATTAATTAGTATTAATAATCAACAGTTAATAACTGATGCTTTAGCTGGTTCTGCACCACGAGGTAAAACCCCTGCTGAAGATGCAGCTAATGCCAATCGCTTACTAAATAGTGAAAAAGAAAAGCATGAACATTCACTAGTACTTAATTTTATAACTCAACGTCTATCTGAGCTAGGTTTATCACCTCAGATATTAGCACCACGGCTACGACAATTATCTAACATCCAGCATTTATGGACACCTATAAGTGCGATAGTTCCTACTAACATCCACCCATTAAAGATTGTCGGACAATTGCATCCTACACCAGCCGTTGCGGGTGCAGCCCAAGATGTAGCTTGTGCCGAAATTCGTCGTTACGAAAGCTTTGAGAGGGGTTTATATGCTGCACCTTTAGGTTGGATAGATTCTCAGGGGAACTGTGAGTTTATTGTGGGAATTCGTTCAGCATTAATTAATGGCGATCGCGCGAGATTGTATGCTGGTGCTGGTATCGTCGCTGGCTCCGATCCTGACAAGGAGTTTGCAGAGGTGCAACTTAAGCTTCAGGCGTTACTCAAAGCATTAGTTTAAAGTTAATTCTTTAGTAGTTTACCTAGAAAAGGCTATAAGCAACAGTGTACTAGACAGCAACTTAGTAGATAATATGAAAATATTGTGGTTTTTTACGGAACCCTATCAACTATAAATGCTAAGGAAATAAGTAAAATGTTAGATATAAAGCTTTCTAAAAGTAGCGAAGAAGAACTTTTCCCGCCTCAAGAGTTTTTTAACGAGCAGTGGAAACTTTACCAAAAAATACTCGATAACAATTACATGGGACACCGTGAAATTTACTCTACACTACGCGAGTTGCTCCTTGGACACTTCCAACAACCCTTTAAAATGCTTGATTTGGGATGCGGCGATGCTAGCTTTACTTCCCAAGCTTTGTTAAATAGCACGATTACTTCCTACCAAGGGATAGACTTATCTATACCTGCGCTAGAGATTGCTAAGGATAACATGGCAAAAATTCAATGCGACACAACCTTTACCCAAGGAAATATTTCCCAATTTGTTCCTGAATTGATGTCAAGTCAGCAAAATAGCTTCGATGTAATTTTAAGCTCTTTTGTTCTCCATCATTTAAGCCTTGAAGAAAAGGACTCGATTATTGGTCAGCTTAAGCATCTCCTCACATCTAACGGTGTTTTTATTCTCATTGATGTTGTTCGTAAAGAAGGAGAAGATCGAGAAACATATCTTAGATGTTACTTAGATAATGTACAAAAAGACTGGTCTTTAATTACTCCCCAAGAGTATTTAATGTTATCAAATCATATTTCTTCAAGTGATTTTCCTGAAACTCAAAAAACTTTTGATGAGATTTCACAAAAATACAATTTTACTCACTTTGATTGCCTGTATAACAATCCACTTGATGCTACACAATTGTTGTGTTTTTACCGATAATCATGAAAAATTAGTGGAATTATTTATAACGCTTCTCAGTTGAGTGCAATATAGACCTAACAAGAACAGCCCCTTCCCTACAAGGGAAGGGGAGTAAAATTCAAAGCCTCTCTCCTTTTAGGAGAGAGGTGAAAGTGTATTGCTTCCATTCGAGAACCGCTATATATAGAAAGCCTCTTTCTTTGCAGAAAGGAGGCTTTAATAATACTTCAAACTCGCTAAATACAAATGATTCGTTTTTGCACTTATTGCATTAAAAACTCATCTAAAAATCCTGATGAGTAAAAGCCTTAGCATTCGCTCCGGTGTAAGTAGCTACAATATGACCATCGCCAATCATTTGATATTTATATGTCACTAATCCTTCTAAACCAACGGGGCCGCGGGGAGGCATTTGTTGCGTACTAATTCCTACTTCTGCGCCGAAACCATAGCGGAAGCCATCAGCAAATCGGGTAGAACAATTGTGGAATATGTTGGCTGAATTTACTAGTCCAAAGAAAGTTTCAACAGATGTTGAATCTTCAGTAATAATCGCATCGGTATGACGAGAACCGTATTCGTTAATATGTGCGATCGCATCTTCTATAGAGTCTACAATCTTTATTGACAAAATATAATCGCTATATTCTGTTTCCCAGTCTATCTCTGTTGCAGCTACAATGTTAGGTAAAATTTTCAAGGTGCGTTTATCACCCCTTAATTCTACATGGCGTTCTTGCAAAGCTTCAGCAGCTTTTGGTAAAAATTCTCTAGCAATTGATTGGTGGACTAGCAAAGTTTCAATGGCATTACAAACAGCAGGATATTGGGCTTTGGCATCTACTGTAATTGGAACTGCTTTAGAAAGATCGGCGGCTTTATCTATATAAAGATGACAAATTCCATCGGCATGACCTAATACAGGAATCCGCGTATTTTCCTGTACAAATCTGACAAATGAATTAGAACCTCTAGGGATAATTAAATCCACATATTTATCTAATTTCAAAAGTTCTAAAGTTTCTTCTCTAGTTGTCAGCAACTGTACCGCATCTGGGTTAACAGCAGTTTGCGATAATCCTTGTTTAATTGCCTTGACTATTGCTTCACAAGAACGCACCGCTTCCTTTCCACATTTGAGAATTACCCCATTTCCAGATTTGATGGCTAAGGAAGCAATTTGAATCGCCGCTTCTGGACGTGCTTCAAAAATAATCCCCAAAACACCTAAAGGACAAGTAATTCGTTTGAGAATTAAGCCAGTGTCAAGTTCGCGGTGAATCTGGACTTTACCAACAGGATCGTCTAGCTTACCGACATCTTGTACCCCAGCGATCGCATCTCTTAATTTATGTTCATCCAACTGCAAGCGCTTATAAAGGGGTTTGGGAATTCCTTCAGCATCAGCAGCTTTACAATCGGCAACATTTGCTTGTAAAATTTCATCTTTAGCTGATTCTAAAGCTTGCGCGATCGCAATAATTGCTTGATTTTTTGCCTCAGTGGAGAGAATCGCCAGTTTACTTGCAGCTTTGCGGGTTTTTTGGGCGATCGCAATTAGGGGAGAACCAATATCAAAAATAGTCATAGCAAAAATCTTTACTTTTTCTTCATCTTATCAATCTGAGTTGATCGTTGCTTATCGTCTTCCCCCAATCGGGTGAACCATCTGGGTAATCAATAATTACTCTGATCGGGTGAAGCAAAACCTGGTTCAAAAAACTTATTCTGTGATTATGAAACACACAGACGGCAAAAGTAACAACTTTGCGGTTATATAAATATCTTAAGTATTATTACAGGCATTATTTGAAAGTCTTAAATATGATTTATGCGTACCATAGGCTAGAGAGACATTTATGTTTCTCTGGTCTTTTACTTTAGTAGACAATTTATACTGCTGGCTATGCTTTCGCCTTTGCTACTTCAGTGATGTTTACAAGTAGCTACGCCCACACAATAGCTGATTAAACAACTTTCAGACTTGTGCGTTAAACTTCTTTGCTGCTTTTAACTAGGTTCGCCACTACTTTCACCAACTTATCTGGCTCGATGGGCTTAGATAGATGAACTTCAAATCCAGCTTCCAGAGCCAGGTTGCGTTCTTCATCTCTAGCATAAGCCGTCAGTGCTACAGCCAGAATCTTCTCTCCACGAAGGGCTTCCTGTTCGCGAACTTGGCGAATCAGCGAATAACCATCCTCATCTGGCATTCCGATATCACTGACTAAAATATTTGGTCTTAATCGCATCAACGCTTCCAGGGCTTCACCTACTGAGCTAACCGATGTCACATGCGCTCCTGACTCTTCAAGAACAAAAGCAATTAACTCACGAGTATCGGCACTATCATCTACAAGGAGTATTTGCAAGCCATCGAGCGCTAAGAGATTATTGACTTTTACTTGACTATCTTTAATTAACTCCTCTGATTGCGGTTGTATTAGAGGTAACAGGACTGTAAATGTTGCTCCCCGTCCTTCCCCTTCACTAGCTGCATAAACTGTGCCAGAGTGTATTTCTACTAAGTGGCGTACAATTGCCAGCCCTAGCCCCAAACCACCGTCTACTCTAGTAGTTGTGCTATCAGCTTGACGGAAGCGCTCAAATATATAAGGTAGAAAGTCAATACTAATTCCCTTACCTGTGTCAGAAACAGAAATCTGAGCATTTGAGTTTACCTGCTTCAGACACACTTCAACTCGGCCCCCGCTAGGTGTGAACTTGACGGCGTTAGAGAGCAAATTCCAGACTACTTGTTGGAGGCGTTCTGCATCACCCATAACCTCACCGACTGACGAGTCAAGGTTAGACTCAACTTGAATATCTTTAATCTCAGATGTGGGATATATAGCTTCAATCGCCGTGTTAATTACAATTACAAGGTCAACTTTACGGAGATTTAGGCGGATTTTACCTTGTACAATGCGTGAAATATCGAGGATATCATCAATCAGTTTGCTCTGAAGTTTTGCATTTCGCTCGATTGTCGCCAGCGCCTTAGAAGTAATTGCCTCGTCAAGTTTTCGATGACGGATTATTTGAACCCAACCCAGCATCGAGTTGAGAGGTGTACGAAGTTCGTGAGAGACAATTGCTAAAAATTCGTCCTTAATTCGGTTAGCTTCCTGAGCTTGCCAATAAAGCTGTGCATTTTCAATAGCAGACGCTGCACGTTGGGCAAGTTCTTCAGCCATTGCTAGGTCTACAGTAGTGTAATAGCGCCCTAATTGTGTAGAGGCAAATACAATTGTCCCTAGCTTGTGCTGACGCACTTGCAATGGCACAACCATATAAGACTTAACTTGCAGTAAATTAAGGTATTCATCGTTCCATGCTTTTCTTTGTAACGAACACTCAAGAATGTTTGTAACTAGTTCCGGCTTACCAGTCCGTAAAACCTTTGGTAGTCCATAATCTGCATCAACAGAAATTGGATAGCGTTGTCGGAGTTTTCGGACTAGTGCTTCTTTCTGTGGTTCAGATGCAGCGATGACTGGGTTATTGAAAGCTGCCGAATTATTTTCAACGACATCCACAATGCACCAATCTGCGAGGGTAGGCACTGCTAATTGAGCGACGGTTGTTAGGGTATTGCGGTAGTCTAAGGAAGATGCTAGTACACGACTTGCTTCAGCCAAAAAATTAGAACGCCTTTGTGCAGCTTCGGCTGCAATCCGAGCAGCTTGCTCACGGTAAAATAACTGCTCGCGCTCCGACTCTAAACGCCTACGCTTGCTAATATCGCGCATTAACCAGCGCAGAGCAACTGGCTTACCCGCCTCATTACGGACGGTAACTACTGTCAAAGCAACATCAAAACAAAGTTTTTCTCGTGGTTGCAAACACACTTCCCATTCTCCGCCCCGGTCGAGATGCTGCAACTGAGTTAGGTAATAAAAAAAAGCTTGATGATCTGACTGTCCGATAAAACTAAGCAACGGTTTCCGAATCAAAAATCGCTGTGAGATATTAAGTAAGATAGTAGTGGCGTGGTTAGCTTCAAGGATAGTGCCATAAGTATCAGTTACCAAGTAACCATCAGGCGCAAAATCAAATAATTCTTGGTAGCGCTGACGCTCCTTCTCTACTGCAATTCGTGTTGCTTGTAGTTCCTCAGAGGCGATTTTCATTTCTTCTAAGGCGATTTGAAGTTCTGCAAAAGCTTCTGTTGTTAGCTCTTGTTGCGAATACCCCTCACTTGCAGTGCTTTGCAATAATTTCATCACCCGTGAGCGCAATATCTCTATTTGCCGACTAAAATCGTCTACATTCATGTTGCTCACTTTGCTAAGGCTAAAAAGCGCACGTGAGAGAAAAATCAAGCAAATGTAATTCTAACTGTACGCTCAAAGCGGAACTCAAAACTATTACTCAAAAGATAGAGGTTTGTGTTGACAAGGCAAGTTAGATCAGTGAATAAAACAAAAACACAATGTAATGGTCTCAACCTCTTACTACTATGCTAGAATAGGCGGCTAATAAACAAATCTACCTAGGGTGCTGTACAGCTAGAAACATAATATGTAGATTAAAGCAAATTGTTTTATAGCTTAAGGAGGGCCTGATGGTTACAGCAACAGTACCAGGACAACAGGTCAAAATAGGCCCAACCAAGTTGCTGATTAACAATGAGTGGGTAAATAGTGTCAGCGATGTCTACGACGGGCTACGCCTAACCCGATTTTAAACAATCAACTCAACTACAGGTGATATTTGATCTGGGGTGGGCATCATAAATATGCTTTGCATACAACCCCAAGATAATTCTGATGATAAATGCGATCGCTACTAAATTTCGCCAACTTATAACTGGAAGAAAAAGCCCGACAGGTTATTTTGACAGACATAACCACAAAAACAAAACTAGGCGTTCCATAGCGCTGTATACCTGCATAGGATTAGTAAGTGCAATTTTGGCATTGTTGTTAATCGCATCCCCAGGACTGGCCCAAAAACCGGAACCTCAAAAATCCCTAAAACTCCAACAACCGTTATTAGTAGCTACACGAGTTATACCGCCCTTTGTGCTATCAAACAAAGGTGAGCTATCAGGATTCAGTATCGATCTTTGGCGCAGCATCGCTACCCAAATAGGTATAGAGTCTAAATTTATTGAATATTCCAGTGTGCCAGAAGTGATTTCTGCTATTAAGGACAACAAAGTCAACTTGGGAATTGCAGCTATCTCGATTACAGCCGAACGCGAGCAAAATTTTGATTTCTCATTACCCATTTTTGCTGGTGGGCTGCAAATTATGGTACGCAACCTAGAGAGTAAAAACAGTGCTTTTCCAAATATTTTGCAATTGTTTTTCTCTACTAGCCTCTTGCAGGTAATAGGCATTGCCCTAGTGCTAATTGTTGTAGCAGCCCACATTATTTGGCTATCCGAGCGCAATCACAAAGAAGGGATGATTTCTGAATCATACTTTCCTGGTATTTTTAAAGCTTGTTGGTGGGCAGCAGCGACATTAGCGACTCAAGCCGATGAAATGCCCAAGGGAGTGCTGGGACGTTTTATAGCTATAGTCTGGATGTTCATCGGAGTCCTTTTTGTCGCCTACTTTACAGCCAGTGCGACTACTTCATTAACAGTGCAGCAACTTCAGGGCGATATCAGGAGTATAGACGATTTACCTGGCAAGGTAGTGGCTACAACTGCGGGAAGCACAGCGGCGACATTCTTGCGAGAACATCATATTTCAGTTTTAGAAGTCCCCAAAATTGAGGAAGCTTACAATGCTCTGCAAACAAAAAAAGCTGATGCTGTGGTGTTTGATGCACCTGTACTCCTCTTTTATGCTGCCAATGAAGGCAAAGGGAAGGTAGAGATTGTTGGCAGTATCTTGCGTGAAGAAAGCTACGGAATTATTCTGCCTAATAACAGTCCCTACCGCAAACCAATTAATCAGGCTCTACTGAATCTCAAAGAAAATGGCACTTATCAATCGCTATATGATAAGTGGTTCGATCCTAAAAATTCTTAAACTTTGCTGAAAAATTAGAGTTATCGGGGCTAGGGCGTGTTCTCAAAGTCTTACATCCCCCCAACCCCCGATAAATTGGGGGGCAAAAACCTCTCAAAGACAAACATAACGTCAATTTAAGTAGATTTTATGTAATATAAATATAAATAATACCGTTAATTTACTTACGCGCTCTACATACTGCCATCTAAAAATACAACAATACTGACTATTCCTCTATTTTTTTGTTTCAATACTAAGCATACAAAATTTATGTCTTGCTAACATTAAGCTTTTCTAATATTATTTGAGAGCTGTGATATGTAAGTCTGCTAAAACTTCATCAAAAATAGGACTTACGCAAAATCCCCTGCGGGTACTCCGTTGGAGAACTCGTTGAGTAGCCGCTTTGCGTCTACATAAATTTCCCTTACCGGAAAATCAGGGTTTTGACTATTGTTTGCGTAAGTCCTAAAAAAGTTACAAAACGTTTGTAGTGAGCGATAAATCACTGAATTTCAAAAGCTTTACCCCTTACTACAAATCACTTGAAGTCTATTTTGACAAAATAGGGAAACAATCATGCTACCAAGTAATAGAGGAAACTTCCAAAAAGACAAACTAAAATTTGTTAATTTTGAAATTCCACCTGCGCTTAAATCTGTCAATTTTTCTTGTTTTGTTATCGGAGAAAGTTTATCTTTTTTTGGGTCTTGGATGACTCAAATTGCTTTGGTATGGCTAGTTTATCAATTAACTAATTCGGCTGTATTAGTTGGTGTGGCTGGATTTACAAATCAAGCTATGGGTTTGATTATTACTCCTTTGGTAGGAGTATTACTAGATCGCTGGAATTTACGATATGTTCTACTAGCTACTCAGTTAGTATCAATTTTGCTATCTTCTACCCTGACCTTTCTAACTCTTAGCAACAACATCAATGTTGCATGGATTATTGTTATTGGCACGCTTCAGGGAATAGTAAAAGCTTTCGATTTACCAGCACGACAGGTAATTATTCCCAGACTTTTGGATCAAAAATCAGATACTTATAGTGCGATGGCTTCCCATTCATTCTTGATTAATACAGCAAAGTTTGTTAGTCCCATGATAGGAGGTTTCCTGATTGCTCGATCTAGTGCGGCTTCTTGTTTTTTAGTAGATAGTATTAGCTATTTACCCTTTATATCTGCAATTTTAACTATCAAAGTAAACCCAGTTATCAATAATTCATCAACTCAAAAACCCCAAATTTGGAAAAATCTTAAAGAAGGCTTTGTTTATGCATACGATTTTTTACCCATTAAACATTTATTGATATTACAAATTGTTATTTGCTTTATGGGTATGACCCATGTGAATCTAGTACCGATTTTTGCTCAAGAAATTTTGAAGGGGAACGCTGAAACTATGGGTTTTTTAATGACAGCTTCGGCTCTTGGTTCTATAGTTTCAGGTATTTATCTCATCTCCAGAAAAAATATCATCGGATTAGGAAGGGTTATAGCAAGTTCTGCCGCAATTCTCGGTTTAGGTTTAATCGTATTTTCTCAGTCAACAAATTTAGAGGTTTGTCTAATATTTATGTTTATTATAGGTATGAATAATACTCTCACTCTGGCTTCTCTTAATAACTTTATGCAATCAATTCTTCTTGATGAAGATAAAAGAGGTAGAGTAACCAGCATCTTTACAACTGGTTTTTTAGGAATCCTGCCTTTTGGTAATTTATTTTTTGGGGTATTAGCAGGTCATCTTGGTGTTACCAATGCTTTATTATTTGGCGGGATTTGTTGCATTATAGGAGCATATTTCTTTAGTAGACAACTACCTAAAATAAGAAAGGTTTTGTATCCAATTTATGCAGAGTTGGGCTTACTTCCACAGCCAAATAAAGGCTAAATGTAGTTTGGATAGCAGCGATCGCCTCTGATACTTGATCAAAACCCACCGCGTCACGTTTCTCCTCAGCCTCAAGCATAGAAGACAACACTGTGCGTGTGTTCCTATAAGGCTTTCACGCTATTGCGAAATTTCTTGTAAAAACTCTTGATTTTCATTACCGATTGTGAGAGAGTCTGATTTAACATCCATAAAATACTGTAAGTCGATAGACTTATCGTATTTTAGCGGTTTAACTAGAAGTAAGCGGTGGTTTTAGCTGTGCTTTAACCCCGAAAAGCTGCTATCAGACTGATTACAAGTACAGAAGTATAACAGCCATCTGATGAAGGCATCATACCAGGACTGAATGTCTATATGACTTTCAGGAGAATCATCTTCTATGCAAATTACCTTCCAGTAGAGTAACCACAGATTTCATCCCAAATCTGGTGAAATTGCCCTGCTTCTCTGGAGTTGGGTGTCTTATGTATGGCTAGTTGTTCTAGCTTTCAGATGCTCATGTATTCACTCATGACTATATTTTTGCCAGTGGAGAACATCTCATGCAAGTAGATCCTAATTCTCATCAAGGTTCCGAGCAAGATACTCAGGCTAATAGCGAAATAGAGAAGCTGAAACAACCCCGTGTAAATAGCAAACGTTTTTTTGGTAGTCACGCCAGCAGACGCTCGTTTCTCGGCCGCGCTGGTTTATTTAGTGCTGCTAGCCTTGTTGCAGGAGTTTTCGGTTCACCTTTCTCCTCAAAGAAAGGAGGAGATGTTGTACAAGCTCAAGATATTAATAGGCGGTATAATCGACCATTCAACTACAACAGTTTTGTTGATAAAGCCTATCGAGTCCGTGTTGAAGCAGCCAGAGTTGAACGAAGTATTCCCATTCCGCCGCATCCCACTAACGGCGATGAGGAGCGTTATGCCAACAAAATCGGCTCTGACAGTAGGGGACTACCACATAATGGGCTTGGCGAAGTTAAGTTGGAAGCTTACAACTCTTTGACCAAAGCACTGACAACCCAAAATCCAAATGATTACGAAAATATCATCTTGGGTGGCGGCAGAAAGCTGGTCAATCCTCAAGGCCCCCTGGCAATTAGTCTAGAAGGAATCAATGCAGCGCAGATAGCAGTGCCACCACCACCGGCTCTAGCTAGTGCAGAACGCGCTGCTGAAGCAGTTGAACTCTACTGGCAAGCTTTACTCAGAGATGTACCTCTTTCCAAGCTCCAAAACAATACTGACAACCCAAAAGTCTTAGCAGCCGTTGAAGACCTCAACAACCTTTCGGCCTTCCGAGGGCCAAAACAAAATGGCCGTGTCACCCCTCAGACTCTATTTCGTGGTAGCGTCAACTACGTCAATCTTTACACTTCAGGTATAACTACAAAATATGTTATTCCACCAGGGGTACTAGATGGCCCTTACATCTCACAATTTTTGTTGCGGACTATTCCTTGGGGAACTCAGTCTGTTTCGCCACTGATTCGTACTGCTCTTCCTGGTAATGATTTTCTACTCGATTTCCAGGAATGGTTGACCATTCAGAATGGAGGTAGTTCTGGGAAGTCTATTAAATACGACCCCAAAAACCGTTACATAGCTACAGTTCGGGATTTAGGTGAGTATGCCCATATTGGCGGCCCTACATACCTTGGAGCCTCTTTGATTCTTGGTAGCATCGGTACACCTTTGAATCCGGGCAATCCCTACGTCAGATCGAAGACCCAAGTTGGTTCAGCTGCAACCTTTGCAGCGGGACATTTACAAGCTTTGCTTAACTTAGGTACCTCGCGTGCCATTAGAGCGTCATACTGGCAGAAGTATTATTTACACCGCATTCTGCGCCCGGAAGCTTACGGTGGGTTAGTTTACAACAACATTGTCAATAAAACCCAATATCCGATTAATTCTGAGGTCTTTAATTCCAAAGCTTTGGCTCAGACCTTTAGTACCTTTGGCACTTATCTATTACCCCAAGCATATCCAGAAGCATCGCCAACCCATTCCTCATATACGGGTGGTGCGGCTGCCATTGCTGGCGTTAATGTCACACTATTGAAAGCATTTTTTGATGAAAACTTTATTATCCCCGATCCAGTAGTGCCCGATCCCAACGATCCCACAAAAGTAATTCCTTATAGTGGGCCACCCCTAACTGTGGGTGGAGAGTTGAATAAACTGGCAACTAACTATGCAATTGGTCGCGGTCACGGTGGTATTCATTGGCGTTCGGATGGTTCAGCTAGTTTGGCTTTGGGAGAAGAGGTTGCTATTAGCCTTCTCAGGGATGAGAGACTGGGTTACAACGAAATATTCAATGGCTTCACCTTCACAAAATTTGACGGTTCAAAAGTCACAGTCTAAACAGATTTTCGGTATTTAGTGATTTCAAAACTTTTGTAGAGACGCGAAATTGCACTGGGCTAAGTTAATGTACCGTAATGCTTTCGCGTCTCTATACCAAGATTCATCTATCTAATCAGTAACGCCTGATTTTTATCACAAATGTTAAATTTAATACGCAGTAACTTACTTAGGATAGAGAATCAATGATTACTCTGGGTTATGGCGTTAAAAAACAGTACAAGCCCTGTACGCTGGAAATTCTACCCTCTCTAGTGCCAGAGTTAAGCTAGTACGCATCTAAATTGCACATTTTTTCGTTAAAACTGTCATTTGTCATTAGTTATTGACAAAAGACAACTGAGAAATGACTAATGATAAAGGACGAATTTCACGAATAAATAAGCAATTAAAGTGCGTAACAGCCTAGCAATAATTGCAGTTTGCTCCAGACGCTTAGTATGACAAAGGCATTCCCAAGCATAGCAAGGCGCTTGAAAAGTACAGGAATCAAGTTGTTGAAGATGGGAACCTTCCTAATAACCCGTTTTATTGCAAGCTGGAAACGCTACTTTCTGGGTGACACTGTTGATGTCCGCCCCTCCACGTCTCCTTCCTCTGATGTCCGCCCCACCTTAACTGGCCCAGTCCTCAGCTTAGGTGGGGGTGGCCCCGATGTTGATGATGCTATTCAGTGGATGATTAACCAAGTTAGGGGAGGTACTAACACCGCAACCAAGGTTAATGTTGTAGTTCTCCGCACGAATGGTAATCACGATTACAATCGGCTAATTTCTGCCATGAAGGGCGTAAACTCTGTGGAAACTCTTCTGATTCGCAATAGACAAGAAGCAAACAAAGTTGAAATTTATGAAAAAGTCAGAAATGCTGATGTGATTTTTTTTGCTGGCGGCGACCAATGCCAGTACATCCGCAATTGGAAAGATACCAAGCTTGAGGCTGCCGTTAAGTCAGTTTACCTGAAGGGAGGTGGTGTTGGTGGCACTAGTGCGGGTGCGATGATCCAAAGTGATTGTGTCTATGATGCTTGCGCTTCTTCAGAAAAAGGCATTGAAACTAGAGACGCTCTTGAAGATCCTTACCGGGATATCACCTTTACCTACAACTTTTTCAATTGGAGTAATTTAAAAGGAACTATCGTAGATACGCACTTCGATAGGCGGGAAAGAATGGGCCGAATTATGGCTTTCATTGCTCGTCAAATTAAGGATGGTGTATCTAGCAGTGTTTTAGGTATAGCGGTTAGCGAAAGTACATCAGTTCTTGTGGATAAAAACGGTTTGGTGAAAGTTATGGGTAGGGGAGCAGCGTACTTTGTACTTGGTAATCACATACCGGAAGTATGCGAACCCCGAACGCCTTTGACCTTTTCTAATTACAAAATTTGGAGAGTTCGCAGTGGCGACACCTTTAACTTAAGAAACAGACCAACCTCTGGGTACTATCTCAGGAGTGTCAAAAGGGGACGAATTGATTCAAATCCATATTGAGGCAGGGAGCAGGGGGCAGGGGGCAAGGGGCAGAGGGACAAGGGGGAATTCTTGAACAAGTCTCTCTCTTGTCTCCCTTGTCTCTTCTTCATGTTCAATTCCCAATGCCCAATTCTCAATGCCCCTACCAAGGAAGCACGCCATTTTCGTCAAAAAGCCCTCCGCTAAAACCATTTCCCGTAGCGATCGCTCCTTGCTCAACGGTGCGGTTTCCTTGGTATTGATTAATGTCAGTTGCTGTGAAACCAGGGTCAGCAGCATTGACTTTAATCAGGGTATATTTAAGCAAATTTAGTATATATAGTGTGTGTAGTAGCATGGCAAGACTAAAATAATAGTGCATTAAACGTAGGTTGGGTGAAGCGAAGCGCAACCCAACATATATCAGAATGTTGGGTTACGCAAAGCCTCCACCCAACCTACAATTTTTTTGCAACATTTTAGCCTTGCCACACCAGTAGTATGTCTCAATACAACATTTAGAATTTAGTAATCCTACAGAAGTAGTGATTGACTGTCGTGTATCTACTAGTAGTGATTCACACCGCAGATAGCGGTTGAGAAAATATTTGCGGCTTACACTAGCAATTGACTCAAAAATCATTGAATCAGATAGATATGCAAACTAAACAACTTGGCAATTCGGAGCTTCACATTACCCCAATTGGCTTTGGAGCTTGGGCGATTGGTGGAGGTGGGTGGGCTTTTGGTTGGGGAGCGCAGGACGATCGAGAATCTATTGAAGCGATCGCTCGCGCTCTCGATCTTGGCGTTAATTGGATTGACACCGCAGCTATCTATGGGCTGGGACATTCTGAGGAGGTTGTTGCTAAGGCGCTCAAGGGTCGATCTAGTCGCCCCTATATTTTCACTAAATGCTCAATGATTTGGGATGAAAAGGGCGAAATTGGTCGCAGCCTGAAAGCGGATTCTGTGCGTCGGGAAGTTGAAGCCAGTTTGCGCCGACTGGACATTGAAACCATTGACCTCTACCAAATCCACTGGCCTAACCCTGCTACAGAAATTGAAGAAGGCTGGACGACTCTCGCCAAGCTCAAGGATGAAGGGAAGGTTCGCTATATCGGAGTTTCAAACTTCAATGTCGAACAGTTGAAGCGTATCCAGAAGATTGCACCAGTTACCTCATTACAACCGCCTTATTCATTGGTTAAGCGCGATGTCGAAAACGAGACTCTGCCTTTTTGTCAGGAAAATAACATCGGTGTAATTGTGTATTCACCCATGCAATCTGGCTTGCTTACAGGAAAGATGACATCTGAGCGAGTTGCCAATTTACCAGATGATGATTGGCGTAAGAAGAGTGATGAGTTTAAGGAGCCACGTTTATCTCGTAACCTGAAGTTAGTCGAGGTGTTGCAGCACATTGGTGAGCAACACGATCGCTCCGCCGGAGAGGTAGCGATCGCTTGGACTTTAAACAATCCGGCGGTGACGGCTGCGATCGTTGGCGCACGCAATCCTAAGCAGGTGGAAGGAATTATTGCTGCTGGAGAATTTCGCCTCAATCAGCAGGAGCTAGATCAAATTGCTGCTTTCCTTGGCGAGAATCCATAGAAGAAGGCTGGCGTAAACTTTGAATAGTAGCGATCGCATGTTTGGCGACAATATCAATTTCCTCTTGGGTATTAAACCGTCCAATACCAAACCGGACTGAAGCATAAGCTAGCTGTTGGGGGTTTCCCAGTGCTGTCAGAACACTGGAGGGTGAAGTATTTGCCGAAGAGCAAGCAGATCCCGAAGAAACCGCCATTACTGGCTGCAATCCTAGCAAAAGTGCGGCTCCATCCACCCCCTCAACACTGATATTCAAGTTTCCCGCCAATCGCTGTTGAGGGTGGCCGTTGAGATGAATTCCTTCAAGTTGGGAAAGCTGTTTCCACAAGCTTTGTCTTAACTGGGTGAGGCGTTGGTTTTCTGTCGCTTGTTCTGCTAAAGCGATTTCTACAGCTTTCCCAAAGCCGACAATTTGCGGTGTATACAATGTCCCAGAACGCATCCCCCGTTCATGTCCGCCGCCGTGCTGCTGGGGAGCTAGTTGCACTCTGGGATCGCGCCTGCGGACGTACAGCGCCCCAATTCCCTTTGGCCCAAATACTTTGTGTGCTGTTAGCGACATCAAATCAATTTTCATCTTTTGCACATCGAGGGGAGTTTTGCCAATAGCTTGGGCTGCATCGGTGTGGAAAATGATGTTGTAAGCATGGCATAGCTCCCCAATTTCTGCTATCGGCTGTAAAACGCCAATTTCGTTATTTGCAGCCATCACCGAAACCAAAATTGTCTCAGGACGGAAAGCTTTGTTCAACTCAGTTAAATCAATCAGTCCATCTTTTTTAACTGGGAGAATAGTAATTTCAAAACCGAGAGTTTTTAAATAATTACAAGGGTCAAGAACTGCATTATGTTCAGTGGCGACAGTAATAATATGCTGACCTTTTTTAAAATAAGCTTCGGCAACACCTTTAATAGCTAAATTATTAGCTTCTGTTGCACCACTTGTAAAAACAATCTCTTCGGGAGTGGCATTAATTGCTGCTGCTAAAATCTCTCGTGTTTGTTTGACAGCAGCTTCTGATTCCCAACCATAAACATGACCAATACTAGATGCGTTGCCAAACTTTTCTGTGAAGTAAGGGATCATTGCCGCTAATACCCGTTCATCTACGGGTGTAGTAGCGTGGCAATCAAGGTATATAGGGCGAATAGACATAATTATTAACTCAAACTTTGACTCAAATTTTTTAATACGCTTAGAACCTGATACAGTTCACTTTTCCGTTTCAAAAGTGTAAATTCATCAGACAACGCATACTTTGGTATATTTTGTTTAGTCAGTTTTATAAAAATGAAATGACTACCATTTGTTACTAATCCAAAAGTAGGTTTGTCTTGATTAGGATTAGCCAACATATAAACAAGTGCTTGAGGTACGGCTTCTAAAAGAGAAAAGCTAGACCTTTTAGATTCAATTACTAACAACCAGAATTGTTCTTGAATAACTAAAACATCAATTCTACCTCTAATGATTTCTCCTTCATCTTCCGCAGAAATTCCTATTGATTCCTCGCCTCTCATATAAAAAGGCTCATCATAAAATCCAGCTAAATTGAGTAAAGGAGATAAAACTACTAATTTCACCGTTTCTTCTGACAAAGGAGGACGCTTGACTAAGCGGAGAAAATGAAGTTTTATTCTGTCTAAATCTTGCTTTTCTAAATCTGTAATTTCCGGTAAATTTTCAAACCATTCCGTGAAGAATACCTCATCTTCGGCTAGCTGTAAACTAAATTTTTCCTCCAAATAGGCAAGCCCGACATTTTGTGCTTGGATAAATTGAACCATAATTTATGCGACTCTATATACTATCTAACTAAACAAAACCTAGTTTTGTTGGGCATAACGTTAACAATTCTTGTTCTGAATAGACTCTTTGACTTGAATCATAGACAACACAAGACCATTTTTTGGCAAACTTACACGCAAATAGCCATAGTTGCTCACTTATTGAAGTTTTGCTGACATTTGTATGACTCACTGAGAATTTTACGTGGCTGCTAATTCCTGTAATTTAGTTAAAACTGCCTGAGCATGACCTTTGGCTTTTACGTTCGGCCAAGTATAGGCAATAATTTTATCAGGTGAAATGAGAAAAGTTGAACGAGCAACACCCATATATTCTTTTCCCATAAATTTTTTTAAGCGCCAAGCACCGTAGGTTTCTGTCAAAATATGTTCTGGGTCACTCAAGAGGGTGATTGACAAGTTATGTTTGCTGATAAATTTACAATGGGATTTACCCAAATCTGGACTCACGCCTAAGATTTTCGCTCCCAGTTCGCCGAAGTCTTGATACAACTCGGTGAAATCTTTCGCTTCAGTGGTACAACCGGGTGTGTCATCTTTGGGGTAGAAGTAGAGGATAACCCACTGACTGCTGAGGTCGTCAAGAGTGACTGAATTGCCATTTTGGTCAGGAGTAGAGAAATCTGGCGCTGGTTGTCCGATTTGGGGAATGTTGGTCATGATGGGTGTGAGAGATTGCAATCGTTTTAGAATTGTACATAACGTTGAGCTATTGAGCGATGCCTGTGGCGGGCTACGCCTACGCACCCATTCATAATTTGCTTACAATGTCTAAAGATATGCAACGCGAATTTACCAACCGCGATGAGTTGGTAGCCTATCTCCGCGAACAATTCCCAGATGCGGCACAACGCGATAACCACATCAGTGAAACAGTGGGGGGACGGAAAGCAGCACAAGACGCGCTGCAAAAAATCGATCCAGTACGTTACGCGCAAACACGTAATTTTTTCACAGGTGCGGTGACGCGACTTTCGCCCTATATCCGTTACGGCGTTTTGAGTTTGCGAGAAATTCGAGATTATGTCCTTGACCAGGTACAGCAAAAAAACGATGCTACGAAACTAATTAATGAGTTAGGTTGGCGCGACTATTGGCAACGGTTGTATGTGAAGTTAGGGGATGAAATCTGGAAAGACCAGGAAGAGTACAAAACTGGTTACGCTGTGGCTGAATATTTACCCGAATTGCCGCAAGATATCAGACAAGGAACCACCGGCAGGGTTTGCATCGACAGTTTTAGCCATGATTTAAAAGAAACTGGCTATCTACATAACCACGCCCGAATGTGGCTAGCAGCTTATATTGTCCATTGGCGACGTATTGGTTGGCAAGCAGGAGCCAAGTGGTTTCTTGAACACCTTTTAGATGGTGATCCTGCTAGCAATAATATGTCATGGCAGTGGGTTGCCAGCACTTTTAGTCAGAAACCGTATTTTTTTAATCGTGAGAACTTAGAACGCTACACTGAAGGCGTTTATTGCCAGAAATGTCCGCTTTACGGTCATTGTGATTTTGAAGGCAGCTATGAAGAATTAGAACAGCGACTTTTTCCCAAAGGAGAATTTAGCAAACAAGCCAATAGCCAAAGTTGGCAGCGTGATAAAAAAGGGAAGGGGAGCAGGGGGAGTAGGGGAGGACAAGGGGGACAAGCCTGGATTTCTCACAAGTGAGAAATGAGCGTGAGTGTGGGGGGTGTGGGGAGTGTGGGGAGAAAGAGGAGGAATTGAATAACTGCACATCAATGAACGCTGCATTGCCTCCCACACCTCCCACACCTCCCACACTCCCCATCCGAACCACACAATACGTGAGAAATTCGGGACAAGGGGGACAAGGAAGAAAATAATAACTCTTGACAAATGACAAATGACAAATAACAAATGACTAAACCAATTGTTTGGGTGCATGGAGACTGCCTCAGTCCATACAACCCCGGACTGCAAAAATACCCCGATGCCCCAGCTATCTGGGTTTGGGACGAGGCTTTGATAGATGAGTGGCAACTGAGTCTTAAACGCCTCACGTTTATTTACGAATGCTTGCTAGAGTTACCCGTTGTTATTCGTCGTGGCGATGTGGAACAAGAAATTTTAGCTTTTGCGAGAGAACATGATGCGAATTTAGTCGTCACAGCCAACAGTCCCAGTCCCCGGTTTGATGATATCTGCAATCAAATAGAGGGTTCTATAGCAGTGGAAACGCTAGAGGTAGAACCATTATTTGACTATGATGGATATATTGACCTGAAGCGGTTCTCGCGCTATTGGAAAGTGGCTCAAAATTATGTTTTTGAATAGCCAAATTAGCGATCGCATCTTTTACCCACAGACGCAAGATTTTGCGATCGCAACTCCAACTATTAAATTTTCTGACTACCTTCTCGTGCTAAATTATTAAGGCTTGGTGTTGGGAAACTCCGGTGAAATTCCGGGACTGTGCCGCAGCTGTGATGGGATCACCCAAGTCAGAATGCCAACTCTCAAGATGTCACACTCACCGTCTACTCCCTGCGTTGCACGGGGAAGGAGTTCCAAGTTTGCTTTCTGGATTTGCCACTTGTCCTGGCTTGTTTTATGCTACACCCGCCGCCGATGGTATATTATCTCGCATTAGAATACCAGGTGGAATTATTAGTAGTCAGCAGTGCCGTGCGATCGCAGATATAGCAGACCAGTATGGTGGTGGCTATGTTGATGTCACTAATCGAGCTAACCTACAAGTCCGCGAAATTCGCACGGGGATAAATAGTGAGGTTTTGCAGCATTTACAGGATATGGGATTGGGTTCTCGCAATTCGGTTGTAGACCATATCCGTAATATTATGACCAGCCCAACTGCTGGTATTGACCCGCAAGAATTAATCGACACCCGCCCTTTTGTGCAAGATTGGGATAATTATATTGCTGCACATCCGGCGCTTTCAGGACTCTCGGCAAAATTTAGCGTTTGCTTTGATGGTGGTGGAATAATTCGGGTGTGCGATCGCTTGAATGATATCCTATTTGCTGCTGTCTTAGTTGACGGTAATGTTTACTTCCGCCTCTATCTCAGTGTCGGGGCAAAGGGTCAACCGCCTAGCGATACGGGGATTTTGTTAACACCAGAGCAATGTTTACCCGTTTTAGCAGCTTTAACAGAGGTCTATCTAGCTCATAGTAATACTACAAGTAAGCGTCGGCTACGTCTCTTAGAGTTATTGAATACTTTGGGTTGTGAAAATTATCTGCAAGAAGTTCAGCAGCGTCTACCTTTTTCTCTTTTATGCAGTGACCTAACCCCCCAACCCCCTTCCCTACGAGGGAAGGGGGAGAAATTCTCCCCTCTCCTTGTAGGAGAGGGGTTAGGGGAGAGGTCAGATGCTAAATATCAGCATATTGGCATCCATCCCCAACGTCAGCAAGGCTTATTTTACATTGGTGCGGTGTTACCTCTTGGACGCTTGGAGAGTAAGCAGATGAGGAGTTTAGCAGATTTAGCAGCAAAATATGGTAGCGGTACTCTTCGGTTAACCCCCTGGCAAAATTTGCTGCTAACAGATATTCCTCAGCAATGGGTTGGTGATGTCCAAAGTGAAATTGCTTTCTTAGGATTAGATACCTCAGCAACTAACATCAAGAGTTCATTAGTTGCCTGTTCTGGAAAAAAGGGTTGCGCCTCTTCTGCCACGGACACCAAAAGTCATGCACTAGCATTAGCAGAGTATCTTGAAACTCGCGTTACTCTGGATTGCCCAGTTAATATCCACTTTACTGGCTGCGAAAAATCCTGCGCCCAGCATAGCAAGAGTGATATTACTTTGCTCGGTGTCAGCATTGAGGATGGCAATGGAACTGTGGAGGGCTATCACGTTTATGTTGGTGACAGTGAGCATAAATTTGGATGGGAAATATATCAATATGTGACTTTTGCGGAACTACCTGCATTAATAAAGCGGATGCTAGATGTATATCAAATTCAACGCCTAAATTCTGATGAGTCCTTTGGGGAATTTGCTAATCGATATGCAGAAAAATTGTAGACGCAAAGCGGCTTGCCGTAGGTTACCACAGAGGCACAGAGAACACAGAGAAATATAGAGTTTGAGAGGTATTTTGCGTAAATCCTTTAATAAATACTTAGAAATCTGCTTCTCTTCCTCTGTGTTCTCTGCGCCTCTGCGGTTAATTAACAAATCAATCCAAAATCTAAAATCCCAAATCGAATGCCAGACTATATCCGAGATGCCAACGAAATTTACCGTAATTCTTTTGCAATCATCCGGTCAGAAGCAAACCTAGATATGCTGCCACCAGATGTAGCAAAAGTTGCGGTGCGTCTTATTCATGCCTGTGGGATGACGGATATTGTTACTGACTTGGGATATTCACCAACAGCAGTGCAATCCGCAAGGGCAGCGCTAGCAGCAGGAGCGCCAATTTTATGCGATTGCCGGATGGTTGCCGATGGCGTTACCAGGCGACGGTTATCTGCAAACAATCAAGTTATCTGTACCCTCAACGAGCCGGAAGTCCCAGAAATGGCCCAGCGTCTGGGTACTACAAGGTCGGCGGCAGCATTGGAATTATGGCGATCGCACCTGGAGGGATCGGTAATTGCAATTGGTAATGCGCCCACAGCACTATTTAGACTCTTAGAAATGCTCGATGAGGGAGCTAACAAACCTGCGATTATCTTAGGCTTTCCAGTGGGATTTGTCGGTGCAGCCGAATCGAAAGCGGCGCTGGCAGCAGATAGCAGGAATGTACCATTTTTAACATTACACGGTCGGCGCGGTGGAAGTGCGATCGCAGCCGCCGCAGTTAACGCCCTGGCAACGGAGGAAGAATAATGAGCAAAATCAAAGGTCGTCTCTATGGAATTGGTGTAGGCCCCGGCGATCCCGAATTATTGACTCTGAAAGCATTGCGGCTATTACGTGCGGCTCCTGTGGTAGCTTATCAATCAGCCACAGATAAAGAAAGTGTCGCTAGAGCGATCGTGGCGCAATATCTTCCTGGTAATCAAATCGAGGTGTTGTTTCATCTCCCCCGCGCTTTAGAACCAGAAAAGGCCAAGTCTATTTATGACAAAGAAATTCAACCAATCGCCGACCATTTAGCAGCCGGTCGGGATGTGGTGGTGTTATGCGAAGGCGATCCATTTTTCTATGGTTCCTTCATGTACGTTTTCACACGATTATCTGAAGAGTACCCAACAGAAGTTATCCCCGGAGTTTCCTCGCTGATGGCTTGTCCGGTAGCTTTGGGTGTACCTTTCACTTACTACACTGATATTCTCACAGTCTTACCCGCCCCATTACCAGCAGAAGAACTGACTACACATTTGTTGATGACTGATGCAGCAGCAATTATGAAGCTAGGTCGTCACTTTACCAAAGTACGGGATATCCTGCATAAATTAGGGCTAGCATCACGGGCAAGATATATTGAGCGGGCATCAACATCACAGCAACGCATCATACCCTTGGATGAAGTCGATCCAGATAAAGTACCCTATTTCTCAATGATTGTGATCCCAACTAAGAATCGACTATAAGGGATTTCCAAAAAATAAATTATCCAAATAAACTAACCACAGAGACAAGGCAGCGCGGTCTTCTCTACGAGACGCTGCGCGATGGGGGTTTCCCCCATGAGCGACTGCCGCGCAGAGAACACAGAGTGAAGAGAAATAGAGAGAATTTTGCTATCGACTTTGGGATATTTTTTATTTGGAAGTCCCTAAACCAAAAAAACAAGTAGGCATCATTCACGATGCAATGCTGCCAATTGCTTTGCGATGATTTAGACTTTACCATAAATAAATACTTCAAAAAAAATTGATGGCTCCTAATAGCACCTTCACTCCTGATGCGATCGCTGCTGGCTTTCATGCCCTATCCGATCCCTTACGAATTCAGGTCTTAGAACTCTTACGCTCTCAAGAACTATGCGTGTGCGACCTATGCGACCACCTGGGAACCACTCAGTCTAAACTGTCTTTTCACCTCAAAACCTTGAAAGAAGCTGGTTTAGTTCGCGCTCGTCAAGAAGGGCGCTGGATTTACTACAGCCTCAATCTGACCCAATTTGTTGCCCTAGAACAGTATTTAGCAGAATTCCGCCGTTTTAGCCCAATATTACCTATTCGTCCCCCCTGCGAGACTTAAAAATCCATCAATTTTTTTTGTAATGTTTTGTTTCCTTATAGCTATTTACGGATTGACAAATCAATTTTTTTTGAAATGATAGAGATATACTCTTGATATAACTCACAGGGCTGGGGTCAATGAACACAGCAGCAAAGGAATTGGCTCTCGCACTCGGAATGTTGGCTTTGACGACCAGTTGCACAGCAGCATCCAACACATCTACTCAAACTCAGCAGTCACCTGCTGTAACTGAGGTAAGAGATTCTGGTAATGCAACAGCAACAATTAAAATTGATGGTTCCAGCACGGTCTATCCCATTACACAGGCGATCGCTAAAGACTATCAAGCTAACCCAAAAAATCGGGTACAGGTTGCAGTTAACATTTCTGGTACTACTGGCGGATTTGAAAAATTCTGTGCTGGAGAAACAGATATTAGCAATGCTTCCCGACCGATTTTGACGGCAGAGATGGAAGCTTGCAAAAAAAATGGTGTGGCATATATGGAATTTCCCATTGCTTTTGATGCGCTTACCGTCGCCGTCAATCCGCAAAACAATTGGGCAAAAGACATCACAGTAACAGAATTGAAAAAGATTTGGGAACCGGAGTCCCAAGGGAAAATTACTCGCTGGAACCAAGTACGTGCATCTTGGCCAGATCGCCCAATAAATTTGTATGGTGCTGGGAAGAAGTCTGGTACTTTTGACTACTTTACAGAAGCGACTGTAGGTAAAGCTAGAGTCAGTCGTAATGACTACACAGCAAGTGAAAATGATCAAGTATTGGTGGATGGCATCAGCAAAGATCCAAACGCTTTGGGTTACTTTGGCTATGCCTATTATGAAAAACACCAAGATAAGTTAAAAGCGCTGGCAATTGATAGCGGCAAAGGTGCAGTACTGCCATCACGTCAAACTGTAGAGAAAGTTCAGTATCAGCCCCTTGCTCGACCTTTGTTTATCTACGTTAATTTTCGGGATAACCAAAACAAAGGATTAGTAAACAAATTTGTCGAATTTTACATTGATAAAGCACCAACAATAGCTACTGCTGTGGGCTATATCCCTTTACCAGATGACAGCAAACATCTCAATTACGTCCATTTGTATCAAGGCAAAGTGGGAACAGTATTTGAAGGAAAAGCAGAGATGAACCTAACAATTGGGGAGTTGTTACGGAAAGAAGGCAAGTTTTAGCGATTTCTTTTATTTTTAGGTTTATTCCAATGAGTCAGAATTCACAAGCCAGTACAGCCCGGATACAAGCAGGAAGCAATCTAAGTTTTTTTGAAAAATATCTCACCGTTTGGGTATTTTTGTGTATCTTTGTCGGAATTGCACTAGGTAGATTGTTCCCAGGAATAGCGGTAGCTCTTGATGCAATGAGTGTGTATCAAGTGTCTATTCCCATCGCAGTATGTTTGTTTTTCATGATGTATCCAATCATGGTGAAGATTGACTTCACACAAGCAGCAAATGCTATCCGCGCCCCAAAACCTGTTATTCTCACCTTGGTAGTGAACTGGTTAATTAAACCATTCACGATGGTAATATTTGCTCAATTTTTCTTAGGATGGTTATTTCGTCCTTTGATTACCGGAACTGAGATCATTGGCGGTAGTGAAGTAACGCTGGCGAATTCTTATATTGCTGGTACCATCTTACTAGGAATTGCTCCTTGTACAGCAATGGTACTGTTGTGGGGATATCTTTCCTACGGCAACCAGGGACACACCTTAATAATGGTGGCAGTAAATTCTCTGGCGATGCTATTCTTATACGCACCATTGGGTAGATGGTTATTAGCGGCGAATGATTTAACCGTACCTTGGCAAACTATTGTTTTGTCAGTCGTGATTTATGTTGGGTTTCCCCTAGTGGCGGGAATGTACAGCCGTTACTGGATTTTTAAATACAAAGGTACAGAATGGTTTGAAAGACGATTCTTAAAGTATCTGACTCCAGTTTCAATTACTGCTCTATTGCTAACTTTGGTACTGCTATTTGCATTCAAGGGCGAACTAATTGTTAAAAATCCCTTGCATATCTTGTTAATTGCCGTACCACTATTTATCCAAACTAATTTCATTTTCTTGATTAGTTATGTAGCAGCATTGAAGATGAATTTATCCTACGAAGATGCCGCACCCGCAGCATTAATTGGAGCAAGTAATCATTTTGAAGTTGCTATTGCCACTGCTGTGATGCTATTTGGCTTAAATTCAGGTGCAGCACTTGCTACAGTGGTAGGAGTTTTAATTGAAGTGCCAGTAATGTTGATGCTGGTTGAGCTTTGTAAACGCACAGCAGCTTGGTTTCCACGGGAACCGGAAAAAGCGACATTGCAAGATCCGCGCTGTTTTGGTGTCTTAAAATGATCATAATCTTTGACACTAAAGATTGTGTAATCAAAGTAGTAGCTGATCTTAATTGATAGAACTGCCTCTAATAAGTAGCACAGCACGGCTTAAATGTAATTACGAATTACGAATATTTCGTAACAACTGAATCTCGCAGCTTATAAATTTAACGACATTATTGGGGGAATCCAATTATGAAACGAGTGATGTTTGTTTGCAAAAAGAATTCTGCCCGTTCTCAAATGGCGGAAGGCTTTGCTAAAACCCTTGGTAAGGGAAAAATTGAAGTGATTAGCTCTGGATTAGAAGCAAGTCAGGTCAGACCAGAAGCGATCGCCACTATGAAAGAAATTGGTATCGACATTACCGATCAACACTCTAAACCCCTTAGTGATTTCCAAGCGCAAGACTTTGATGTAGTGATTTCTTTGTGTGGCTGTGGCGTGAATTTACCGCCAGAGTGGGTTACACGGGAAGTATTTGAAGATTGGCAATTAGACGATCCAGCAGAACAACCAGAAATTTTTCCTAGAGTCCGCGATGAGATTAAAGAACGGGTGACTCAATTGATTGAGTCTGTGAATAAAGAAATTACACCTGCTCAATAAGCTAAAAAACATCTAATTTGCATAATCGAATTAAATATAACTCTTGTGGGGTGGGCATCCTGCCCGCCCAGTATATGCAATTTAAATGTAGAACAAGCTTAAAGATTGCAACTTCTTCATCTCTCCGTGTCCTCTGCGCCTCTGTGATTCCTTTTATTGGATACTTATTTCTTGGAAATTCCTAAGCAATTACCATGACGACATTTGACCATCCGCCCAGAATTTTGTTTTTGTATGGCTCCTTACGTGAGCGTTCCTATAGCCGTCTCTTAGCAGAAGAAGCAGCACGCATTATTGAAGAATTTGGGGCAGAAGTGAAGTTTTTCGATCCCCGAGAACTGCCAATATATGGTAGCGTACCTGACACCCACCCAAAGGTGCAGGAGTTGCGCCAATTAAGCCTGTGGTCGGAAGGACAGGTATGGTCTAGCCCAGAA
The DNA here is from genome assembly GCF_009873495.1 of Nostoc sp. ATCC 53789. GTDB lineage: Bacteria > Cyanobacteriota > Cyanobacteriia > Cyanobacteriales > Nostocaceae > Nostoc > Nostoc muscorum_A. The sequence goes on along the minus strand of NZ_CP046703.1, from coordinate 6,358,011 downwards.
CTGCACGGTCAGATTTCTGGCATTATGAAAAACCAAATTGACTGGATTCCCCTCAGTATTGGAGCCGTTCGCCCGACTCAAGGGAGAACTTTAGCTGTCATGCAAGTAAGCGGCGGATCTCAGTCTTTTAATGCTGTCAACACATTAAGAATTCTTGGACGCTGGATGCGGATGTTCACGATCCCCAATCAATCCTCAGTGGCTAAAGCATATCAAGAGTTTAATGAAGACGGCACGATGAAAGATTCACCCTACCGCGATCGCGTTGTAGATGTGATGGAAGAACTTTACAAGTTTTCCTTGGTATTGCGTGACAAAGTTGATTATCTCACAGACCGCTATAGTGAACGTAAAGAAAAAGCTGCCAAAGAGACAATTAAAATAGCTTCTCAATCTCTTGAAATTAACTCTAAAAGCAATTAACTATCGGACATCTAAAAAAAGATAACCTCCTGGCAGATTGAACCAGGAGATGTGAAAAAATTGATTCATCTTTACAAGCGTTGTAGCAGACTCAAACCGTGAGTGTCAGTACCACAGGTATTGAAAAGAAAGTATTCATCAGCCAACTTTTGCACTTGTTCTGATTCCAATACGCTGGGTTTCCAAGGGTTAGGGTTATTGTAGGCGTAGAAAGTTTCTACACCATCGATACCCTTTTGGGATGCAGCTGGAATTAAGTCAAAATGCGATCGCTTATAACGCGCTGGATGAGCCAGAACTGCCAATCCCCCAGCTTGATGAATAGCGGCAATCACGTTACTTGCCTGATATTCTTGGCCTGTAGTCGGCCTTCTTTGCAGATAGGGTTTCATGCTAGGGTGTTCTGGAGCAAAAGCGTAAGCCAAAATGTGAACTTCTATATCCAGAAGGTTAGCATTGATTTCTACACCACTCCACAGGTAAGGAGTTGTTGCACCAGGATTACTCCACTTCCAATCTTCTAACCAAGCAAGGGCCGCTTGATAGCCCATAATGCCATGATGGTCAGTGATCGCCAATCCTTTTAGTCCAATAGCGATCGCCTGCTCCATCAATCCACTCGGCTGCAACCTGCCATCTGAGTGGACAGTGTGCATGTGAAAGTTGAACAACCTTGGACAACTGTATGCATCAATGTTCTGGAATACTTGCTTCAAAAGTTCTGCCGAAGCAGTAGTCCGGGCCAAATTTACAGCCATAACCCCCTCTGAATAAAAATATATATCCTTAACACACTAAAACGCCCTATTTACAGATGAGAAATTTCCAACACTGTAAATTAGTGTATTGGTGGCTACTTTCTCAGCTTTTCCAGCAAATTTTTCAATATGTTAAGACTACGTTAGCAAATCTTAACCTCAGTAGTCATGGGTAGTTTGAACTACTTTAAATGTAAGTAGTAAAAAATATTGCATATAAAGTTTTAGAAATACGCCTATACTATTTATGCTAAATAGCTTGTTTTTAAAGGCTTAGGAGAATGATTTTCTCAAATTAGTCTGGGATTTAAATATATATCACGTATTAAAAAAATAGAAATCCCAGTAATTATACTAGCTTTTATTTCATTTAGTAATGACATTCAGTGTATACAAAGCCAGCCGCAGGCATCGCATGAGTGGAGTTTACAATAGCTTTCCAAAAACTAGCGATGTCTACGACGGGCTATGCCTACGCTTGCGGATAATTATACTCCCCGCGCAATTCCAAAAGAATCTCCCTTCAACGTCACCCCAAGCGGTTCTACTACCACCTCGCGGCTAAGGGACGCTTCAACCCTGCCGGCAATCACAGCTGTTAGCTGATGTTCTCTTGCGAGGATGACAATCCTTTCTGCATCCTGCTCAGATTCCGTATAGAATGCAAATCCGGCTCCGTAATTGAACACGGAAAGCATCGTCTCTGCCCCGCCCTCAAGATGACCCTCTACAAAAGTAAATATCTCCGGCACTGGGAGCATTGTTTCGATGACGTACCGAAGTGGTTTCACCGACCGCATCAGCTTCTGCCAACCATGACCGGTTATATTCTCTATCGCGGTGGGGCGAATTCCTTCGCCAAGCACTGCCTGTACAAGTGGCGTGTAGAGATACGACGCAGCATTCATCGCTTCCCAAAACTCCTGCCCACTGGGAAGTTTTGTTCTATAGCCATCAGGAAGAGACTCAGTAAGCTTTCGCAGTGGGGTAAACCCGTTCTCATGGGGGCCAGAACTCTCAACAAGAACAATAGTATTTCCGGCATCCAGACGCGAGCTATCAATAGGAGCGACACCAGGCGGCATCACGCCAAAAACCGAACCCGCAATGTCGAGCCGGCCTGGAATCATCTTAGTTTTCAATTGAGGAGTTTCCCCTGAGAGATAGACACATCCTACTCGTTTGCACCCCTCAACGACTCCATCCAGAAACCCATCAAGGAAAGCGGGGGTAAAGATTGTTTCAGGAGTACTTGATGGCAGATAAAGACCAAGAAGTAGAGTCTGCATCCCTGATGTTGCCGCGTCGTTTGTCAAACACGAGATCATCTTGATACCGATATTCCACCAAAATCGCCGAAGTTCTTCTTCAGAAAGGTCATCAGGGCGGGTATCGTCTGCCGTTCCTAGTCCTTCAGGGACGAGTGTTAGAGAAAGTTCTGGAGCGCCCGCTTGAATAAATGGAGCGAGGTTGAAGCTGAAAGCGTTAGCACTTGCTCCAAGACCCGACGAGGGGACGGTACCATAGGCACTTGCAAAGGTAAGTGTGCGTTTTGCAGCATCGATGAAGCGTCTTTTTGCGGCATCGAGAGTATCGTAATCGACTTGATCGAGAGCTTGAGCCATCAGGTTGCGTTTTAAGTTAGGAATGGAGATGCGATTAATAGCGTCTGTGCAAGAGTTAAAAGTTAGGAGAAGTGATAACTCCTCACTTTAAAATACCTCATCTTCAATACCACGCCACCATTCACCCAAATTCATCAAGTCTTGGTAAATATCTTCTAATTCTTTGGCGTAGACATCGTTTGTAAGGGTGGCTCGACGCTCTTGCAATTTCTTGAGGCGCAGTTGTACCAATACCCAAGGTTTAGTGATGCTATTCGTTGCTTCGATGTATTGTGCTAGTTCTTTGCTATCCATAATGTTTTATATTTTTAAGAATTACACCCTGTACAAAAGAATCATATTGTGTATAAGGTAAATGTTTGGTTTCAGGTTTTTATTAATTATTCTTTAATAGTAAATATATCCGCGTTATAAAAGCAATTCATGTAGACGCAAAGCGGCTTCACGCAGGGTATTGCCTTTACAACAAATAGTTTTTTAAACAATTCATATTTAGTCTTTTGTGTCAATGCACAAGCCCTAATTTTGATTTTCTTACCACTACTTTTATCCAGACAGTGCCCATCCCACTACTGAAAAACAGAAAAGCAGGGTGGTTTCATAGGAAAAAAGAAAAATATACAAGTATTGATTTCTTGTTTTGTGGCATGGCTTATTACCCCTCTCCAAACCTCTCTCCGTTTCGGGGAGAGGCTTTGAAACCCAGTTTTAGTTTTTCTCTGGTTGTATGAAACCACCCTGCTACTGAAAAATACAAAAGGGAGAAACTAAAAAGAATTTCTCCCTTTTCTGGTGGACTTTCTGCCTCAACTTTTGCAAATTAACTTATGGAGCAGCTTACTAAGAGTAAAACAGCAATTAATTAAGCTTTAGCCAAGTTTTCAGCAGCAAAGTCCCAGTTAACCAAGTTATCTAGGAAATTCTTGATGAACGCTGGACGAGCGTTTCTATAGTCAATGTAGTAAGCATGTTCCCAAACATCCAAGGTTAGGAGTGCCTTCTTACCATGAGCTAGAGGGTTTTCTGCATTTGGTGTTTTGATCACCTTCAGCGTACCACCATCATCAATCAGCCAAGACCAACCACTGCCAAATTGAGTTGCAGCTGCGTTAGAGAACTCTTCCTTGAATTTGTCGAAGCTACCAAAATCTTTATCAATCCTGGCTGCGAGATCCCCTGTGGGTGCGCCGCCACCATTTGGTTTCAAGGAATTCCAAAAGAAGGTGTGGTTCCAAACTTGAGCAGCGTTGTTGAAGATTCCCGCCTTAGAGGAGTCTTGGAAGGAAATTTTGATCACTTCTTCCAGAGACTTATCAGCAAGTTCTGTACCTTCAGTCAGCTTGTTGAGGTTGTCTACATAAGCTTTGTGATGCTTGCCATAGTGATACTCGAAAGTTTCAGCTTTCATGCCATTTGGCTCTAAAGCATTCTTGTCGAAGGGTAGCGGGGGCTGTACAAATACCATTGTGTGAAATCCTCTCTTTACCGGTTTCCAGTTTCAAGCTATTGCAGAAGCTTGGAAAATTAACAGCTTTTATTTTTAAGGTTTTATGTCTTTAATGATGGAACATAAAACTTAACATCGTCATTCTACTACCAAAGTGAAGATAAAGTGAAGATGCAAACAAAGTACTTCGCTGATAAGTCAAATCGCTATGAATTCACGGTTATAAATAAAAATGGCTAATGTCTCGTAGCGAAAGCCCAATCTATAATTAGCATTTAGCAATTAAAGCTTTAATACTTCTATCTTTAGTAGGATTAATTACGATGTGGTAAATCAGTCGAAAGCTAGATGATTTAATACTTAAATAATCTAATAATTCTAAATCTAAGGCTTAGTAAATCAATAATGAAATTATCTTATTTTGAAATATTGTTTTGAGGATGGTAAGTGAATAATCACTCACCCACCACCCTTTGAAACTAAAAAGTTAACAGTAAATAGCGGTGATTAGCACTGAGATAAACGCTGCTGGTAATAGTTAACAATTTGTGCCGTGACTTCAGACACATCCAAACCATCAGTTTGAAGTTCAATGGCATCTGCTGCTTTTTGCAAAGGCGAAACTTTGCGTGTGCTATCTTTCCAGTCACGTTCGGCAATATCTCGTTCTAGCTGCTCTAAATTGATTGCGGATTGACCTTGTTTATTAAAGTCTTCTTGGCGGCGACGGGCGCGTTCACTCACAGAGGCAGTTAAGAAGATTTTCACTTCAGCATCGGGGAAAACGTGAGTACCAATGTCTCGTCCCTCAGCGACTAAACCACCTTTTTTACCCCAGCTTTGTTGTTGTTTAACCAGTGCTTGACGGACAGCGCTTTGGGCTGCGATCGCAGATACAAGAGAAGTTACCTCAATGGTGCGAATTACCTGGGTAACATCAGTACCGTTAATCCAAACCCGCACGGACGATTGTAAATCCTGGGTAGGAGTAAGTTCAATTTTACACAGGTTAGTTAATTCAGCGATCGCACACTCATCATCAATAGCAATCCCCTTTTGCAGTACAAGCCAAGTGACAGCACGGTACATTGCTCCTGTATCTAAATAGACTAAACCCAGGTTTGCTGCCACTTGCCGCGCCACTGTGGATTTTCCAGCCCCGGCGGGGCCATCAATGGCGATGATGGGTTGACGATCGCGCAAGATGATATTGTCAATCAAACGTGTAGAACCAAGACGAGCTGCGATCGCCAACATTCCTTCCTCCTCAACTTTTTCTAAAGACATCAACGTAGTCGGTTCAACTAATTCAATATATTCCACTAAAATTGTGCTGACCATTGCCACTTCTTGCTGTACCACTGCTATCAACTTGTTGCTATTGCGATCGCCTGCAATGAATGCAGCTTCAGCCCGTCGCAAGCCGCGATATAATGCTGCTGCTTGTTCTTTTGCCGTTGCAGTCAAATATTGATTACGAGAACTGAAGGCAAGACCCGACGCTTCCCGCACTGTTGGACAAGCAACAATTTCTACTGGCAAATTTAAGTCAGCTACTAAGCGTTTAATAATTGCCAGTTGCTGACCATCTTTTTGGCCAAAGTAGGCACGGTCAGGCTGTACCAAGTTGAAAAGCTTGGTAACAATCGTAGCGACACCTTGAAAATGACACAGGCGAGAACGACCACACAAGCCTGTCATCATAGCAGATGGGGGTATAACTTGTGTAACCTTTGATTCTTGTATACTCTTCTGGGGAACTGCCATTTCTTCAGGAGTCGGTGCAAAAATGGCATCTACCCCAGCTTGTTCGCAAAGTTTTTGGTCTTGCTCTAAAGTCCGGGGATAGCGTTGGTAATCCTCGTTAGGAGCAAATTGCAGGGGATTGACGAAAATACTCACAATCACCGTAGAATTTTCTTGCCGCGCCCGTTGGATCAAGCTTAAATGACCTTGATGCAAATTCCCCATCGTTGGCACTAGACCGACTGCCGTCTGATACCAGCCAGTTATCTCATCTAGTCTTAGATCCTCAGTAACCGCAATCAGCTTGTTTTCTGAGCAGCGTTTAGTTAAATAGCAGCGTAAAGCTGCGACTGTTGTCAGCAGGCGCACAAAAAATACCCCTAGTTCTTATCGATCCCTCCCCCGTTAGTTTATATCTGAAACAGAGGGAAGAGTTGATTGAACTAGGGGAATTAAGTGATACGGAACTTGAATTGGATTTAGGGGAAAGGTTATAGGTGACAGGTGATAGGGAATAATCTTTTCCCTGTAACCTGTAACCTGTAACCTACTCGATTATTTTCCCAAAACTTCAATATGTACTGGTGCAACACCACTACCCATCATTCCCAAAATTCGAGCCGCGCCAGCAGATACGTCAATGACTCGCCCCCGAATGAATGGGCCTCGGTCATTAATTCGCAGCACTACAGAACGACCGTTGCGGGTATTGGTTACACGCACTTGCGTACCAAAGGGTAAGCTGCGATGAGCAGCAGTCATTGCTTCTGGGTTGAATCTCTGACCGCTTGCAGTCTGAGTACCAGAACCGTCATAGCCGTAATAAGAAGCCATGCCTCTCAAAGTGGCTTGCACTACTCCAACGGCAATCTGTTGAGGCAGCTTTGGTATTGAGACTGGTTGACGGACTGGTAAATTAGCAATTTCTTTTAGGGGAGATGCATTGCCTAGTAGCCTCCGCAGGCGATTAGTTGCTTGCAATGCATCTTCTGCCAAATTTTTGGTGGGATTGGTCTGTGCTAATCGTGTAGCTTCGTTGATTTCGACCAATTCTTCGCCATTAATTTTGATTACATAGCGATCGCCATCTTGCCGGGAGGGAGCGCTTTTGTTTTGTGCTTGATTGGCATTAGATTTTTCCCCTGCTTTCCAACTGACGGTAATTTTACTGCCGTCTACACTTTCCCGATTCAACTGGTTGATCTTAGCTGCTACTACACCAGCTATCTGAACCGGGTCATTGTCAGAGGAGCTAATCTGGTTACTCACATCTGTTACGTCGTCAGCATTCAGTGCCTTTGGTGAATTGCTAGCAATAAGGGCGTACTCTTGTACGCCCCCAGTATTTCCAATTGCACCAACTTTTTTAGATTCAAAATTCGTATTTGATACAGAACTCAAAAAGGTGAGAACAGGTATATTTCGGATAAAAAGGGTTGCCGCCTTACGTCCTCTAATGTTGTGAGGATGAATTTCTGTAATCACAGCATCCAAGGTTTGTCTCCCTGCTCTGGATTGGTACTCTCCCACCTTAACCACATCAGGGGCAGGTGATTTTTGGGATGCTAGAGCATTTCCCTTGGTGGTTTGAGTACAACCGACTGAAGGTATGCCCAAAACAGCCATAGACAGGGCAACAATAATCCACAAATGTCTTTGATTCATGCGTCCGTTTTTGAAAGCGACTGTAGAACTTTAAGTTTTATAAATTGCGGGATTTTTCACTCGTGAAAGTGATTTCCCTTCTGAAAAACTCGAACTCGTTCCGTTTTCACTTTGTTATTTATAACTCGCAACAGACTAACACGAACCTTTTGGCTTGGGGATCAGGGTTTTAGCGTAATTATCGACTGCTCAATCAAATTAAAGTTCCAAATTTAAGGGTGAAACCTTTCTCAAAGGCGGACTTTGGCTATGTAACGCTTTTTTCTGCAACTCAAAAATTTCTTCAAAAAACTTTACGCTTCTTGCACGCCAAAATGACGACACCCTGTTGACTTCTGTTCTAAAGGCTCACTACTACTCGTGTATTCTAGATAACATGTATTTTCACTATTTCCTATAAGAAGATAATATAACTTTAATTAAATGACATCGGCATAAATACTTAAAATCGTTTATTTAATCAAATATTTAGATTTCCCTATGAATAAGTCGTGATATGAGTTACATCTACAATAATTATGCAAATTAGTTTGAGTTTAAGATGTTTTTTCTACTTAGATTAATCATGACTTTTATTCCCCATAAGTCAACGTAGATAAGTGATTAATATTACCCTTAACCCCAGTGTTACTGAGTATAAAATAAAGAAGTATACTCAACTTAATATTTTTCGTGATTAATGATGAAAAAATTAGGAAATCTTCGCGATCGCTTGTAGATCAATTTTTGTTGGTATCAAAAACAACAACAGCTATTTTTGGTACTAAGTAATTGCTCAAAGATGATTTTTTAGAGCAAACTATCTTTTTCAAAATCTTTGCGGCTGTAGGGATGTACGGCTGCACCCCTACTATATATAGTGAGTATTTTGGGGAGTGCTACCAGCGTGATGACAAGCCAAGTAAATCAGAGAGATTTAGAAATAGATTCATCGCCATTATTAGCTGTTCTTCAGGAATTGCATTCTCAGTACAAGTTACTGCAAGAGGGTGCAGTAGCGAAATATATTCCAGAATTGGCAAAGGTAAACCCGGATTTGTTCAGCATTTGTATTGTCACAGTAGATGGTCAGATTTATAAAGTTGGCGATTACGACCAACTTTTTACCATTCAGTCGATTTCTAAAGTGTTTGCTTATGGACTTGCCTTAGAAGATCATGGACTGGATTACGTTTTAACTAGAGTTGGCGTAGAACCGACAGGCGATGCATTCAACGCGATCGTTTTAGATGAGCAATCGAAGCGACCTTATAACCCAATGGTAAACGCTGGTGCGATCGCAACCACTAGCTTAATCAAAGGTTCCGGCCCAACGGAACGTCTTAACCGAATGCTGGATATGTACAAGCGATATATCGGCCGGGACGTGTTCGTTGACATTTCAGTTTTTACCTCAGAACGCAGTACAGGGCATCGCAACCGCGCAATGGCGCATTTGATGCTCAACTTTGGCATGATTGACCGGAATATAGAAGAGGCGCTGGATCTTTATTTCCAGCAATGTGCTGTGATAGTGAATTGCGAAGACTTAGCAGTGATGGCGGCTACTCTGGCTAACAAAGGTATGAACCCCATCACCAAAGAACAGGCGGTAGATAAGCGTTACATCAAAGATATTCTGAGTGTGATGTACACCTGTGGAATGTACAACTTTGCCGGTGAGTGGGCTTACAAAATTGGGATTCCGGCAAAAAGCGGAGTTTGTGGTGGGATTATCGCAGTTGTACCCAATAAGATGGGTATTGGGGTTTTTTCGCCCCTGCTAGATGTGCGTGGTAATAGTGTGCGAGGGGTGAAGGTGTGTGAAGAACTTTCCCAACGGTTAGGTTTACATCTATTTGATTGTTCAGGACAGGAGGCGAAATTTGATTGAAGGACAGTTCGACGGGTCATATAGTTGCTGTCTAATCAGACTAATAAAAAGACCTCTCCCTGTTTTTACTAGGGGACTTCCAAATAAAAAAAATATCCCAAAACGGACAAAAAACCCTCTCTATTTCTCCTCTCTCTGTGTTCTCTGCGTCTCTGTGGTTCGTTTATTTCTTGGAAATCCCTAGGCAAAACCTGTCCCTCTCCGCCTCGGAGAGTGACAAATTGGAACACAAGGTTAAAGCAGGAACGGTTTATCTAACTCTCGTTTATCTATATATAGATATAGTCACCAAACTCTAAATTATCTCTCTTTGCGTGTCCTCCAGTTACAGCTATTTTCAGGTAAATAGACCACGCTGTAGGGGCAATTCATGAATTGCCCCTACGACAGATGTGCTTCAAATACATGAAAACTGCTGTAATTTACAATTCTTCTGCTTGGGGAAGCGGGAAGATTTCACCAGCTAAATAAGACTGAAAGTGCTTTTGGAAGTACAACCAGGAAGTCATATCTTCCCCATCTATCAATGCTTTTGGGGCTTGTTTATATAGAGGAATACGGTTATTAATTTCGTCTTGCAGCAGTGAGGGCAGTTCTGTTAAACCCTTGACTTTGCTGCCAACAGCACTGTAGATCAGTTGACCGGGGCGATCGCCCATTTTCATCCAGGGAAGCCATTGACCAATCCGATCCCAACTCAGTTTGAGTTCAGAAACTGAGGGAAGCGCTGAGTTGAATAAATCTGCGGTTGGCACAGTTAATTTAAACAATTCTGCTGCCTGATAAATTGGATTTGGGCTGTATTCGGCAAATTTGGGATCGTCTGCTAGGGGATTGGGGTAATAGGGAAATATGTCAAAAACGAAGGTTGTGCTGTCACCATCTACTTGTGCAGGGAAATTTCCCTCAAACTTACCCTGCACTGGATTATTGGCGACGTGGATTACCGGAACTGTCTCACTTGTCCAAGGATTCTCCCACTTGCGTAAGATTTCATCTGTTTTTGGGTTAAGGTAGTAAGTCAGTTCTCTAGAAGTAAAATCCCAGCTACCCTCTGCTGTGGGAATACATCGGCTAACACTCAATCCCAGCATTTTAAATAGAAGTTGTCTTTTCTCGCCGGGGATAAAGGCATAAATCTTACCTTTCCAAATCAGGAAAGTGGATTCGTTAGGGTCGAGGGAAGAACGAGTTTTAACCCAGTGCTGCGCTTCAAGTTCTTGGATTTGAGCAACCATCTAAAGCATCCTTAGTGTTTGGATAACAAAAGGATAAGCTAATTTTGTCATTAGTCATTTGTCATTTGTCATTTGTCATTTGTCAAAAACTAATGCCCCATACTTCTCTACGAGAGGCTATGCTTCTCCAAAGGAGTACGACTGTACTCAGTACCAGTGCCCAATTCCCAATTCCCAATTCCCAATTTCCAATTCTTAATACCTTCATTAATTAAACTGATTCAGAAAGTTGCTCATCCAGGCGGCGAAACAAAAACACCCAAAGAGGTAGGGAACTGTTAATCGCAATTAGTCGCACTAAATGACCAGTTGTGACAATTTCAACATTATGATTTAATGCCAGGGAAACCAAAATCATTTCTGCCGATCCTCCTGGTGCTGTGACTAGCAAACAGGTTAACCAGTCCCAAGAGGTGAATTGCATGGCAAGTATAGCAGCGATCGCTCCGGCAATGAGAGTCATCCCTACAGACATCAAGGCATAGCCGACAGTCCGCTTCTGAAAGTTGGGTTTGTCTCCCCAATACTCACCAATGGTAATTCCCAGGAGCATTTGACCCAATAAGTTTATTATTGGCGGCGGACTAAAACTAATATCACCCACAAAAGGCAGCCAATGTAGCAGAGGATTAAACCCGATGCCAATCAACAATGCACCAAAGAAATCGCCGGCGGGAATTTGAAATAATATAGCTGGATAAACTACTAATGCAGTGATTAGGAGTATTAACAAGAGTAATTCTAGTTGAGATGGATCGAGATTGAGCCAATCAGCGTTGATTGGGAGCGTTTGTGGATAGTAATTACCAGCTGATGTTTTAGCGATGAAGGGGATCAAAACCACTACTGAAGTGACGCGAATCGCCTGAACTAGGGCAACTAAGCTGACATTTTTATTGTAATCGGCTGCGATCGCAGCCATAATTCCGACACCACCAGGAACAGTAGCCAGCATTGCTGTCAATAGGTTGGTTTTGCTGAGTCGGGCATACATATAACCAATACAACTTCCACTCAGCAGCAGAAACAAGGTCAGAAAAATAAATATGGGAATACCAGAAGCAACACTAGCTAGATTACCGTGGGTATTGGAAGCGCCGACAGTTAAGCCTACAAGTGCCATTCCCACTTTTCTAGCAGTGCGGTTAGGTTGAGGATAATATTGATAAAAAATTCGACACCCTTGAAGAACTACTGTACCAGCAGCAATCCCGCCAAATATCCAGGCAATCCTGCCAATTTGGAACTTGGCGAGGAGTAAACCCAGAGGTAATGCCAGAAGCATTTCCAAGACAAGGACAATTAATTGCTTCGTAAATAGCTGTTGTTTGGTAACAACAGGATTTTCATGGGTGTGTTCTTCTAGGCTGGGAGCAACACTTACGCTTTGATTCATCAATACAAGCTTTTTTATTAATTTAACTTATCTACTAAAGCTAACGCGATCGCACAACATAAATAGAGTCTATCAAGCCAAGTTTACTAGGATCGTACTAAGCACTTTAGCGTTCAAATCAATCATTTAAGTCCTGACTAGGAACTTATTCATCTATTAAAGTTAGTCTAGTGGACTACTAGATGTAAATTTACCGCGTGTTGCCTTCAAACAAAAATACCTATAGAGAGAGCATAAGGACACAATGAGAGAGCGGAGTATATGTATGGCTGGACAAAAGCCGAAGCTTTAGGACATTAATTATTGCAATGATAAATAAATACGCCTGGGTTAAGGATAATCGTAGGTTGGCTTGAGGAACGAAACCCAACAATTAACTCTTGATGTTGGGTTCCGTTCTTTAAACCAACTTACACAGTTTAAAGTTTTTATGGCTAACCCAAGCGTATTGAATGATAAATATAGTGTTATAGGACTCATATTTGATTGCGTGAAAAACTCCGTATAACTCAAAAAGCCTTCTTTCCTATTGCCTATTGCCTTCTTACACAAGATAGTTATTCAAATCAAGTAAATGTGAGCATATACTTGATTTGAATATTTAAAAATAGCTTAACTATACTTGTCCCTAAATAATTTGAGTTAATTCACTGCGGCTGCGATTTGCTTCTGACCAAAAAGCTATCCAAAATATAGATTTTATACTTTGTGGAGGAATCTAAAATAGTTGTATGCAACATTTACCACCATTTTCCCTTTCCCTCTTTCTGGTAAGTTAGGATGACATCTGCATTGCTTAAATCAAGCGTGTTAAAAATTCCAGATAATTCGTCAAAGGTACTTGCAGATGATAAACCTTAAAAGACTAAAATTTTTGCAAAAACTTCAACCCAAAATTCTAGTTTTTACATTTGGAGCATCTTTATTACCAGTTTTCGTTTTGAGCAGTGCAGTTTGGCAATTAGTAGAACAACCACTCATTGAACTAGAAAAAACTCGCCTTGATGATCAAGTTTTAGCTTTTCGTGGATATACAGCTGCTACAGAAAAGGGACTTGCAAATTTAATTTCTAGTTATGCTAATTGGACTGATTTGTATAATGCAGTTCAACATTCAGATCGAGGGTGGATAAAAAAAGAAGTTTCTACTCAACTATTATTCACGACTGATCTTGATGTAGTGAAGGTGATTCAGTCCAAAAACAAAGAGATAATTGGCTCTGCCGGAAATCAAATATCTAATCTCCCAATAGTACAAGCAAAAATCAAATATTTAAATAACCAGAATAAATTATCTCATGAGTTAATTGATACAGGGACACAAGGATTAGTATTGTTGGGAGGCTCACCTATTTACCGTAGTGATGGAACTGGAAAGCCATTCGGAACTTTAATTGCAGGACAGTTAATGGATAAAGTATGGCTCCGACAATTTTTAAATTATTCCCAGCCGACGACCAGACTGGAAATAATTTCTTTAGATGGAAAGTTTTTCGTCTCTAGTAGTTATGATTGGAAACCAGACATTTGGGAAAAAACTTATTTTGATTCTCAAATTTTACCAAATATTTCTCAAAAGCACTCTGTCTATCGGATTCAGCCAGATTTGGGATTAAATACAATTTATGCTCCCATATATTCTGGTAATAAGGCTATTGCTATTGTCAAGATTCAAATTGTAGCAAAATATTTTCAGGAGGCGAAGCTAACTCTTACCCGCTTGTTTTGGTTGGGGTTAAGTTTAGCAGTGCTACTGTCAGTGTTAATTGCTAATTTACTAGCTCAACAAATTAGTAACCCAATTATCCAACTTGCAAAGCGTAGTAAAACTTTAGCAGCAGGTGATTTGAGTAGCCCCATTCCTAATGTTAAAAATGGTGGTGAAATTGGGCAGTTGGCTAATGCTTACCAGGAAATGGCTAATTCTCTCACAACCCTAATCAATAATTTAGAGCAAAGGGTAGCGCAACGCACTCAAGAATTAGAACTAGCTCGTCAAACATTGGAAGAAAGAGTGCAAGAGCGGACAGTAGAACTTTTACAAAAAAATCAGGAACTAGAGATGAAAACTGAACAATTGCATACAGCTTTAGATAATTTAAAAATGGCAGAATCGCACTTAATTCAAACAGAAAAAATGTCTTCACTAGGTAATCTAGTTGCTGGTATTGCCCACGAAATTAATAATCCAATTAATTTTATTTATGCTAATCTCACTCACATCAACAACTATACTCAAGATTTATTCAATCTCATCTTCAGGTATCAGCAACGCTATTCAGATCCAGAGATTCAAACCTATACAGAAAAAATTGAACTTGATTATTTAATAAAAGATTTGCCTCAAATTATAGCTTCTATGGATACAGGCGCTAATCGAATTCAAGAGATTATTTTCTCTTTGAGAAATTTTTCTCGGCATGATGAAGCCGAGATCAAAAAAGTTAACCTTCATGAAGGAATTGATAGTACTTTGTTGCTGCTACAGCATCGTCTGAATCCTCATCATGATTGTCCAGTTATCCAGGTAATTAAAGAATATGACAATTTTCCCTTAATTGAGTGTTATCCTCGACAACTAAATCAAGTATTTATGCAGATTTTACTAAATGCGATAGATGCTTTGGAATTACATTCAGAACAGTTGGATAAAAAAATTATAATTCAAACTAAAGATACTAAAAATAGTGTGGCAATTAAAATTATTGATAATGGTATAGGTATAGATGATAAAAATATTTCCCAAGTATTTGATCCCTTTTTCACTACTAAATCTGTTGGTAAAGGTATAGGCTTAGGTTTAACTGTTTGCTATCAGATTATCCAAAATCATCAAGGAAGTATTCAAGTTATTTCGCAATTAAATATAAAAACCGAAGTCATTATTGAATTACCATACTTGCTTGCCAATAATTATGAATCCTGATGCTATTGGTAATCAGCAATTTTATTGTCTGTATAGCCGCGTAAAGCCTTCTCTTTCAGAGACGCTAACGCGAACGAGAGGCTACGCCAACGTCATAGCTTCGTTTAGCGCGTCAACACCTTTCTGATATTTCCGCCTGTGACATCAAGCACCACCTTCATCGCTAAATGCCTTACCCTGTGCGGTGACATTAAATCTTAGAATCAGAATAGTCAATCTAAATGTGCGTGATTTTAACGCCAAAGAGAAAACGCTTGAAATTTTGGGTAAAGGTAAGGGTAGCTAGTTCATTTTTATTTACATAGTTTTATTTTATTATGCCAACTTACTTATTATTTATTACTAATAACCTCTAAACCTGTCCTAGCTATTGATTTAATATCAACACCCTGATCGTTTAGCAGCACTACTATAGTGGTATTTTGATTGGGGAGATATGCCAGCAATGTTGTGAAGCCATAAGCTATACCACTATGGCCAATTGCTGTTTCCAAAGGAGATGAGAACCGTTCTACACCTAACCCATAACTATAGCTTTCACCATTATCTTTAAATTTCAGCATTTCTTTCATCATCTTCGAGGAAAGTAAGCTTTTTTTGACAAATAACGCTTTAGTAAACTTGGTTAAATCCTCTGCTGTTGAAACCAATCCACCATCTCCTAAACCGTTGCCATCATTCACTTCGGCGTAGCTATCTAACTTACCATCCTTATTGCGATCGCTATAACCTGTAGCTACTTCTCCAATTGTTGGTTCGCGCAATTCCGTGAAGGTGTGTTTTAATCCTAATGGTTTTAAAATCTGACTGCGGATTGCTTGTGCGAGAGTTTCCCTAGTTATATTTTCAACGATCAGTTCCAAAAGAATGTAGTTGCAATCAGTATAAATAAATTTTTCTCCAGGATTTGCCTGCGGTTGTTCCTGGTACATATAGTGAATAGCTTCTCTGGCTGTCCAAGGCTGTGAGCGGCTTCTTTTGGCAGTAGCTTGAATAAACTCTTTTGTATTCAGGTATTCAGCAACACCACTGGTATGGTTGAGTAGTTGACGAACTGTAATTTTGTCGCTGTTGACAATATGAGGAGTTATGTCTCTTGGTAAGTAGGTTGCGATCGCTCGATCTAATTCTATCTTCCTTTGCTCCACTAATTTCAGCACCACCACCGCCATAAAAGTTTTACTCATACTGGCAATGGAAAAGCCATCTGTGGGTTTCATCCGAGTTTTAGTTGACAAGTTATTGACACCAGAGGCTCCCACCCAAGAACCGTTAGGTGTAGAAATATACATTACTGCGCCGGGGATTTTTTCTTCTGCAACTATGTCATTTAAAAGTGTCTGTAGCTGAGAACTTTTTCCAACGGTGGAGGTAGATATGACTTGTTTAGCAAAAGATTTTTCAATTACTCTTTGACTAATGTTATTACTCACTAGATATCCTGCAAAAGCAAGGGAAATCACGAAGACTATTGCAAATAAAATTTTTCTAAAAGCCAAAAATATTAGGTTCATTTTACTTCCTAAATAGAAACCTACCCGATTTAGATCGACTGCACAAAGTAGTTAGTGAGAATCAAAGAGACATCTGATATACAAATAGCATTACTCTATTCCCAGATTAGTATCAAAATTTCGATTTACCAACTCTTACATAAATTTGACAATGCCAACTAAAAGCAAAACCAAAGCCACTGTTTGGGTAGTGGAAAAAGGTCAAGTACGGCCTCGTTTAGATCATCTCACTACTGAGGAACCTTTAGAAATTCGTCTTGTTCCTTTCCAGAAGACGGTAGCTGTAACAATGCGGACACCAGGTGCAGATTTTGAACTAGCAGCTGGTTTCCTCTACAGTGAAGGAGTCGTTAGCCGCAGAGAAGATATCCGGCGTATCAGCTACTGTGTTGATGAATTAGTAGATGGTGAGCAACGCCATAATATTGTAAATGTAGAATTGCGGGATGGGCTGATTCCAGATTTACAGCCTTTGGAGCGTCATTTTTATACTAGTAGCGCCTGTGGGGTGTGTGGTAAAGCTAGTCTTGAGGCTTTGCGTCTGCGGGGATGTCCAGTGATTCCTTCTGGGCCGACAGTAACACCTGAGATCGTATACAGCCTACCTGATAAGCTCCGAGCTGCTCAAGGTATCTTCACAGCTACAGGAGGTTTGCACGCTGCGGCTATCTTCGATACTCAAGGTAATTTGTTAAACCTGTGGGAGGATGTTGGACGACACAATGCTTTAGATAAATTGATTGGTACAGCTTTTCTCAGTGACGAATTGCCTTTAAATAATTGTATTGTGCTGGTCAGTGGACGCTCTAGTTTTGAAATTTTGCAAAAGTCTACAACTGCTGGAGTTCCCATTGTTTGTTCTGTTTCTGCTCCCAGTAGTTTGGCGGTATCTGTAGCCAAGGAATTTGGGATTACCTTAATTGGATTTCTGCGGGGAGAACGATTCAATATTTACACTGGTTTGCAAAGAATTAACACTCTTTAAAAATACTCTTGTAGTGGCGTAGCGAGGCTAAATTGTTGCGAAAAATTTGTAGGTTGAGTTGAGGTTTTTTGATGAAAATTCTAAATTACAAAGACGCGATAAATCGCCGTCTCTACAATAATCAGTATTTTGTAGAGACGGCAATGAATCGTGTCTCTTGCCTTAACCGATCCGATCAATGTTGGGTTTCGTGTTGCTCAACCCAACCTACATCTAATGCACTATTTTAACTGTGCCATGACACTACGAAATAGAAAATATATACAGGGGTTTTCAATCCTGTATTTTAGCTGTCTTTAGCCAAGATATTGAACCGTTAATTGCGATTAATAGCAAAATTACATACAAAAAAGCAATAAATTTAACTTCTTTGACGTAGTACAACCAAATACCAATAACATCAACGATAATCCAGTAATACCAGCTTTCAATCCTTTTTTGCACCATGAGCCACATAGCAGTAAAACTCATGATTGTTGTGAGTGCATCTAAATAAGGAAAAGAAGCTTTTTCTGTAAATATTGCAGGGAGTAACAGGTGAATTTGACTCATCAAAGCTCCCGTTGCAAACGAAATTGCTGCTGTGATTGCCGCAATCAAAAAAATTTTACGCGGTGGACTATATCGAATCTGCAAAACTTTACTAGAATCAGGTGTACTCCATCGCCACCAGCCATATACACTAACAACTAAATAGTAGATTTGTTCTAAAAAATCCGAATACAAACGGATTTGATAGAAAAGCGCCATGTATAGCAATACACTTACTATCCCAACAGGCCAAGTCAGAATTTTCCTTTGAGAAATTAGCCACGCTGACCATAAATAAAAGACAGTTCCCAAGAGTTCTATGTAACTCATGGGATATCCTATCAGATTTAATGCTATAGTATTTACGCTCCAAAATTCCAGCATATTGATACACTTTATAAAATAATTTTATTGAAAAATAGCTCTCCTAAGTTGGCATACTTCTGGTAACAAGACAATACTTTTTTAACAATACTAATACGTGTCATGAGGTCGCCAGACAAGCGAAAAAATGGAATTTTTCTCACAATTAAATCGCTCTCAATTTGTTTTTGAAATATGCTACGGTTTGCTTCTCCAGAGCGATCCCAGGTATCATCGTAGGGTATATCTAGATCGCAAAAAAACACTAAATCATAGCGCGATATGGCTTGATGGGCAAGTTCTGCTAACTCTAGGGCAACAGTTTTGTGGTAATACAACGAGAATTGATAGGTTGTCAAGGCATTGGTATCTGTAAATAAGTACTGGTTTGCTTGCAATAATAAGGCTTCTTCACGTTCTAAATGCCCTTTAGCAATCTCCACAAGTTGCAAGAGCGAAAGTCGTCTGTTGATTTGATTTTTTTCCCAATACTCGCGTCCGTACTCCGGCATCCATACAGTGTTGTACTCTTTAGCTAATTGTGATGCAATGGTGGTTTTACCAGTTGAAGGAGCGCCTAGAAAAACAATGTTAGCGATCAGATCGCGGTATACATCAGGATGTAAATATTCCCGCATTGCGTAAGTGTCTGTTCTGACTTGCGTTCCTGAAATTGGAAAAGTTTTGCGATCGCAATCCACAAGTCGATTAACTGCTCCTAGTGCCTGGCTTACGTGTTCACCGTAAAATTCACTACAGTAAAAGTGAGTAATTTTTTTTGATTCCAGTTGTTTCAGGATGTAATCTTCATGCATTTTCTTAATCTCAGGAGTGTCCCCAACCTCAGTTGGGCCATCCCAAGCTTCAATCACCTGGATTTGAGGATAAATTTTCCGCAGCCAGTTAGCTCGAACGGTTAAAGGAATCGCAGTCACCTCTGGACACTCGTAAATCATCACCAGCACTTCATCCATCTCTGCTAAAGCAGTTTCAATTACCAATTGATGCCCTTTGTGGAGAGGTGCATATTTGCCTAGCGTGAGTCCGCATGTACCAGCCATAATTTTGACCTTCCTTAGCTTTATATTTGAATAACACTAATGTCTATTTAAAAAACTTGGAAACATTGGACTTATAACTTTTGGTTGATGAGCTTGTTAGTTAATTAGATGAAAATTTTGCTGGAATTTAGAAAATATTAAGCAAAAAAATATGTCCAAGATCGCAATTGTTGACTTACAGCCTGACAATCAAGTTGAAGAACGCGAAGTATCTGAGGCAGTTATGACGGTAGTCATTGGAGGAATTCAAGTTAAGCTTCTAGGTAATAATATTCTGGATGCGACATTCAAGGGTTTTACATTGACGGTTTAAATTTGGCAACATATCGCTTGGGGAAGGGGTAAATTCAAACCTTTTCCCCTTAATCTAAAGAGGTTGCCTACTCACTAGTAATAATAAATACCTTTTATGATGCGTGACTGCCGCCATGCAATCACATAAAAAGACAAAAGTGCCGGTTCCTTTGTCTTGATTCTCTCTTTGCCAGAGGTATTATTTTTCAGACAAATTTTTTAATATACGGAATGACTCAAGTATGGTTACACTACCGACATAGTAATCACTGTTGGTGGAATACCGAGCGATGTATAAAAATGTTAAAAGATTTACTGCTATTTTTCTGTTGGTCTTTCTGTTGATTGTTTCTATCAACTTTGCAGTAATTGCTCAAAATAGTTCAGATGGCCCTTCTGTAAATTTTGCATCGCCTCAGATATGTTCAGTGCCTCCTAGTCTGAAAACTCAACAAGTCATTGCCGACAATGGTCGTAATCTAGTTAAGATGGGCGATCGCATCAGGGTAAGAGTTGAAGGATTATCAGCAGCCATCAAAAATACAACGGCTAATGCCAGCAATTCATTTGATCCTCGACAATTAGTGTTGTACCTGGATGGTTATGAACTAGAGGATGTTCACGGAGAACCAGTCATCGTCATGGTTCCGGGTAAAGATCAACAAAAAATTGTTGATGATAATTGGTTAGCTTTTCGGCTTGAACGTACCGACTCGTCTCAAGCTGCATGGAATACGCTTCTTAGCCAGGCAAATAGATACAGTATTAACGTAATAGCGGGGGTAGGCTGTCCCAGAAAACTGGCGATTCCGGTGAGCAATCCTCTATCACCTCCTCAATTAAAAATAGTTCTGTTATCATGGCGATTTTGGCTGTGTCTGCTTTTAGTGCTGTCTATTATATTAATATTCATTAGGTATTGCCGAAGCACTCTTCGTAGCCCTGGAATAGAAGGGGTTTACTCTAAAAAAGAGGTGATTGGTAGCCAAGAATTGTTGATTCCAGAAAAGGCGGAACTTGAAAAAGAAGATCGAAAAACCCGAATTGCTCAATTTTTTCTTGGTAGAAAAAAACTAAACAAAAACCCGTTCAGTTTATCGATATCTCAACTTGCTTTTTGGACATTTATCATTTTTGGCTCTTACCTGATTATCTATGGCATAACAGGGGATTATACTAATATTTTGACTCAACAATCACTAATATTATTGGGAATCAATTCTATCACTGCGTTTGGTACTTCCTTAATTGATGGTCAGGGTAATGAGAAAAAGAGAAAAGGTAGTCAACGCATTTCTGAAGGTTTTTTCTATGATATATTATCGGATATTAATGGAGTTAACTTTCACCGCTTCCAAACATTTATTTGGACAGTTGCGATTGGGCTTTTCTTTGTTTGGGAGGTCATTAAAAATCTGGCAATGCCGGAATTTGATGAAACACTTTTGACACTACAAGGAATCAGTGCTGCAACATATCTTGGGCTTAGAGGGCAAGAGCAGCATGGTATGACAAAAGAGGCAGAATCTACAACTATAGAAGATAACGCATCTGAACAACCGCTTCCACCAACACAAGACAATCCACCAGAGAGTGATTCATCTATTCCTGCTGGTTAACATCACAACCCAAATATCAGCAGTGTAACCTTGGCAATTGCTGGCGCTACAGTTGAACACACCGAGTCAGACATGTCTACCAGTGCCAAAAATGCAAATTTAAAGTCATGTTGTTTTTCAGGAAAATTATTTGGCTTGTTGTCCGTCTGATTTCGTCTGAATGCTTGCGGATAGGAAAGATTCACCTATTAACAGAGACTCATCGACGCTCAAATTTGTAGACTCAATCACCACAGCATCCGCACTAACTCTATCTCTTTTTTACTTGAGGCGATCGCCTCAAGTAAAATGGAGATCGCCCTATGATAGATTCAATCTCGATTTTATGAGCCATTTTTTGCTCTGCAAATTAATTAACTTATACCAATTTAATATGAAGTTGCACATATCTTGATCCCCCTAAATCCCCCTTAAAAAGGGTGACTTTGATAGATGTTTTTCCGGTTCCCCCCTTTATTAAGGGGGGCTAGGGGGATCGAATTCTATGCAGCTTCATAAAAAATTGGTATTAGAAGGTAATGGTTTGAGAAGAACAGGCAGCGACGCTACTAACTTTATAGTTGCATCAGGACAAGAAGCCAATTATAGTTCGATCTTGAATAGTCTATAGTGTAAATCTTATTGTCGCGGAAGTTATAAGAATTTGCACCTTCATTTGTAGTGCTTGAGCTACTTACTCCAATATTTACACTATCACTAAAGTTCTTAATGTAGACGTTATCAACTCCCCCAAATATAGTATCTAATTGCACTAAATATAGGGGATTGCAAAATGTTTCTACATCATCTAGAGAAAGGTTAAAAATTACTATTTTAGCCATTAGACTATTTGGTGGTTCAGGATTTTATTGAAAAGTGTTTAACTGTCACTATATGCCCCTTAATCTATCTTTTTAGGCTACGAAGTACACACATCTATACACACGAAGCAAAACATCGCGTGATCCTCCTAAATCTCCCTTTATTAAGGGGGATTTTGACATTTATTACCGCCCTTAAAAAGGGGGTGTGGGATCTAAAACCTTTGGGGCAATTCTAAAAGAATTGTATGTACACCGTAGCTTTTTAAGTGAGAGGAAGCGGAATTAAAGTCACCCTTAGCAAGGGGGATTCAGAGGTATCTAAAACTTTTGATACTGAAAAGATAACTGTTCAAACATCCTCTTAAATGCGTTTGCCTTAGTGCCCCATCGAACCTACGTACATTACACCAAAATTATTGTAATTTGACCTTGAATAGTCTATAGTGTTGAACTTACTATCATTAATGCTATAGCCACCTGTACCTACATGTTTAATGTCTCCTGTACCTGTGCTATTTATATTTACGGAGTCACTGTTATTAGATATATAAATGTACGGAGAACCTCCCCATACAGTAGATACTTCTGTAGGACTTAGATTGTCTTGCAATGCCTTTACACTAATATAGTGTAAACTTAAAACTACTATTTTTGGCATGTTTTTATTTCCTTTCACAATATAAATGCAATTTCATTTTACATGATTAATCAAAACAGGTGTAATCTGATTTTTAAAATCTCTAGGAGTTAAGAAAAAAACTATTAATTCGAGCAGCAATTTAGTTTTTTCTCAAATTTGGGATCTTGTTTACCTTCAAGCAAAGAACTAAAGTACTGATTAGGGAGAACTCACAGGATTTCTAAAACCCTTGCTGGATAAGAATCTTGATGAAAAAATTGGCTAAATTCTAAAACTTGCAAACTTTTACTATGAAAGGATTATTAGCCTTTAGATGCGTTTACACTAGCGACATGGCTGTAAAGGTTGTCTGAAGTTCTCTTGACGTGAAAGCTAGCTAGTAAAGTACTATAACCTATTTTAATTTGTTTTTTGTTTAGGCTCTATTAAGACATATTTAACTTTTTTTTGTCTCAAAATATTAGCTTTTTATCTAGTAGTTTTTAATCTACGTTGTCAAACTACCGAGAAATAATTAATACGATATAAGTGATAAATGATTTATATATTCATCGCTAGTGTAATTCTTTCTGTACGTCTGTATATAGCACAGTTAAAATGCAGAAAGTCCTTATATAGGATAGTATTTAATGATAAATAGCAAGTCATTATCTTAGACTATATAAGTTTAAATATCTCACTTTTGACAGTTAATTTTAAGACAAAACTAATTTGATTGTGTCCTGAAAATTTATACATAGAGATAATTCTTTTATTAAATCTTTATATAAAATATTTTTTCAACATAAAAGCTTCATATACGAACTATTGAAATTATAGTTGATAGTGTAAAAATTGAAGAGTCAAACCAACTCCTCAAAAAACAAGATGTACCGAAACAAGAGGACTTTTGACTCAATTAATGATTGTTGGACTCTGAGTGCTGGTAAATAATCAGAGAACAATTTGCAATGTTGAAATCAAAAAATTTCTGATTCAAAAAAGTAATGTAATGGCTAAAATAGTAATTTCTGACTTACGTTCTATTGATGTAGAAATATTTCTGCACGGGCTAGCTCCAGTACAATTAGAGACAATATTCGGTGGTGCTTCTGATATCTACATAAGCAATGTTCCTGATAGTGTAATTGATCAATTATCTGATGTAACTAGTAAACTGTCTACATTGATTCCTTCGTTAAATTTGGATAATAACAAGTTTCTTACCGTTGACTTCTCAAAATTAAATATAAATTTTGTCTTTGCTAGTTAAAAGTCTCCTATAAACGCTGTATGGTAGTTCTGCACGCACTTTCAGATTTCATCGACTGCGATTTTGCTGTCAGCGATTTATCTCCGAGTTATTGGTACGAAGGGCATTGTCTTGAAAGTGGCGTAGGCGTAGCCAGTCGTAGACATCGCTTAAGATTACCCCGCACCTCAATGTCCGAAGCGATCGCTCACGGACTCATGCAACAACTTGCAAAAAATGACTGTTATTCTCGTGAAGGTAAGATGTATGGAATACTGTTGGTTGAACTTCCTAATGGCGAAAAACGGGTATTGAAAGCCTTTTCCGGTCTTTTGAATGGTTGCAGTTTGGTTACAGGTTGGGTTCCACCAATTCCAGGACGAGACGAAGTTGCTTTAGAGGAAGCCCGCACTTTAGCTGAGTTGGATAAGATTAAACAGGAAATTCTTTGTTTGAAGCAACTAACCGAACGCCAGCACTATAAAACCCTATCTGATGAATTTGAGCGACAGTTGCAAGAAATGAGCGATCGCCATCGTCATTGCAAACACCAACGACAGGAAAAACGTCAACAAATCTGCAATACACTCCCTCCAGAAGCACTCGCGATCGCCCTTGAACAACTCGACGAAGAAAGTCGTCAGCAAGGAATTGAGCGACGACAACTTAAACGCCAGCAAAATGAAGTATTACAGCCTCTCCAGCAGTTAATTGCAGCAACGGATGCGCGAATTAGCGAACTGAAACAACAGCGTAAAGCCCTATCCCGTGAATTACAAGCTCAGATGCACGCTAGCTACAGCCTGACTAATTTTTCCGGGCGATCGCTATCATTACAGCAATTGATGCCAGGAGGTTCGCCCACTGGCACAGGCGACTGTTGTGCCCCAAAATTACTGCATTATGCAGCAACACATAATTTAAAACCACTAGCAATGGCAGAGTTTTGGTGGGGTGCGTCTTCAGTAAATCAGGATAAAATTCCGGGAGAATTTTATGGCGCGTGTATCGAACGATGTCAGCCATTGATGGGGTTTTTGCTCTCAGGGTTAAAACCTAACCCCCCCTTCCCTGCAAGGGAAGGGGGAGTAAGAAGCCCCTCCCCTGATAGGGGAGGGGTTTGGGGAGAGGTCACTTTACCGATTATTTATGAAGACGAATGGTTAATTGCTGTAAACAAACCTGCTGGATTACTTTCGGTACCTGGGCGTTATCGCGATCGCCAAGATAGTGTTTTGAGTCGCTTACGTCATCTGTTACCAGATGGTATGGCGCTTGCATCTGTGCATCGCCTAGATCAGGAAACTTCTGGGATTTTGTTGGTAGCACGCGATCGCCAAACTCATCGGCAACTCAGCCAGCAGTTTCAGCAACGCCAGGTTCACAAGGTTTATGAAGCCATACTTTCAGGTGTTGCGATCGCGGAACAAGGTGTAATTGATTTGCCATTATGGGGAGATCCTGAAAATCGCCCTTATCAAAAAGTTGATTGGCAAAACGGTAAACCCAGCTTGACAAACTTCCAGGTAATGGCAAGAGAACAAGATTACACACGCTTAGAATTTACGCCACTCACAGGACGCACCCATCAATTGAGGGTTCATGCGGCTGATGTGCGAGGACTTGGAATTGCTATTTTAGGCGATCGCCTTTATGGATGCGATGCAGTTACCAGTCGCTTACATCTACACGCTAGAGAACTTCATTTTGAGCATCCACAGTTTAAAAAAACCTTGTATTTAAAAGCAATTACGCCCTTTTGACAGAATATCTCATCGACGATGACTAATTATTTGGTCACACGTCTAAAAAAATATTCTAAGCTAAGTTAAAGGGTACACAAGTGTAATACTAGGTTCAATGTCGTTAACACTTCTAGGATTATTGGTATTAGTAGCCGGACTTATTGCTGCATTAGTACAAGCATTAATTGCAGAGTCTCAGGTGAGGGAGAAGTTACGTAGGTATGATACATTAGCTGACAAAGAAGGGTATCAACGGCAGTTGGAATCAAATATTGATTTACTAGAAAATAAACAGCTATCTCTTAATACCCAAATCATAAATATTCAGCAGCAATTTTCTGAACTTGATGCAAAAGTCTATCTTCAATCTATAGATTATTATGAGCCAAAGTATGAGTTTATCAGTTCTGAAGACTACATACATAGGCTGAAGAATATCAAGTTAAAGCAGGAAAATATGGTAAAAAATAACCAAGCCTATATTTGTGATACTAAATGGACTGTTGGTGATAGTACAAGAAAAGGCGACAAAATGATAAACGACATTCTCAAATTGGTTGAACTTGCGTTTGAAGAACGATGTAAGTATGCGGTAAAAGAAGTTAGATATAACAATGTTGACTCTTTGAAAAAGAGAATAAATAATACATTTAATAAATATAATAAATGTTTAAAAACCTTAAATTCAAAAATATCAGAAGAATATTTGCAACTGAAATTAATTGAGTTAGATTTACAGTATGAGCTAGAAGATAAAAAACAGCAAGAGCGCGAGAGAGAGCTAGAAAATAAAAAGCAAAACAAAGAACGTGAATCAATTGACAAGGCCAGACAGAAAGCTGAAGAAGCTGAAGAAAGAGAAATACTTCATCAACAAGAGCTTGAGAAAGTTAGACAAGAAATAGAACTGACTGAAGGCGAAAAGCGACAACAACTATATTTTAAAATTCAGGAACTAGAACGACAAGTTGCTGAAGATCGCAGTGATAAAGAAAATGCTCTTTCTGAATCTAGAAGACTCAAATCGGGATACATTTATATAATTTCTAATATAGGCTCTCTTGAACGGGATGTATACCGAATATGTAGAACCGTTCGTAATAGAGAAGATGAATATATTAGGGACATGAACCCCGCAGTTCCATTTCAATTTGATGTTCACTTCAAAATATTCTCTGAAGATGCTTTTGATACATTGCAGCGCTTGCATCAACGTTTTGATGATAAAAAAGTGAATACAGTTAACCCAAAGAGAGATTTTTTCAAAGTTTCAATGGATGAGATTGAGCAAGCTGTCAAAGAAATTCAGAAAGCAACTGGCGTTTTGAGGATTGATATATTTGAACCAGCGCCTCAAGCATACGAATATCGCCAAACTCTTGCAGCACGCAAAAAGCATCAACACCTCACCATCGATAATTCATCTTTAGAGGAAGATGAAATAGCATAAGTGATGAATAAATTAGACAAAAATTTACAATGTATCAGTCTAGAGAGAGCAAACAATTCTAAAACCAACATGGTTGGACATCTCACTCGCATTTTTTTGTAAGCGGGAACTTGATCGGCAAAGGTACGGATCATTGCGCCATGATCCACCACGCATTACATAAATTTGATTATCACTACTATCTCGCCAACTATCTGCATTATTCGGTGCATTATTATAATTCTCATGCCAATGGTCTAAGCACCACTCCCAAACATTACCGTGCATATCAAATAGTCCAAAAAAATTAGCAATCTGCAAACTACCCACAGGAGTAGTTATTTCACGATAAATTCCCTTTCTTTCTGACCCATAAGAGTAACCACCATCATAATTAGCTAGATCGGAAGTAATAGTTTCTCCAAAATGAAAAGGAGTTATGGTTCCAGAACGACAAGCGTATTCCCACTCTGCTTCGCTAGGAAGACGATACTGTTTGCCTGTTTTTTCAGATAAGCGATCGCAAAACTCAACAGCATCGAACCAAGAAACTTGGGTAATAGGATGACTTTTGCCTCCGTTACGTGACGGCCGAAGTTTTAAGTTTTGACGAACTTCTCGCAAAGTAGCAACTTCTCTCCATTGTGCTTGTGTAATCGCGTACTTGCTTATCAAAAATGGTTTGACTGTTACCTGATGTTGAGGTCTTTCGTTGGAGTATCGCCTTCCTTCAGATTCTGGTGAACCCATCCAAAATTCTCCACCTGTAATATAGACCATTTCTAAAGTTACCCCGTTACCAAGGTCTTGAGCTAAGTAGTAGTTTTGTCTTCGACTACGTTTAATCTCTTTGCCTTGGGCATCTACTATCACAACTGTAAATTCAAAAGGCTGAGTTCCTATAATTGGTGGAACAAGCAACTTTTTATCTTGTTGTTCCTCTAAGCTTTCCTCATTTCGGCTGCTAGTATAAATAATACTAACTGATTGAGTATTATTCTGCTCGATAAATTCACTATTGCATTGTTTATGTTCTAAAGACGAAGTTTTTGTAATGATATCATTGAGTTTTTGCTTAACTTCTAACCCAATAAATTCACTATCTGCAAGTGTTTTAATAAAATATAATAATTTATCTTGTCCTTCCGAAAATATAAGTTCAATCAACTCATTAAAAAAGGCAATATTACTGCTTTGAATTTCATTTATCCTAGTATTTAGATAATCAAATCCCGTGAAAGTCAATAGCGCTCTACGCTCTCCAACAGTTTGAGTGTTTGGCATTTTTACTAGTAACTGTAGCAGATGGGATTTGATATTCATACTTATTGAACTTTAGATACTTGTGAAAGCTCTTTAAAATGAGGTATTAGTTGCCACTTTAAGCAAGTTTACAAGCTCCAGAGGTAAATCGGCTAAGATACTTTCTATCTGTATCCCCTCGTTTCTAAAGTAACGCTGCTGAGTTGTTGGTTCAGGGATATTACCACCAGCATGGTGTAGAGCCACAATCTGCCAACCATCATTAAAAACTGGAGAACCAGAGGAGCCTTGTAAGGTAGAAGTTATATACTGCACCACATTACCGCCCACATATTGAACAAAATTATTTTGAAGCGAAATCTGCTTAGGTTGTCCTGATGGGTGCTGAATTATATTAACTCGGCTACCAACACTAATCGCTTTAGATGTAAGTGGCAACCAACCCCATTTTTTTCCAGGTTCTCCTCCGAGTTGAACTAAAGTGTAATCAAGAGCTTGGTTCGTATGAAAAGCTCCATTGAGTTTAGGGCGGTACTCATCAGTTTGTTGAGCTTCTCCCTGAAAATTCTCTTCGTAGTTAAAACGAAAAATTGTATCTGCCAGTAGATTTGAGCTAGGCAGAACATGATTATTAGTCAACAATAAATCTTGAGCCACAAGAAATCCGGTTCCTGACCAGCGTTCTTGGCTAGTTCTTACCCCAATATAGGCAACTGACCGCGCTACCTGAAGTCCCTGCTGTAAAAATGAGATTGGGCGTAGAGTATTCTCACCAATTATTTTCTCTAATGCATCTGAAGTCGTTTTACCCCCTCGCCACTCATTGATACTAGGTAATCTTGCAATCGGGGTCATCATGTCATACTTAGTCAGCAGCATATCCAAAAATTCTTGCTGCTGAACTCCCATAAGGCTTTTTAAAGTATTTAATAACAGGCCCAGCGCCTCATGGTCATAGGTTAAACGCCCGTAATTAGATAGATAGCTAACGATTTCACTAACTGCCACAAATGAAGCACCCGAAAGATTGATCATAGGTATTACCTGTTTCAAACCTGCTAGCTCCAAAATTTGCTGACGCGATCGCTCTGTAGCCAGTTCTGGTAAATCTTTTAGGAGAGTTATTAATTGTTTGCGATCTTCTGCTTCTAAGTTGACCATATTTTTAGTCTTCAAGTGAAGTTGATAAGTTATTACAAGTAAAGCTTTTCCTTGCTTTTTGGCATTGTAGACGAACGATACACACGAGTTGAAATGGACAATTCCAATTTTTCGTGTTGCTCCCACTTGGAGATGCCAGCAATAGGCTTGCTTTTTTAATTTGTATGTGATAATTTTTGCTTGTAGTTGATTCAACGGTTATCCGACCGATTTGCCGTACTTATAGAAGTCAATATCACAGCTAAAAAACTGCACAATAAACCTATCCAACGAATTATTGTGAGATTACTTCACAAGATTGCCTGATCTATCCTTGAAAATCCCTAGTGAGTGGTAAGAACGAGAGTGCTGGAGTTTACTTTTAGACTCTCATTCTTATCTTTTCTTTAGTCAAAGGAGTAAAAAAAAGTTGTTGGCTCAGTTCAAAAAGTTATTATTTTTATTGCCACAACACTCAATCAAATACCTTCATAGCTTATTAATTAGCGCTATCCGGATCAATGCATAGCGATTCCTCTATAAGTAAACCTGCCCTATTTGTATGTAAAAATTTTGCTGTTAATCTAGCTGGTGCAGACAAGGATCTGTTATTAAAAGTATTGGAAAAAAGAATATTCCGAAACAGAAATTTCACTATGTCTTCTTACCTCCAACTATTTAAGTAGAAAAGATAAATGGAGAACAATTCCCAATTCCCAATGTAAAAAGAGATGCACCATGCCAATTGAATTTATTGGAATGATTGGAACGCGACAAATATCTGAGTTAGATGGGCCAAGAGTTGCAATCACGGGCGGTTCCATAGATGCTGCTTACGTTCGCAAGTTTGCTAAGGCTCATGAAGATGGTGGCTTTGACTACGTGCTGGTTGGTTATGGCTCAACTGGCCCCGATAGCTTAACTGTGGCAGCGTTTGCGGCGGCTGCAACAGAACGGTTGAAGTTTTTAATCGCTCATCGCCCTGGTTTTGTGGCTCCTACGCTTTTTGCACGCAAGACAGCAACTTTGGATCATTTTACTAATGGTCGCATCGCCGTACACATTATTACAGGTGGCAGCGATGCTGAACAACAACGCGATGGTGATTGGCTTGACCATGATACTCGCTATCGCCGTACAGATGAATACCTTGATATTGTGCGCCGAGTGTGGGTGAGTGATACTCCCTTCGACTATGAGGGCGAATTCTATCGGGTGAAAGATGCTTACTCAGATGTGAAGCCTCTGCAACAGCCCCATATACCTGTGTACTTTGGGGGTGCTTCTGGTGCGGCAGTACCTGTGGGTGCAAAGCACAGTGATGTATACGCGATGTGGGGAGAACCTATTGCAGCAATTAAAGAACGGATACGTGAAGTGAAAGCTGTAACACCACCAGGGCGATCGCCCCGGTTCAGTGTATCTTTGCGGCCGATTCTAGGTGATACTGAAGCGAAAGCTTGGGAACGGGCACATTCAATTCTGTCGCGTGTTAAAGAAATTCGAGCAGCAAAAACAGACAATCAACCGCCGATAGCTCCCTACTTGAATTCAGCACGTCCCGAAGCAGTGGGTTCCAGCCGTTTATTACAGTTTGCCCAAGAAAGCGAAATTTTTGATAAGCGCTTGTGGACTCCAATTGCTGCCGCTACTGGTGCTTATGGTAATACTACCGCCCTCGTTGGTACGCCGGAGCAAGTAGCAGAGTCCCTTGTGGATTACTATGATGCTGGAGTAACGACTTTATTGATTCGGGGATTTAATCCATTAGAAGATGCGATCGCTTACGGTCGTGATGTGATTCCCCTAGTCCGGGCAGAAGTGCAACGACGGGAGCGACAAGCAGCTGTCATTGCTTAGTACAGCTTTGCCTAATTAATACCTTAGTGTTTTGAAACGCAGATGCGCTTTGCCTTCCTACAAAGTAGGTACGTAGAATCTTTTCAAGTAATTTAACTACTCCCCATTTTCCATCTCAAATATTTGAAGACTTCTGTAAATAACTTGATTATTTCAAAATTGCATGACTAAAGTATTCATTCTCAATGCCAACCAAGAACCATTGTATCCAGTACGCATAAGCCATGCTAGGCTGCTATTGTCACAAGGTAAAGCTACCGTATTCCAGCGATATCCCTTTACTATCATTCTGAAGGAGTCTTTATCTAATTTAAAACTGGAGCAACTTGGCTTCAAAATTCACCCTAGTATTAAAATTACTCGTAATTGAATTCTTAACTACGAATTACGAATTAGTTAATCTTAGTCGCCTCCCTAAGTGAGGAGTTTATAGATGACGAACCACACTATCTTAGAACCATTGCCAGAAGACCAATGGTTTATTGAGAGTCAGGAACTACGATCCTTTGTAGCAACAGTGCTAGAAATTAGCGCTATCACTGCTGGCGATCACACACAAACTCTCGCTAGATTAGAACCCTATTTTCAAAAACTGCTTGCCCAACAGGAATGGCTATCTGAAAAGTTTGCCCAAATTAATCCCGAAAGCAAGATGGGTGGTGGTATAGGTCAGTGGCTACTTTATCGCGCCAAAGATCGTTCTTTGTCAGTCTTCAGTTTAGTGATTCCCCCAGGGTCTACGACTCCCGTCCACGATCATTTAGCCTGGGGATTGATTGGTTTATACAAAGGCAATCAAGAAGAAACAGTCTACCGCCGTGTAGATAACGGCGATACTGAAGGACATGCACAATTACAAATAACTGAAGTGCGTAGCCTTCAACCAGGCGATATCTACCGCCTTCTCCCCCCAGACGGTGATATCCACGCCGTCAAAACTACATCCCAGAGCGCATCTGTATCTATTCATATTTTGGGTAATGATACTGGTTGTATCTTGCGTCACCAGTTCATTCCAGAATCTCATAGCGTCAAATTCTTTCGCTCTGGATATTCCAACGCTCCCTGCAAAGAGGAAGAGGAAAAAGAACATGTCTAGGTATAGTAGACCACAAGTCCCTGTATTCGAGCGAGTTGAAGACGAACGCCTGCACCGCAAGCAACGCCTAGCCGCAGCCTTTCGCCTATTTGGTAAATTTGGTTTCAGCGAAGGAATCGCAGGCCATATTACGGCTCGCGATCCTGAGTTTACAGATCATTTCTGGGTTAATCCACTAGGAACATACTTCGGTCATATCCGAGTTTCTGACCTGATATTAGTTAACAGAGAAGGTGAGGTGGTTAAAGGCGATGCTGAAGTGAATCGAGCTGCTTTCGCCATCCATTCTCAGATTCATGAAGCTCGACCTGATGTCATCGCGGCGGCTCACGCTCATTCACTTTATGGTAAAGCCTGGTCTAGTTTAGGTCGTCTCCTTGACCCCTTGACACAAGATTCATGTGCTTTTTACGAAGATCATGCGCTGTTTGACGATTTCACTGGTGTGGTTTTAGAAACTTCTGAAGGTCAACGACTGGCGCAAGCCTTGGGGCCAAAGAAAGCCATAATTCTCCGTAACCACAGCATTTTAACTGTGGGACAGACGGTAGATGAAGCAGCCTTTTGGTACATTAGTTTAGAGCGATCGTGCCAAGCCCAATTGCTGGCAGAAGCTGCGGGTAGACCCACTATTATCAAACACGAAACAGCCCGTTTGACACAAACTCAAGTGGGGTCACGTATAAGTGGTTGGTTCAGTTTCCAGCCCCTTTACGACAGAATTGTACGTGAAGAACCTGATTTGCTGAATTAGTAATATATTTTTTGATACTAGGATAATAAGTAAGGAAGTATTAGTTTTTCCACTTTCCATTCTTTTTATTAAAGGCAACAGGGAATAGGCAATAGGGCAGGTGTTGGATGGGGATTTAAAACATCGTCCAACACAATGCCTGTTCCCTCGACCAAAGGTTGGTCAAGTTTACCTGAATTTATTTATATACTCCGGTAAACCTATAAGTTTGTAGTATTAATATAGCTCAGAGAAATCATTTTGATGATTAACCTAATCTTTCGCCGTTTCATTGCCAAGTGGATATCGTTGGTAAAAATCAGGAATATCCCATTTAACAACCAGCACAAATTATTCTTTTCTTCTCCTTTGCCAATTACGGGGGCTTTTGTTACAGGGCTGTGTCTGAGCGTGCTATTTGCTGCCTGTTCATCGCCATCGACTGTTAGTTCTTCTAATCCTAGTGCGACATCTGTTAGTAATTCTGCTTCCAGTAAAGCCACAGTATTAAGATTTGGCTATCAAAAATCGAATATATTGCTGAGAAACAAAGGTGTCTTAGAAAAGCGTTTGTCACCAGATGGAATATCTGTAGAATGGATCGAATTTCCGGCGGGGCCACAATTGCTAGAAGCCATGAATGTGGGTAGTATTGACTTCGGACACGTAGGAGAATCGCCGCCAATATTTGCCCAAGCAGCAGGAGCATCATTAACTTACGTCGCTGGTATTGCTTCTAGTCCTGCTGGTTCAGCAATTCTTGTTCCCCAGAATTCCTCAATTCAAAAACTTACTGAGTTGAAAGGTAAAAAAGTTGCTTTTCAAAAGGGTTCTAGTGCCCATTTATTGTTAGTCCAAGCTTTAGAAAAAGCAGGATTAAAATATACAGACATTGAGCCTAAATATTTGCCGCCGGCTGATGCCCGCGCTGCATTTGTCAAGGGTAGTGTAGATGCGTGGGTAATTTGGGACCCTTTCTATGCAGCCGCTCAAGAGGCAACTAAAGCCAGAGTTCTGATTGATGGGACAGGAATTAATAAACAGGGAGGATATTATTTGGGAACCCGTAAATTTGTCACTGAAAATCCCCAAACTGTCAAGGCAGTTTTAGAAGAAATTCAAAGCCTAGAAGAATGGTCTAAACAGCATCGAGAAGAGGTAGCACAAACTCTATCATCTGTGCTAGCAATTGACATAGCAACAATGAGAAAAGCTACTAATAGGCGAACTTTTGGAATTGTGCCAATTGATGATAATCTGATAGCTTTACAACAAAAGGTTGCAGATACATATTATCAGTTGAAGCTGATTCCTAAACAGGTTAATGTCAAAGATGGAGTGCTAACGCAAGAGCAATATGCTGCATTCTCACCAAAGATTTAGACCAGAATCATGAATTTGCTGTAGAGGCATAGCCATGTCTAGATGTATGCCTCTACAGATGGAATTGGTGTTAGTAATAAAATATCGGAAAATTTGGGAGTTGATTATGACTAATCCTATAGAACTACTGCGATCGCGCTACGGTGAAATTCCCTTCAATCCCGAAATTGAATGGAATGATTCTCTGACGGCACTATTATCTCATCGTTCCATCCGGTCTTATCTATCCGATCCTTTACCAGCAGGAACTCTGGAGTTGTTAATTGCAGCCGCCCAATCTGCATCTACTTCCTCTAATTTACAAACCTGGAGTGTGGTAGCAGTTGAAGATCCAGAACGTAAAGAAGAGTTATCTAAATTAGCGGGAAACCAAGCACATATTAAGCAGGTTCCTTTATTCTTGGTTTGGTTAGCAGACTTGGCGCGTCTGAGTTACGTTGCTGACAGTCGCGGCATATCTCATGATGCGCTGGAATACTTGGAAATGTTTGTGATGGCAACAGTTGATACAGCTTTGGCGGCGCAGAATGCAGCAGTTGCAGCTGAGTCACTCGGTTTAGGAACAGTGTATATCGGCGGAATCAGGAACCGCCCGCAAGAGGTAGCAGAGATATTGAATTTGCCCTCCTCTGTTTATGCTGTATTTGGGCTGTGTGTAGGCTATCCAAATCCTGAAGTAGAAGCAGCGATTAAGCCAAGATTGCCACAATCAGCCGTGTTGCACCGCGAAACTTATAAATTGTCAGAGCAAGAAGAAGCGATCGCTCACTACAACGAGATCATCAAAGAATTCTATACTGAACAAAAGATGAATGTCCCTGGTGATTGGTCAGAACATTCAGCCCAAAGGATCGCAACTGTTGAGTCATTGAGAGGACGCGATCGCTTGCGGGAAGTTCTCAATCATCTTGGCTTCAAGTTACTCTAGAATAATTAATGAGTACAATCGATACTTGTTTGATTCAGATCGGAGTGTTTCTGAGATTTCTAAGACATTACCCGCTTCAGTAGGACAGATAGCCCACTAGCCCCGCTGCGCCGACAATTTGTAAGACAAATGGGATAATTAGCACTAATTTCAAGGGAATTTTTCGGGATTTTTGGGATTGGTTGGGGCGTTGGCCTAGCCTCTCCTTGGCAGAATCGCTAATCATGTTGTTCCAGGAATTGTGTAAAATATTCTCCTGACCAGATGTTAAAACCCCTTATATAAATGAAGGGTTTTAGAATGCCCCGAAAACTTTCAGTTACCCTGAAAATAAAAGGGTTATATCTCTTGCCAAAGTACTAAGCACATCTGAAGTATTGCTTTATTTTCTTTTGTTTGCCCGTTTTTGGGGCAAAACAGAGGTTGAAGGCAATATTTATTAACGCGGCAAAAAAGTTAGAAAACTATGCACGGATTGCTAAGACGTGCCTGGACGCAGAGGGTTCAATGCGCCGTCGCACCCCTGTGAAGCGTCAAGAAATAGCTGATTAAATAGAATTTTAACCGATTTAATCATATATTTTGTAGCAGATACTTGTGGAAAAGCAAATGCTAGGTGTAAATGTTGTTATGAAAGTTGGCGATCGCGTCCGCGTTAAAGATTCGGTAGTAGTGTATCATCATCCTGAACATCGGAATCAGGCTTTTGACATCAAAGGCACAGAAGGCGAAGTAGTCAATATTGCCACCCAATGGCGAGACAGACCCGTAAGCGCTAATTTGCCGATTGTAGTCCAGTTTAGTAAAAAGTTTAAAGCCCATTTACGTGAAAATGAGTTAGAAGTCATCTAAATCACTTATCGGCGGCGAAACCACTGAAAAATATTCAGTTCGCCGCGCATTCTATTTAGCTCTTGGCGGTTCTGCTCTGCTGTTGTATAATACCACTCACAATAACGCTGAAACTCTGACCTTGAGTGAACTTCATGGTAGAACTGGTGAGTTGTTTGGTAAGCAGCAAAAGCTTCCTCAACTTGGGGTTGAGGCGATGGCATAATATAAGGTAAGTTTTTAGACATAAAGTTAATTTAGTTAGTCATTTATCATTTGTCATTAAGAGTTTGAAGTTAAAACTTTGGAATTCAGGCAATTACCGCATTTTATAATTAATAACTCATAACTCATAATTCCTAATTCATAACATTATTAAAGCCAACCGCGTAAGCGATAAATTAAAGAACCAATATACTCTTTTAAAGCGCTGGTAAATTGGTGCAAGTTGTCAGTATCAGGTAATAAATTTAGTATAGCGGCTTTGGGAGTGCCACCAAGTTCTTGCATTTCACCCTGACTAACTAAAAAGTCTGTGGGTGCAGGAATAACATTAATTCCTTGACGCTGAAAAATGTTAAGCGATCGCGGCATGTGCATTGCCGAAGTAACTAATAATACTTGCTTGATCCCACGAGATTCTAAAATTTTTCGGACATTTACAGCATTTTGATAAGTATTGAGAGATTCAGGTTCCTGAATAATCGCTTCCGATGGAATACCAATAGATGTAAGTATTGTTGCCATATCTGCCGACTCTGGTGAACCGCCACCACGCCAATCAATGCGGCCCCCGCTAAGAATGATTATAGGCGCTCTTTTTTGGCGATATAGTTGTGCGGCATAAATCACGCGATCGCCCGATTCACTCAAATCAACGGTAGGTCTTGGAGGAAAAGCTGATTTAGTTGCGCCACCCAAAACCACAATCGCTTCTGCAACTGGTATTTGGGCGAGTGGCAGATTTTGCCATTCTAGCGATCGCACTAATGATTTAGCAATCCAAGCGTTACTACAAAATAGTAACAAAGTTAGGGCAAAAGCAATTGCGATCGCGGCGGTGCGCGGTCGTTTCCACAAGGTGACTAATGCGACTACCAAACTTACACAGGCTAATCCTAGTGGATAAAAAAATAGTGGCAGTAATTTGGAAAGATATAAAAACATAGTGGGGAATGGGGAATGGGGAATGGGGAGCAGGGGGACAAGGGGACAAGAGGGAGAACTTGAAACAAGTCTTTCCCCTTGTCCCCAATTCTCCTTGTCCCCAAGTCCTCTTCCAAATTCCCAATTCCCAATTCCCAATTCCCAAATTACTACCTTTCCCAAAACTTGAAATTGATACTACTTCCAGGAGCGCGACGGTAACGGCGGGTATTTCTTCTTGTTTGCCGTTTGTTGATTCTTTCGTTTGTTGGTTCAACTTCGCCCTCTTCTAATTCTTCAACTTGCAACTGAGTTCTAGTTTCTTCCTTACTTCCCCACCAAGCAGTAATCCAGCCTCCAGCTAAAGCGCCTATTCCACCCAGCAAGATACTCGTGGGTGCTGGATACCCCAAATATACAAAGCCAAGCATGAAAAATAACCAGTATTTTAGTCCTGTATCAACACCATCAGAGGAGGCTACATTTGGTGCTTGGGGGCTATTATCAGTTACATTCGTGATCCAGCTTAAGATGAAACCGCCCATGATTCCTAAGAAGATGCTTAGGGCTGGTGCGGAGCCGGTCATTATTAATATAAATGTTAAAAATGCCCCAAATAACAACTGAGAAAAGAAGCTGGGAGAAATACTCAAAAAGTCGTTCTTTTTGTCTGCCATATAGTAAAAAAAAGGCTATCAACTAGATACCAATTCGTAGTTCGTAATTTTCGATTCAATTACGAATTACGTTAGCATAGCGCTAGCAAGTCCGCGACCTCTATGAGGAAGCAAGCTAAACATAGCGTCTGTCTACGACACGCTGCGCGAACGTAGAGAGCGTCATTACGAATTACGTTAGCGTTCCGCGTAGCGTCTCGTAGAAAAGCCGGGCGTATGCCCATTACGAATTACGAATTATTTTAATTGTGCCCCTTGTGATTGAGTTGTATCCAAAATCTTTACGTAGACTTGTTCTTCTTCAGTGAAAGGTTCAGCTTGTTTGATTTGTGAGGCTAATAAATCGGCGGTAGCATCAGCAATATCACCAGTGCGATTGTTCAGCCGCTCTTTGAGAACTTCTAGCGGTGCTGTGCATTGGATAATCTGAAGAGGAATTTCGTACTTTGTAGCTTTAGCGATCGCTTCTTGCCGCAAATGCTGTTTATCATACTTGGCATCCAAAATCACTGAAAAACCTTGTTTAGCCAGAATAATGCCCAATTCCAGCAGCCTTGTGTAGGTTTTCTCAGTCATCTCAGGTGTATACAAATCATCGCCACCTTTTTCCCACAGGGAAATTCCGCCTAAATGTTTCCGCACCGCATCAGAACGCAGGTGAATCGCTCCCTGTTGACGAGCTAAATGTCTTGCTGTGGTACTTTTACCAGAACCCGACAACCCCGACATCAAAATTAGCTCTCCAACCTTTGGTTTAGTGTACTCCCAAGCCTGTTTGTAATACTCACTGGCGGTTTTTGTCGCCTCTTCCTTTACCGCCGCAGGTACACCTGGATCGTCTAGCAAAAATGATGTCACCTTAGCCCTGACATAAGCCTGACGACTTAAATATAAAGGCAGCACTTGTAAACCTTCCCAGTCTCCAGTTTGCTCTATGTAGGCATTCAAAAACGCATTACCTAAGTCTTTGCGTTGCCGCGCTTCCAAATCCATCACCGTGAACGCCACATCATACATTACATCGACAAAGCGAAACGGCTCGTTAAACTCAATACAATCAAACAGCAAGATTTTGTCGTTCCACAGGGCAATATTTCTCAGGTGTAAATCCCCGTGGCATTCACGAATATAATTGTTGTGAATTCTGCTAGCAAATAATTCTGAACGTTCTGCAAAAAACTTATCTGTATATTGCTTTGTTTCTGTAAATTGTTTCTGAGTCTGGGGGCCACCAATATAATTCTCAGTTTGCTGATAATTCTCATCAAAGGCAGCGCGGACTTTTGGCACTTCACCAAAACTGCGAATGTAATCATTCGTCTGTGCTTCGGCATGATATTGAGCTACTACCCGTCCCAACTCATCTAGGCGTGTCTCATCTAACTTACCCTGTTCAAAAAGCGAACTCAATAGCGACTCTTGAGGAAACTGCCGCATTTTCAGCACGTATTCTACAGCCTCGGCAGTTCCCCCTAACTGGTATTGCTCCCCTACCAAAGTTATAGGCAAAACTTCTAAATATAGTTCACCAGCACCCCTCTGATTTAACCGCAACTCTTCCTGACAAAAATGCTGCCGCTTCTCTAAGGTGGAAAAGTCCAAAAAGCCAAAATTCACAGGTTTTTTCAGCTTATAAGCGTAATCCCCAGTCAGCAGCACATAAGAAACGTGAGTTTGAATTAGTTCAATGGGTTCTGTTACCGCATGGGGATAAAATCCAGGCTGCAACATTTGCTGAATTAAGACTGGAAGAGTCGCTTCTGTCATTTCTATTCCTCTGCGCTCTCTGCGCCTCTGCGGTTCAAATACAAAAAAACCAGGAGTTTTCCCCCTGGCATCATCAGAAATTATTACACAGTTTACTTAGCTTAAGAAGCTGTTTCAGTTTCTGTTCCAGCATCTTCAGCACTAATTTGTGGTGGCAAAACGCTCACAACAAGTCGCTCCGATTCAGCTAGAGGTGTTACACCTTCAGGAAAAGGTATATCACTAATACTCAAACTGTCTCCAATTTGCAGGTTAGTGACATCGATTTCAATTACATCTGGGATATTTTCTGGCGCACAACTTACTTGCAATTCGGTGATTACGGTGTCTAACACACCACCCTCTTGTTTAACACCAACAGAAGTCCCCACAAAACGCAGCCGTACTTCTACAGTCGTGTCGCCGTGACCAGCAACCGCGAAAAAGCTGAGGTGGTAGGGTGTACCTTTTGCTGGATGGATCTGAAGTTCCCGCAGTAAAGCTTTGCCGCGCCAGGGTGCATCAGCAATGTTTAATTCAATTAAGGTATTGTTGACTGAAACTCTTTTGAGCAAACGTTCAACAGTTTTAGCCTCAATGGTCAAAGAAATGGACTCTGTACCCTTATGACCATACAAATTGGCAGGTATCAATCCAGAACGGCGCAAAGCTCTTGGCTTGCTGCCTTCTGGACGTTTTAGAGATTCGACTGTAATAGCCATAGAAGTTGTCCTTTGTCAGTTGTCAGTTGTCATTTGTCATTTGTCATTTGTCAGTTGTCATTTGCTAATGACCAATGACTAATGACCAATGACTAATTTACGCACTTAGCAAGGTAGCAGGTGTGCCGTCAGCCTGCAATAAAGCGCGTTTGGGCCCGTGGATGGGGTCTTCTACGATTATTGTTTGATCGCGGCTTGCTCCTAGTGAGACGATCGCGATCGGGACTTCCATTAATTCAGCGAGGAATTTTAGATAGTCCAGTGCTTGCTGTGGCAAGTCTTCCAGGGTGCGGCATTCGGTTGTTGACACTTTCCACCCTGGTAAGGTTTTGTAGATGGGGCGACATCTAGCAAATTGACGAGAACTGGTGGGGAAGTGTTCGCTACGTTGACCATCGATGTCATAAGCTACACAAACTTGAATTTCCTCTAATTCATCGAGGACATCCAGTTTCGTGAGCGCCATACAATCCATGCCGTTAATCCGCACGGCATAGCGACCAATGACCGCATCAAACCAGCCACAGCGCCGTTTGCGTCCGGTGGTTGTGCCAAATTCTGCACCGCGATCGCACAACAATTCTCCTAACTCTCCATCCAATTCCGTGGGAAATGGCCCCTCTCCCACCCGCGTTGTGTAGGCTTTCGACACGCCAATTACCCGGTCAATCATTGTCGGCCCTACCCCTGTACCAACGCAAGCCCCCCCAGCAACAGGATTAGAAGAGGTGACATAAGGATAAGTTCCATGATCTAAGTCAAGGAGCGTACCTTGTGCGCCTTCAAACAAAATATTGCGCCGTCGCTGAATCGCATCGTATATCTTTAACGATGTATCAATAACGTAAGGGCGCAAACGTTCTGCATACCCTAAATACTGCTCAATAACCTCTTGTGGATCTAGAGGCGGCAAGTTGTAAAGCTTTTCTAAAATGACGTTTTTATAATTAATCGTCCACTCTAACTGCTCACGTAGCTCATCCGGGTTCATCAAGTCTAAAACTCGGATGCCTGTACGTTCAGATTTATCAGCATAAGTCGGCCCAATGCCCCGACCTGTTGTGCCGATCTTATGGCTTCCCCGTCGTTCTTCAGATGCCTGGTCAATCAACCGATGATAAGGCATCGTTACGTGGGCTGTCTCAGATATCAGCAGGTGGTCAGTGGAAATATTTAGTTCTTTTAGTTGGTCGAGTTCTGCAATCAAAATCTGTGGATCGATTACTGTTCCACAGCCGATAATGCAATCGGTATTTGGATACAAAATACCAGAGGGAATCAAGTGTAGTTTAAAGGTCTGACCTTTAACTACAATCGTGTGTCCAGCATTGACACCCCCTTGGTAACGTACCACAACATCTGCGGAACGACTGAGTAAGTCAGTTATTTTACCTTTTCCTTCATCGCCCCATTGGGCACCTATGACAATGACGTTAGCCAAGAGCTTATATTAAGAAGTAAAGTTTCCACAAACTATAATTATTAACATGTTGATTGAATCATGTCAAGCATATTGCAGAATAACTTTAGCTGTTTTCAATGATAGGAATTATGCAAAACTACGCACAGTAGGGGTAATTCATGAATTGCCCCTACGGAAAATCAAGGTTTGGGCTATTTTTGCGTAAGTCTTTACATAGCTAAGGGCAATACCATGCGGGAAGCCGCTTTGCGTCTAGATGAATTGCCCCCTACCTAGGGATTATTGGGGGTTAATTAAAATGCCAAACATAGAATAGAGACTTTGCATCGCAACATCTCTACAAATATTATGGCTAGGCAACTTATCCGATCCAAACTGCATTGGTAACATTACTGCTCAAAATGAATTTATATTAAAAACTAGCGGATTTATTTCTGAGTATTATGTATAAATCATCATCCCAAAAAATCCAGAGATTTACGACTATAACAGATTGTAATTTCTTACCTGTGTTATTAAAATCCTAAAATATTCTCATGTATTTGTTTTTAATGTTTAATTTTAACTGATGGAGGGCATCTGCGGCAGAAAGGGCATCGCATGATCAAAAAATGGTATAGAGTTCAAAAGCTAAAAGCAATATTCGTCTTAGCATTGTCAGTTGTATTTACCAATGCTGTAGTCTCTTATAACAATACTGTTAAGCTGATTCACAACCAGCAATGGGTGATATCCTCTTATGAAGTTATTACCCAAGTTGAAAGTATCCAATCTCTACTCAAAGATACTGAAACTGCACAACGTAATTATCTAATTACAGCAGATGCAGATGATCTAAAAACTTATGTTGCAGCTTATCAACAAACTAATCACAATATTCAGATTCTTAGGAAATTAACTGCCGACAACCATCAAAAGCAGCAGTGGATTTCTTTGTTGGAGCCGAAAATTACCAGTAGGCTCAACATTCTGCAACAAGAGATTTATCTCAGACAAAACCAAGGATTTGAAGCAGTTCGGCAGCGAATATTATCTGATAAAGATAACCAAAGCAGCAAAGAAATTCAACAGCTGATTTACGACTCTTTAGAGGTAGAGCAAAAATTATTACAGCAGGGAATGCAGCAGTCGCAAGCAAGTTCCCAAAAGGCGATAGTCACATTTTTTATCGCTGCGATTGTGGATTTGGTTCTGGTGGCGCTGCTGTATGATTTGTTATGGCGTTATATCAGGCAACTTCAGCAGACGGAACTGGCCCTACGCCAAAGCGAAAACCGTTTACGAGCAGTGATAGATGCAGAACCAGAATGTATTAAGTTGATTGCTAGGGATGGCACCCTTTTAGAAATTAATGCCGAAGGGTTGGCAATGATGGAAGTAGAAAGTCCTGATGTATTGATTGGCAAACCAATTGATGCTGTAATTGTGCCAGAGTATAGAGCAGCTTTTGCCGACTTGCATAAAAGTATCTGCCAAGGTAACAAGGGGACTTTGGAGTTTGAAATTGTCGGATTTAAAGGTACTC
This sequence comes from Nostoc sp. ATCC 53789, assembly GCF_009873495.1. Classification (GTDB taxonomy): domain Bacteria; phylum Cyanobacteriota; class Cyanobacteriia; order Cyanobacteriales; family Nostocaceae; genus Nostoc; species Nostoc muscorum_A. The sequence continues at coordinate 6,314,223 of NZ_CP046703.1, read as the reverse complement.
GTCGCTACATGGAAACTTATGCTGTACCACTGCGTAACGAATCTGATGGTACATTCATTCATTTGGCGCTGATGCGAGATATAACCCAGCAAAAACAGGCAGAACAGAAAATCCGTGAACAAGGATTGCTGCTGGATGTATCAACTGAGGGGATTTTGGTACGAAATATCCACAACCAAATATTGTTTTGGAATCAAGGTGCTGAACGTCTTTACGGCTGGAAGGCTGAGGAAGTTGTGGGTAAGAATGTTTTGCAACTTTTGTATAAAGATATTTCACTACAGCTAGAAGATGCTTACTTGAAGGTGATGAATACAGGTGAGTGGCGCGGTGAGTTGCATCAACTGACAAAGGAAGGTAAAGTAATTATCGTTGAAAGTCGGTGGATACTGATCCGAGATGATCATGGACAAACTAAGTCCATTTTGAGTGTGAACACCGAGATTACGCAGCAAAAACAACTGGAAGCTCAACTTCTGCGATCGCAACGTTTGGAGAGTATTGGTACGTTAGCTGGCGGTATTGTCCACGATCTCAACAATATACTATCCCCAATTTTAATGTCAGTTCAACTGTTGCAGAAGAAATTGCCCGATTCGCAGAGTCAGCAAATACTGCAAACTTTAGAAAATAATGTGAAACGCGGCGCTAATTTGCTCAAGCAAGTATTGTCTTTTGCACGAGGTATTGAAGGCAAACGAACAATTGTGCAAATTCAGCCTTTGATGGCAGAAATTGAGCAAATTATCGCTCAAACATTCCCCAAATCGATTATCTGTCAGGCAGATATCCCTAAAAACCTGTGGTACGTTCGTGGAGACATAACTCAAATACATCAGGTGCTGATAAATTTAGTAGTTAATGCCCGCGATGCTATGCCCAATGGCGGTAGATTGAGGATTGCAGCAGAAAATCTGGTGATTGGTGAACATTCTGCCCAGATCAATATTGATGCTAAAGTGGGTTCTTATGTTGCGATCGTGGTGACTGATACTGGAATGGGGATGTCGTTGGAAGTCCAGCAACGGATTTTTGAACCGTTTTTTACCACCAAAGAGATAGGCAAAGGTACAGGTTTAGGACTTTCAACGGCGTTGGGTATCATTAAGAATCACGGTGGTTTTGTTAATGTTTACAGTCAGATAGGTAGAGGAACTCAATTTACAGTGTACTTGCCTGCCTCAACATTTAGAGACACATCTTTGCTATCTCCAGAATTGGAATCAGTTATAAAAGATGGCTAACTGATTCATTATCTAATTCAAGTTAATCACTTATTTTTCAGCTTAAAGTATTTCAACTAAATTAACTTTTTTGAGCTAACCGCAAGTGAATTTAAATGTGAGAAAAATTAAAATACTGACTTTGGGATTAATTAGCTTGGCAATGGTTTTGTGGTTTAATTTGCATTCCTCAACACCTTCAATATCAACTGTTGCATCTTCACCACCAAAAACTATCCGCTACTTCGAGCGCACTTTGCCCCAAGGCATCGCTCACATTTTGTTGATTCCAGCTAATAGCAAATTTTTGGTAACTCCTGCACTATCACAAAAGGTAGCCACAGTAGAGGAATTTGCCCAAAAGCATCGAGCTGTAGCTATCTTGAACGCAGGCTTTTTTGACCCAGCCAACCAAAAAACTACATCTTATGTTGTCATACAGGGAAAAGTGGTGGCTGACCCCAAGGAAAACGATCGCCTGGTGAACAATCCGAACTTAC